>NZ_JACJQV010000149.1 GCF_014696875.1 Microcystis wesenbergii FACHB-1317 | reverse complement strand
CCAAACCCCCCGTTGGGGGCGTGGCGCCGCCCCCAAACCCCCCGCGCATTAGTTTTTCGGTGGGATGCTTACACGCAGCTGCTGATACATCTGTAATCATTTAAGAGTCACTCCCCTTGCAGGAGTGCCTCTCCTGATATGTGGCCTATACTCAACGGATTTATTATGATTGACGAATTTGCCTTATTTCAGCTTCTATTTTCCAGTCAGTCCCGATGAAAAAATTTTCACCCCCACAGAGGAAAGAGGTTTCCTTCCCTACACCCCACACCCCAAACCCTCTTTCCAGTCAGGAGATAGGAGATTATTTTTATTTATTCTCCCTTCTCCCCACTTCCTAATTCCCCAACAGCTAAAACCCATCTGTACGGCGCTGCTGACATAATTCGATCGCTAATTGGATCGCCGCTTGCATACTCTGGGGTCTAGCGATGCCAAGGCCAGCGATATCAAAAGCCGTCCCGTGGTCTGGAGAGGTGCGAACAAAAGGTAAACCGATGGTAGTGTTAACAGCACAGTCAAAAGCCATTAATTTGACGGGAATTAGTCCCTGATCGTGGTATAATGCCAGATATGCGTCGGCGGGTTGCCCTTGACCGCTAAACCAAGCGCGTCCCGGTTCCACCCAAAGCGTATCGGGGGGGACAAGGCCGATTAGTTGGGTTTGCGGGTATTTTTGTCCCATTGACTCTAGCCAAGGCTGTAACCAGTCCTTTTCTTCCCTTCCCAGTTTTCCCGCTTCGCCACTGTGGGGATTAAGGCCGGATATGGCGATTTTGGGGCGATCGATGCCGAAATCTAGCTTTAAAGACTCGATCAATAGGTCTAATTTTCGGGTCATCAGATCGGGGTTCAGGGCATCAGGAACTTCTCGCAGGGGGATGTGGGTAGTGGCGAGGAGAGTGCGTAAGTTATAGCCGGTGTGAGGGGATTTAGCGACGAATAGCATCCCATAACGGTTAATTCCTGCCATGGTAGCTAAAACCTCCGTTTGACCGGGGAAATCATAACCGGCCAACTGCCAACAGGATTTAGCAATCGGACCTGTGACAATACCATCAAATTCGCCCTTGAGGGTGCGTTTTATGGCTTCTTGCAGGTAAAGAAAGCTAATTTCACCACTATGGGCATCCCCACGCCCGCAAACGATTTTTTCTTGATGGTAGGGCAAATCGATCAGAGAAAAGCGATCGAGAAGATGGGGATCGTGATAGGCTTTTTCGAGAAGCGTTCTTGTGCCGATTAGAGTAATCTGACAAATAGACGAGATTGGGGAATCGGCGATCGCTTTTAACACCACTTCAGGGCCGATTCCGGCGGGATCACCGACGGGGATAACTAGACGGGGAATAAAAGAGGCGGATTCCATAAATTTTGGCCGTCAATATTGCTAATTCTCCCGATTAATCTCATCGTTGACAATTATCAGGAGGGAATAAATCAGTAAACAATCTTCAGTTTACTGTAATCTCATGGCGATAGATAGTAACTTTAGGCAAATTAAATTTTTTAACTTTTCTGTTTTCTTATTGCCCAAACTAGCCAGATTGTTGTAAGCTTATGACCCAACTACAACCGGATATATTCGTTAACAATCGTCCCGATACCGATGGAGACGAGGAAGAAGACTACTTCGATTATTTTTATGATGAACCGGGTAGTGAACCGGGGACATTAATTATTGAACCGGATGCCAAACCCTCGCGGATTATTTTAATTGACTACGATGAAGATAACGCCATTCGCAAGGTGGATATTACCCCCAATGCTTGCGCCCCCTATATTGGCACAAATACCGTGTCTTGGATGGATATTCAAGGGTTAGGGAGTGAGACGGTTTTAAAACAAGTAGGGGAAATTTTTAATCTGCATCCTTTGTTATTAGAAGATGTGGTTAATGTGCCGCAGCGTCCCAAGTTAGAAGATTATAACAATCAATTGTTAGTGATTTCTCAGATGGTGCGACTGAAGGAAGATGAAAGCGGTTTTGATACGGAACAGGTGAGTTTTGTCTTGGGAAAACGCTATCTTTTAAGTTTTCAAGAGGAGGAATTACAGGACTGTTTTGAGATAGTGAGAGATCGAATTCGCACTTCCCAGGGACGAGTACGGAAATCGGGGGCGGATTATTTAACCTATTTATTATTAGACACGATTATCGATGGTTATTTTCCCGTGGTAGAACACTACGAAGATCGGATTGAAGCGTTGGAAGATGCGATTATTAGTAATCCCGATCGAGATACAATGCAGGAAATCTATGATGTCCGTCGGGAATTATTGGCACTGCGTCGCTTAATTTGGCCGATGCGAAATGTCCTACATTTACTGATGCGTGACCATCATGGTATAGTCAGTGATGAAGTACAAATTTATTTTCGGGATTCCTACGACCACGTCATTCAAATTCTGGAAATTATCGAAGCTTATCGAGAATTAGCGGCGAGTTTGATGGATGTTTATATGTCCACTATGGGCAATAAATTAAACGAAATTATGAAGTTTTTAACCGTAATTTCGACGATTTTTATTCCCTTAACTTTTATCGTTGGTGTCTATGGCATGAACTTCGAGAATATGCCAGAATTAAAAGGAGAATGGAGTTATTTCCTTGTCTGGTTAGTCATGTTAGCCGTAGCGGGGGGCTTGATTTTCTACTTCTGGCGCAAAGGTTGGTTTAAACCAATTTATTCCCTGAAAGAGGAAGCAAAAAGTTAGTTAACGAAGGCAGGAGTCAGGAGACAGGAGACAGGAGATTATTTTTATTTATTCTTCCCACACCCCACACCCCACACCCCCCCCGATGTCGGGGGGGTTGGGGGGGTCACACCCCACACCCTGCCCCGACGACAAACTTTTTCAGCCAACCCTAATTATTCCACCACAAATGCGAGGATTTGGCCTTGGTGACTGCCGAAGCGAATCTGTAAACCGGACTCTAGGGGAACTTCTTGGTTATGAACCTGTTTCCAGTGGCCATCTTGGTAGATAAAAGTACCAAAACGGGAGAAATCTTCGAGAAAGTATTGATAGTCTGGATAATCGGCATTTTTACGGCAAATTATCCGACAATGGTTTTTACTAACCCATTTTTCAGCGATCTGTAGATCATTTTCCCTGTCCCGTCCTATATTCATGCCGCCACCACGGATTGACAATTTTCTTTCGGGACGATCGAGATAGTATAAGAAAGCAGCGGGCATGGTTCCGGAGATATTGGGCATAAACGTCGGTGATTGAGTCTCATCAAGGGTTTGCAGCAATTGCCCGTCGAATTCCGGGTGCATATAGAGGATCGGCAAAGTCCAAGCGGGTTGATTGTACTTGTAGAGGGTTAATAACTGCTGCCTGGCGATACGAACGGCCTGATCAATAGGGACTCTCGGACCGGGAAACAACTTGGACATCTGCGCTTCTTTGTCTTTGAACCCGAAGAGGGTGCGGGTAAAAACTTCGATAAAACTCAAGGCCTCTCGATCTGCGATCGCATCTCGCATGGCCAAAACTGCGGGAACGCCGTGGTGAATCAAGACTTCCGCCAGACTGCTGCGGGGGATCATCTCCTGACCCGATTTAGCGGGATAAGCACCCCAACAGGCATTAAAAACGGTTAAAATGACCTGATTTCTCACCAAAGCTTGGGCTAACTCCGTCCCGTTTAGCTGTTCCCCTGGCCGCAGAAATAGGGAACCGCCATTGGGGGCGGCCATTCCGTGGCCGGCGTAGAAAAAAGCTTGATATTTGCCCGTATCCAAGGCCTTGGTCAGTTCTTCGGCCCCCGGTCGAATTAGGGTATCGACTTTGACTTTCACTCCCCAATTCTGGAGGGAACTACTGCCCCCAGGAGAGATAGACCCGATGAGATTGGCGGCCTCGGATTCCAGTGCCTGGTCGGGATTAGTTTCTCCATCGGTATTAATGGCGGTGAGGTTGAGGGAACTAGCGGCGGTTTTAATCTGTTTTTCGCCGATAACTAAGAGAATATTGAGACTATTACTCGGTTTTATCGGTGGCAGTGGGTCCACATCGCTGGTGGTGCGGCTAAAGAGTATATTCGGATGCAGAGATATGGCCTGTTTACCTGCTTGCTGCATAATTTCCCAGGGCAGCAGAATTAAATAGGGATTGCGACATTCCAAGCGAATTCGCAGGGGCTGATTTTTGCCGAGGGCGATTCCCTGACTTTGGGCAAAACTTTGACTAATTGATGCTTGAAATAACCATTGCCAGAGACTAATACCTAGTTTCTGCATTAATCGACCGCCATAACTGCCGCCTTCTCCCGAAAGAGTCAGTTTAGGTCGATAATTTGCTTCTAATTGCTCTAACATCGGCAAGGTCGGCATTTTTTCCAGACAGAACATTTCCTGCCATGCCATCCATTCCGTGGTTAGAGTCTCGGTCCATTGACAGTCATGATGCACATATCCCCCCGGTAGGGGTGCTTTCGTCACCCAACGGGCGAAATGATTACTCGTGGCTAAACTAGCGATGGCTAAATTTAGACTAGGGATGGCATCATCGGTCATTGTGATTATTTAGAAGTCTCTAGAATCTTATTCTAGAGGATTTCTGAACAGCAAGGAAGGGTATTAACTCACCAATAAACAACAAAGTTCGATAATTTTTGTTTGCCAAGATGAACGTAGGTTGGGTTGAAGCATGAAACCCAACGCCCGCATAGTTTATGCTACCGCTAACCCATCCTACAAATAATTGTGCCTCCCTACTTAACTCACCAATAAACAACAAAGTTCGATAATTTTTGTTTGCAAAGTTGCCAAAGGTTCTGCACCCCGCTTGAGACGATATTCTAATTCGAGAAGTATGGGCAAGGTGGCGAGAAGTTGCTTAGAAGAAAAAGATTGTATCTCTTTGCGGATGAAATATAGTCGCTTGGGATTGGCAATTTCGGCGGCGGCGGCGATATTTTTGTCGTCTTTTTCTCCTTCTTCAATTTTTAATTTTACTATTGCCCAAGTGCGAAATTGACCCCCTAGGGTGGCGGTGATAGCCAGGGGGTTCTCGTTACGATTTAATAATTCATTGACTAATTCGAGGGCCTTGCCTGTCTCCCGTTTTAAAATCGCACTGGCTAACTGTAGGCTGCTTTGACTGCTGGCGTTGACTAAGTTTAAAATGTCCTTCTTGTCAATAGTTCCCGCCGAATTATTTTTAAATAAACGCAGTTTTTCTAACTCCATCCACAACAAGCGGCTGTTATTTCCCACTGATTCTGCTAAGAGTTCGATCGCATCGGGGGTTAATTTTACCCCCACTTCTTTGGCAATTTCCCTAACTTTTTGGGCAATTTCCTCGACTTTCCAAGGCGGAATTAGTTCAAATTCTTTAACCTCTGCCTGATTTTGGATAAACTTGCTCGATTTTAAGCGGGAGTCGGGTTTTTTGGCACTGGTTAATAACAGATAGGAATTTTCGGGTAAATTGGGCAAAGTGCGCTGTAATTCCTTGAGAATATCCTCGGAACATTGTTGACAAATAACCGTATCCGCTAACCAAACTAAACGATTTCCCATGCCGAAAACTGGAGTCATCGCTTGATTGAAGGCCTCGATAATTGCCTCATTGCGATCACCATTAATTTTATCATAATTAAACTGTATCCAATTGGGATCAAGAAGTTTTGCTTGCAGATTTTTCACCGCTTGGTTAATAGCAAATTCATCTTCTCCCCAATAAAATATTGTCGGCATAAGTTTCGATTTTGATAATTTAAGACAACGTTGCTCATCAAGAGGAAGTGTGACGGGATTTGGCCTCATCTCTAGACCCCCAGCTACTGTTCTGCTATCAACTAGCTGTCGGGTTTAAGTCAATCATAGCAAAAGTTAAATTCTTAACTTTAAAAACCCTTGAGCGGATTTGTTAAAAATATCTTACAAAAAAAGCTTTTTGAGCCAAAATATGTTAACTTGTGCAGAACACGCTAATTGATCTAGGGTAGAATCCCATCTATTTTATGTTCAATAACCATCTGAAAAAATCTCTGTCTGTTACAGGTTTTGTCATTCTTTCCTTTTGCGTCCCCACCGCAGCGAATGCCTTTAGCCAGGCATTTGTTTTTGGGGATAGTCTCTCCGATGCTGGGCGATTTTTTATTGCCTCTGGAGGAATTGCCCCCCAGCCTCCCTACGACCAAAGATTTTCTAATGGTATAGTTTGGGTAGAATATCTGCAAACATCCCTAGGACTCACCCCCACTCTACAGACAAATTTTGCTATCGCTGGTGCCACTACCGGCAATGCTAACACAGTAGCTCCCGGCTTGCCCGGCATTGAACAACAAGTAGGCGGTTTCTTGTTGACAAATCCAGCCGTGGACTCTGATGCTTTGTATATTGTCTTTGGTGGTGCGAATGATTATCTTGGTAATCAGCCAATCAATGTGAGTGATTCCGTTGACAATATCGGCGATTATATTATTGATCTTTACAATGCTGGTGCTAGAAATTTTCTCATTCCCAATTTACCGGATTTAGGGCAATTACCCGCCACCTTATCAACTCCTAACTCCAGCAATCTTAGTCTAATCACCCAATCTCATAACGGCTTACTGGCCTTCACTTTGAGTAGTTTATCGCAAAATCTCCCCAGTATTGAAATTACTTCCCTTGACATTTTTTCCCTGTTTGCCGATGCTCGCAATCGTCCCATTGAGTACGGATTTACTAATGTTGATCAAGCTTGTTTAAGTACCATTCAAGACGGAATTCCCGTGCAACCTATCCAAGTTTGTCCTAATCCGAATGAATACCTTTTTTGGGATAATATTCATCCCACCACCCGCAGTCATCAATTAATCGGTCAATTGGCACTGAAAGCCTTAGGAATTCCCGAACCTAGTAGCACTTGGGGATTATTGGGTTTAGGCTTAATTGCTGCGGGATTGAGTTTAATTAAAAAACGTTAGTTAGGATTAAATAAATTAGGCAGAATCCTCGGAACAATTGTCTTAATTTTACTATTTTATCCTACTGCCAGCGTTTCTCGTCAAGGTGAAGTATAAATAAAACTTTGCCGAAGTAAGGATTTCAGTCGCAAAAACGCAGCTCATCTAGGGGAGAAACGCTTTATTCTGTCAGATTTTTATAGTTTTGTCAGCCCTAACAATAATCAAATATTTCTCATCGGCACTAATTACTAAAGATAGCAGTTTGTCTGTGGGTTGATCAAGGGTTCCTAATTCCTCTTTGCTTGTTAAATCTCAAAACTTAATTGTTTGATCCGAAAGCTTGTTTAATCTGATCAGCACAAGCAGCAGAGGATAAACGAAGAATTTCCTAATATTAACGCTGGCTATTCATAAACACAGGTAAAGACGATCTGACTCGATAATTTCCCAAATTAATCAAAAAATAGACTCGATCGACCCCAAATAACGCACAATAAAAAAGGAAATGTCAAAGGAGAATCGCAAATGTTGCCCTATATCCTAGCGATCGTTGTGGGATTAAGTAGTCTCTACCTCCTCACCACCGCTTTTATCGCCCCCGATCGCCACCGTCAAGATGATTTTCTCTGGAGTGCGGTAGGATTATTCTATGCCCTTGTTCTCTGGTTGTGCGCGGGAAGGATTACAGGCGCTATCCTCCTCGGACAAGCTGCCGCGGCCATATTATTTATTGCTTTTGCTTGGCAAACTCTCAAACTCAGACAAGCACTTTTTTATCCCGACAAACCGGTTAAATTATTTACTATTGTCGGTTGGTTAGGCAATCGTCTGGGGAAAGTTACTCCCTCCCAATCCCCCAAAACTAAAGCTAAACCTGAGAAAGTAGCGGCAAAAGTTAAAGAAACGGTTAAAGAAACGGTTGCCCCCGTTGTCGAAAAAGCGGCAGCTATCGGGGAAACTATTACAGAATCAGTGACGGAAATTGGGGAAAAAGCTCAAGAAACGGTTGCCCCCGTTGTCGAAAAAGCGGCAGCTATCGGGGAAACTACTACAGAATCAGTGACAGAAATTGGGGAAAAAGCTGCGGAAATTATTGATGATGATGAAACTTTCGATGATTTCGATGATTTCGATGATTTTGATTTAGCAATAGAAGAGATCAACCCTTCTGAAAATCCCCCAGAAATTCCCTCAGAAATTCCCCTGACTGAACCTGTCGCAACTGTTGAAGTCGAAACTATTGCCGTTAGCGAAACGGTGATTATTGAAGTTACCGAGGAAGATTTGCCCCCAGAAAAAACTATCGGAGAAGATACTCCCCCAGAAACTCGCTCAAAAAGGGAAGAAAATCCCCCCTCATCGGATTAAAAGTTAAGATTATTTAGCGGGTGGGTTAGGCAATAATTACCCAAGAAATTAACTAATTAATTTAACCTTCCCCCCCACCCAGTCAAACCAAGTTTAAAAGGTGAATGGTTTTATTTTCCTAGTACACAGGGATAGAGCTTCTCGTTTTTCGGGACGATTCCTGAGATAATCTTCTAACCAAAGACAACCTCGATCGAGCAATTTTTGTAAATAATTATATTCCGTTTCTAAAGGCCATCGATGCTTTTGACCATCCCTAGCAATAATCACAATCTCTTGACCATCAGGACTAAAAGTGATCCCATAGACGATATCTTCTTCTATTTTAAACTCGGAGCGCAAATTTCCGTCCCTGTCCCAGCGTCTAGCTGTACCATCCCTTGAAATAGCGGCAATTTTTTCACCATCGGGACTAAAACTAACTCCATAAACGGGAAAAGAATCGGTTTTAATCTCCTTTAAAAGATTGCCCTGCAAATCCCAAATTTTAATCTTTCCCCGGGCAGCAGTAGCAATTTTTTGGCGATCGGGAGAAAACACCAAATCATAGATAATATTATCATCGGCTGTCCAGGAATTAATTAATTGAGGTCGATGATTACTTAAATGCAAGTATTGAACTTTTCCCTCGCTTGTTCCCGTGATTATTGCTGTTCCCTCCCCATTAAAAGCAAGACTATAAATCGGTACTTGACTAGCGGTAAATTCTTGAAGCATTGTTCCTTTTTGACTCCAGATTTGTACTTTTCCATTTCTTCCTGTAATCGCCATCTGATTACCATCGGGATGAAAAGCTAGACTATAGATTGAGCGCATTTTTGTGGTAAATTCTCTAATTTTTTTACCTTGTGAATCCAGTAAAGTAATCTGACCATCTTTATTAGCAATAGCGATAATATTGCCCTGGGAATTAATGCTAACACTGGTATTATCGGACTTAGCTTGATTTAAATTGTTCAGTTGCCAAATTTTAGCCGTTTCATCACTCGATCCAGTTACCACCTCTTTTCCATCTTGACTAAATACAGCAGTAAAAACTGATTCTTGATGTCCTCTAAGAGTGGTTATTTCTTCCCCTTGCATTCCCCAAATTTTAGCACTACTGTCACTAGATGCAGTAATTATAAACTTGCCATCAGGACTAAAATTAACACTGTTGACAAAATCTTGATGTCCCCGGAAAGTAGCTATTAAATTTCCCTGTAAATCCCAGATTTTAGCAGTTTTATCGGCGGCTGCCCCAGCAATTTTTTGACCGTCGGGACTAAAATTAACACTATAAAAAGCCTCAATATTTTCTTGACCTAAACTCAAGATAATTTTACCTGATAAATCCCAGATTTTAATCGTACCATCCCGGGAAGCGGAGGCAATTTTTTGACCATCGGGACTAAAACTAGCTGCATCTATCGATCTTTTATGTCCCTTAAATACCTGTAAAGTTTCACCTGATAAATTCCATAATCTAGCGGTTTTATCCCTGGAAGTAGTCACAATTTTTTGACCATCGGGACTAAAACTAACACTATAAACTGATTCTTGATGGTCAGGATAGGTGACTAAATTTTGCCCTTGCAAGTTCCAAATTTTGGCGGTTTTATCTTCGGAAGCAGTGGCAATTTTTTGACCATCGGGACTAAAACTAACACTATAAACTGCTCCCTGATGACCGATCAAAGTTTGAATATTCTCACCTTTTTGATTCCAAATTTTTACCGTCCCATCTTGAGAAGCAGTGGCTATTTTTTGACCATCGGGACTAATACTAACACTATAAATAGTCCCCCGGTGTCCTTGCAGTTGGTTTTTTTCTTGAATGCGATCTAAAATTTGTTGGAGGGTAATAATTGGACTGGTAGCAGGATATTTACCCAGGGTTTGGTCATCAGTAACGATATTTTTTAAACTATTGACTGCTTGCATGGCCGCAATTAAAGATTCTAATTGTTCAAATTGAAATTGTTGCCAATAACTATCACCTTTGCGCTGTAATTGAATACCTAGTTGAGCGGTTTCTACTTGCTGCCACGCTTGTTTTACCTGAATAAAAGCTAAGAGAGAACCCAAGAGAGAAGCAATTAAAATTACCGAGCCAATTTGAATTCTTTTGGTAGCTTTTTGGTGAGCAATTGCTAAAATTTTATTAGCTTGCCTCTGAGTTTCTAGGCTAATTTCTGCCTCTCTTTTATCGAGATTTTGACTAGCAGTTAAAAACTGATAATCAAGATTACTTAAGCTTTTACCCTGAGACCAATCGAGAGCATTATTTAAAGCTTTTCCGCGTAAAAGCCGCGATTCATCGCTATAATTAGACTGTTGCCATGCGGCGATCGCTTCTGAGTAAGGACGCAATTGCTCTAATTGTTTTTCCAGCCAATTGAGATTAAATATTTCTCGATAAATAGGATTATAAACTACTAATTGATTATCTTTTTTTACCACTAACCCCGATAACCTTAATTCCCCTTGTTCCGGACTATCATCATAGAGGATTGATCCCTTTTCTAAAATTTGTTGATAGATGCCCAACAAACGACCCGCTTTGTCTTGATTTCTTAACAAGCGATCGGCAATAGTTCGCAGATGAACCGGTTCATCTTGAGATTCCCAATTATTAATAATTTTCTCTTTGATCAGCGTCTCAATATCTAAATCACTTTCCCACAATAGCTGACAGATTTTCTGGGTTAAAAATGGCTGTCCTCCCGTCCAAAAAATAATTTTTTCTAACCAATCAGGTTGATAATTACTTTGACTAGATAATCCTGCGGCTAAAGGAGCAATTTCGGTCAAATTAAATCCTGTTAATTCGATCGCTTGGCCGATATTAAAAGATGTTTGGGTCTTTTCGCGAATTAAATCTGCCGGGGTAGCCACACCGAATAAAGCAAAAGTAATTCTTTCATACTGGGAATTTTCCGCTCTTTGGTTATAACAATAACGAATCAGGGAAAAAAAGTCATCTAGAGAAAACTGTAAACTGAGAATTTTATCGATCTCGTCGATAAAAATATATATTTTCTCTCCCCGACAATAAACTAATAAAACTTCCTCAATAAATTGTCCCAAACGCTGCACGGGGGGTAAATCCTCTCGCTCACGCAACCAGGATTTAAGATTAATTTTTCCCGTCAGATTAAATCCTAAAAACAAACGGGTGATCACGCCGTTATACCATTGGGATAAATTATCATTACTGCCAAGACTGGTTATATCTACGGACGCGCAATCCATGCCCAATTGCTGTAAAATATGAGTCACTCGTACCCTTAAACTGGATTTACCCATCTGACGACAGTTAAAAACGTAGCAAAATTGACCATTTTTCAACGCCGTTAACAGTTCTCGATCGGCATTTCTCTCGATATAGGTAGGATGGTTATAGGCAAGACTACCCCCGACACGATATTGATAATTCATGATTCTTAAACAAAATTATCCCAATGTCACCAACGGAAATAAAATAGACAATTGTGATGGAGATATCTATAATGCAAGGATAATCGCTATTGACAACCTATCCCAAGGCAATTATGAAGAAAACTTTTTTCACCTCCATCGCCGTTAGTGCCACCCTCGTCAGTGGCATTGTTTTAGGTACTCTTGATGCCGGCAGCGCCTCCGCTTGTGCTTTCGCTAAAGGTAAAAGCATTTTTGGCAGCAATACCACCTTCCATGTGGATCCTAACAAACTTATTTTAGGGGTTGCCGCCGCTACAGGAGCAATCACCGTAGCCGGTGTTTTAAGTTACCGTCGTTTTCACTCCGGGCAGCCTCCTGAAGATGCCGCCGCTAACCTGCCGGCGGTATTTCCTATCCCCATTCCCCCCGCAGCTTTAAATCAGGCAGTGGTGACGGAAGAAGCGGCAGAAACCAGCAAAATATCCTAAAAATCCGCTAGATTTCCTCAAAAAAGGTGTTGGCATCCCCGCAGATTTCCCGCTAGGCAACACCTTTTTCTGCCTAATTGTGTCCCAGTTATCAGAATTTTCAGCGATTTTTAAGTTATGTTAAAAGGTGCAACCCTACCACCAGAGGTAAAGATGGGCAACTCCACCACATTTTCTGACACCCCGCTTCACAAAGATCATCACACTTGGGAGCATTTAAAACAAGCCATCGCCGCTAGTTCCGGTTTTCGGCGTTGGCAGCAAGAACAACTAGAATCAGGTAAAAATAGAGACGATGCTGATGCTCGCATTTGTTCCTATCTACGGGAAACTTTAGAAACTTTAGCCTACTAGATTGATGCTCCCCAGCTATGACGGCATGGGGACTTTTTCTGTCCGTTTAAGCTAATTTACGGGTCTTATTTTCTGCGCGCTTCGTAACCCAACAACCAGACAAAAGCGACAATTAAAGGCAGGAAATAATAAATAGCTCGATAGGCGATTAAAGAGCCTAAAAGCTCGGCATTAGATACATATTCGGGGCGTAATCTCAGCATGATAAACTCAAAAACACCTATTCCTCCCGGCACATTGCTTAATACCCCTGCCGTCATAGCAAATACATAGAGACCGAAAAATCCTAAAAACGAAGTATTATAGTTGTCCGGGAGTAGAAGATAGAGAACTCTAGCGGCTAATATCCAATCGATAAAAGTCAACAAAATCAAAGCCAGGGAAAGGATCCAAGAGGGTAAATAGATATTTTCTTGGCCGATTCTTATTGGTTTTTTATAGGTGAGAGTCAAGAAAAAATATCCCGTAACCAGCAATAAAAAAATTATTCCTAAAGGTTTAGTAGTTAAAAAAGGTAATTTTAAAAGTTGAGGAATCCGTTGGGGATCGAGGAGGAAACTTACACCACCAATCCCTAACATTCCTAACCAAAAGCTTAAATGGGTAAAAGTGATAACTTTGGCAATATCCACCACCCCCACCCCCGCAGGAGTATAGAAACGATAACGGATAGCAGTCCCAGAAAATAAGGTTAAACCAATGGTATTACCAAGAGCATAACTGATAAAAGCAGTGCGGATAATAGTGCCTAAAGCTAAGGGATGATTAATATAATAAAAACCTAGGCGATCATAACCCGTCATCGACAAATAACCCAAGGCCATCCAAAAAATAGCTTCTAGCTTACGACTTGTGGTAATATGATCCAAACTAGCCAAGAGTTGGGCAAAAGTGTAGTGTTTAAATTCTTGACTAATTGCCCAGACCGCTAGAATAAATAAACTCAAGGACAGGATAATCGGAGCAAAACGCAGGATTTTTTTATACATCTTATTCTTTACGAATTACTTTTGAGTAATTAAAATTCATGAGAAAATCAAAGCTAGATTTAGCTAAACATTTAAATCGCTACCAAAAAAAGAAATATAATAAATTCCTGATTTCCTCCTTATATTTAACAATTATTCTGGGTTTATCTTATTTATCTTATCTAGTTTACCTCAATCTTCCTTGGTCTTTCCATCTTTTTATGCGTTGGGTGACTAAAGGGGGTGATTTAGACAAAATTCCTGCCAAATTTTATGCAGAACTTAATCAATTGTGTTTGAGGGCAGATAGTGCGGGGAAAGTAAAAACGAGAAACTATACAGAAAATCCAGAAATTGCCGAATCTCTTGGTACATTTAGATGTACTTTAGTTAATGGTGGTCAAGAATGGTTAATAGAAGATTATAAATCTTTCAATTCTGCCGATGAAGCGATTTTAGGCACTGAGTTAGCGGTTTTTATCGCCGAGATTTTGGGAACAGATTATAGTTATAACATTCGCGCTTATATTCCCAATACTAAGTATCAAGTAACTCCCAAAACCAAGTCCTAGACTAGGGATGGGTTTCTCACCCATCCTTAGAAAAAAATTAGTTTTCCGATACTGGTTTGGGTCGGGAAGGCCGAGGGATAGGGGATTGTCCGGGGGTAAAAGGTCGTTTTTCTCCTTCCCCTTCCGGTCGAGAATATCTATCGGCCGAGGGACGACGATTTTTATCAAAAGGCTTTTTAAAACCTCCCTTACCCGTCGGTTTTTTCTTGCTGGCAAAACCTAGGTCTAAACCTTCCAAAATGGTTAAGGCATCTCCTTTAAGTTGTACCTGAAAATCCCAAAAACGACTGACCGGTTTACTGGGTAAAGTACCGCGCAATTTTAGTTTAAAAAACTTGGGTTTGTCCGCTTCAGTTTTGGGCATTTGTCGGATTTTGACCACTACCGCTTGATTTTCCCGTTCGGTAAAGATGACTTCGCCTCGAATCGAGAAATAACCCGAGGTAGAAGCGAGGAGAGGCTCTATCTCCTGATCATCCTCCTTTTTCAGGGTTTCTGGTTCCCAAACACCGACAATCTGAACATGAAGGGCATCATTTTCCTGACGGGTGCGCGGATAAACTACCCAAAGATGGGGTTTTTCCAGATCGAGATGATTTTTAACCAAACTGATCACCCGACCGAGAATCACAGAATCGATCAGAGTACCATCGGCAGTTAAAATATTGCCTTTAGTTAATTGTTCCTCCGATCGCTGATAATGGCCATAGACGAGACCGATTGCCCGATACTGCCGCAGATGACTGGGAGGGGGGATCGGTTGTTGGCGTTTGACTTCTTCGGTGGCGGCTGACTCTACGGCTAAATCAGCCTCAGTATGGGGGGATTCAAGGGGGACTTCCTGAATTTCCATTTCAGGAGTCGGGGGGGTTTTCGGTGATTCGGTAAACCGATTCCCAGGACGATTCATATCACACTCCTAGCGGCGGAGACACATAGTAAATTAGTAATCAAGCAAGTCAAAAGCGCGATCTGGGGGGTTACAATAACCCTCTAGGGCGACTCTACTGGCATCTAATATATTAAGAACCATGATCTTTTGACTGTCAACCTAGTCAAAACCCTTTTGAGTCTTGACCGTTTGCCCATTGTACTCAATAAAGAGCGGCGAATTCGATCGATCCCCTAATCAAATCTCCAGATTTCCATAACATTTTCTTGTCTGTCCCCTCGCACCCCAGTCTATGAAAGCTTCTCTCTCTCACCGTCGTTGGCTGTCCATCGGTCTCGTCCTGATGTTATTTGCTTTACTGTCCTTCTCGATCATGCCGCTATTGACTTCTATTCTCCAGAGTCAGCACTCCTCGGACCAGAGTCATCTGTCCGCAGTGGAACAAGAGAAATTAGCCAGTCAAGCCCTGGGTTATCAGATGGTTTTAGAGCGTGAACCCGATAATCAGACGGCTTTGCGGGGATTATTAGATACTCGCTTACACCAGGGTGATTTAAGGCAAGCGATCGAACCTTTAGAAAAATTGGCGCAACTTAACCCCCAACAATCCGATTATCTACTACTTTTGGCAGAAGCGAAACAGCAAATAGAGGATTACCCAGGAGCCACAGGCAGTTATCGCGCCCTTTTAGCCTCCCATCCCCAAGAGCTACGGGCCTTAACTGGATTAACTAATTTATTTCTCAGCCAAAACCGCCCTATCGAGGCGATTAGTCTGGTCAAAGACACGCTTGATCGGGCCTTAAAAGCTGCTGCCGATCCCAATAATCCTGCTAGTTTAATCGATATCGTTTCCGTTCAGTTACTTTTAGGAAAAATCTACTTCGAGCAGCAAAATTATCCAGAAGCTTTAAAAGCCTATAAACAAGCTCAACAAATGGATGTGAACGATTTCCGACCGATTTTAGCCACAGCGATCGTACTAAAAGAACAGGGCAAAAATCAAGAGGCTCAACCCCTCTTTCAAGAGGCTCTCAGTCGCGCTCCTTTTGCCTACAGACAGGAGATTCAGTCCCTAATCAGTAGTCGGTCGTCAGGAGTCAGGAGATAGGAGGCAGGAGTCGGTCGTCAGGAGTCAGGAGATAGGAGATTATTTTATTTATTCTCCCCACACCCCACACCCCACACCCCATACCCCACTTCCTATAGTTTTGTAACGGCAATTTTTGCTAAAAATCAATAAATGTAAACTTTAATCACAAGGTCGATCGGGTCCTGACAAACGTGTTATCTTAAAAACATAAGGCACAAAGGAAGCGACTCAACTTCCTTCCAGGCAAAAAGACCTAGAGCCTGTGCCACCTGCTCTAGCTCAACGCAACAGCTAAATCGGACGCAGATTCTCAAAGTTTGTAAAGTAAAGTATGGTTTCGCCTCTGTTGCTCGATATAGGACAGATGGAGTGAGCCGTAATCAGCACCTGAGTCGGTAAACTGAGAAATCTTGATAGTTGACAGATAGACTGTTGTGAGTTCCGTAAACCTCTATTGTATTGAGTCCGTTAAATTTTTAGGAGTCCATATCGTTTGTACAAGATGAAGCCCGCCTACCTAGGCGGGCATATTATGTTTTTAGAAAACCGCCACGAGATATTCCTGTAACTGCAATTGATAACCTGCCCGTAGCTGACAGGGATAATCAAGGGAAAACTCAGGTAAAGCTAATAGAGAACTTTTTTGACAACTAACTAACGCCACATCGAAACGACAGGTTAAATCGGACCATTGGGGATAAAAGGAGAGAAATATCTGGGCAGCTTCGTAAATTTTCCCTTGTTTACGGTCATCGATCGCTAATTTGCCCCCTAAATCCCAATTGCCAGCGCTGCGGGTTTTCACCTCGACAAAAGCGAGAATCGCCTGAGATTTAGACAAGACGATTAAATCAATTTCACCGCCGCCACTACGCCAACGACGCTGGAGGATATGCCATTGCTGTAATTGCCACCAATCCGCCACCAAATTTTCGCCCAATTCCCCCACGGTTGTCATATTCAGTTATCAGTTATCAGTTATCAGTTATCAGTGGTCAGTTATCAGTTATCAGTTATCAGTTATCAGTTATCAGTGGTCAGTTATCAGTTATCAGTGAACAATTTTGATTTATTATCCTGTCTTCTGACTCCAAACTACTGATTACTGTTCACTGAATCACTGGATTACAAAAGTCCTTCTAGACGACGACGGATGCTGTCTAACTCCGCATCGGGAATCTCGGAAAACTCCTCCTCGGCGGGGGGGACTTCCTCTTTTTGCCAATCCAACTCCTCGGCGTTGCTTTCGGGGGGAATTACCAACATACCCGCTTCAATCGTTTCCGCTTGATAGCCAGCGCTGCGACAAAATTCTGCCACTTCCTCCGAATCAATTTTCTCTACCGTGGGAGTCGGGAAATCCTGTGCCTCTAACAGTAGAGCATAACGGGTGGCATCATCTTCTGATTCAAACATCAACACCTTATTGATAGCTCCCATTTGAATGGTGTGGATACCTTCGTTTTCTGTACCCGCGTTAAAAAGTAGTACAAATACACGCATAATTACTATTGGCGATCGATAAGCGGTGGTCGTCTATACTCATTTTACCCCCCTTCTCGATCGCTAATCCTCAGCAATTTTAGTTTCTCGTCAACCACTTTTGACCGTTAAGCCGTTGCAGGGTGTAAAACAACAGTAAATCAAGACTAACTTTCCTTTCATCGATCATAAATGATTCAAGGGTACTAGGTTGAGCGCCGCCCTCAGCTTGCGAAAAAGCCTTTTTACCATTGATGTCTTCTTCCCAAAAATAAATGCTAAATTGACGCATTCCATCGAGCCAATTGCCAGTTAACTGCCAACAGGGAGAGCTAGAAACGCCAGACACAGGAATTTTATCCTGTTTAAAGGATAGCTTTATATCAGTTATACCCAGCTTTTGCAAGGCTGCCGCCAGTGCCGGCTGAAAATGCTGCTCAATAAATTCAGCCAAGGGTTTTTCCTCGACGGTAGGCTGCTTGGGTTTTTTAGCAGCTGCGGGTTGAGCCGGTTTTGCTGCTGCTGCTGCCGGAGTTGCGGGGGTGGTGGTTTCTTCTGCCATAGGAATTAATCAGGAATGGGTAGGTAGCTACAATTATATTTTCTCGTGGGTTATCAGTTATCAGCATTGCTGCCAATTTCAGTGGTTCTGGTCTTACTCTCGCGCCAGGCACTTACTGGGCAGACTACAACCTAACAGGGGTGTCACCGACAGCAGGGACAACTGGTTTTACTCCTTTTCTGATGACAACTTCAGGAGGAAATCCCGTAACTGTAAATGGAAATGCAGGGAGCTTTTTCCAAAATGCTTGGATTCCCGCCAGCACGGGTACTCCGGCTCAAGCGGTTTCTTTTCCCTTAACCGTAACAGGACAGAAAGTTCCCGAACCTAGTACCGTTTTAGGGTTAGGCTTATTAGGCTTAGGTGCATTGGTTAAACGCCAGTTAAAGCCAAAGCCAGACAGTGATAAGGCTTAATTGCCATAGAAAACGGGTTTCTTTGAGAAACCCGTTTTCTGGAATATGCTTATTTCCTCCCGACCGGGCCCGAGCAGCAATCAAAACTATAATTAGAATCATTAAACCCCAACCATAACTCCGCCTCGATAGCCGACAACCGATCGCTAAACATGGATCCATCTTTCGCCCTTACCCTGCAAATTGTCATCACTGTGGTGGCGGGGATTACAGCCCAAGTCATTGCCGAATACCTGAAAGTTCCCAGTATTGTCTTCCTGCTCATTTTTGGGATTGCCTTAGGGTCCGATGGTTGGGAAATTCTACACCCCCAAAGTCTGGGAATTGGCTTAGAAGTCCTTGTTGCCCTCTCTGTGGCGATTATCCTATTTGAAGGCGGTTTAAGCCTAAACGGACGGGAATTAGGGCGAGTTTCTGGCAGTTTACGCAATCTTGTCACCCTCGGTACTTCCATCACTCTCATCGGTGGCGGTATGGCAGCCCACTGGTTGGGGGAATTTCCCTGGCCGATCGCTTTTCTTTACGCTTCTTTAGTGGTGGTAACTGGTCCGACAGTGATCGGGCCTTTGCTGAAGCAAGTAGCCGTAGATCGACGGGTGGCGACGCTTTTGGAAGGGGAAGGGGTATTAATCGACCCGGTGGGCGCAATTTTAGCCGTAGTGGTGCTAAATACGATTATTGATAGTCATGCCCGCCCCATGGAAATTATCACCGGTTTAACCCTGCGTTTAGGCATCGGGGCGGCGATCGGCATTGCTGGAGGCGGATTGTTAAGTTTTATTATAAAAACTTGCAATTTTCTGACTTTTGAGTTAAAAAATCTCGTGGTTTTAGCGGGAGTCTGGGGGTTATTTGGTTTATCGCAATTTAGTCGCAGTGAATCGGGGTTAATGGCGGTGGTAATGGCGGGAATCGTGCTAAAAGCGGCGGCCGTTCCCGATGAGCGGTTATTAAGGCGTTTTAAGGGTCAATTAACCACTCTTTGCGTGTCGGTACTGTTTATTTTACTAGCGGCGGATCTTTCGATCGCCAGTGTCATCGCTTTGGGTTGGGGCAGCGTCCTGACGGTGTTAGTCTTGATGCTGGTGGTACGTCCCCTGAGTGTGGCTCTGTGTACCCTAAAAAGTGACCTAAATTGGCGACATAAGCTATTTATCGCTTGGGTTGCCCCTAGGGGAATCGTTTCCGCTTCCGTAGCTTCTTTATTTGCCATTTTACTCACCCGTGCCGGTATTAATGGCGGTGAAGCGATCAAAGCTTTAGTCTTTTTAACAATTTTAATGACCGTTTTTATTCAGGGATTAACGGCGCGGTGGGTGGCAAAAGGGCTAAAAATCACTTCTTCTGCGGCAACAGGGGCAGTAATCGTCGGTTGTAATCCCCTAGGTCGCTTAATCGGTTGTTTATTCCAAGAACAAGGGGAAACCGTGGTTTTAATCGATACGGATGCCGCAGCCTGTCAGCAAGCAAAAGAAGAGGGTTTGACGGTGCTGCAGAGTAGCGCACTTGATACAAAAATACTGCAAGAAGCGGGCATCGAATCCATGGGGACTTTTCTGGTTTTGACTAATAATAGCGAGGTTAATCTGGTTTTAGCCCAAAGAGCCAGGGAGGAATTTCATCCTCCCCGGGTGTTGGCTGCCTTTGCGGGAACCCCCAACCCAGATAAAAATAAGGTTAATCAGGTTTTTCTCCCTAGTTTTTCGGTCAAGGAATGGAATCAGTATTTAGACGATAATCAGATTAAATTGGGTAAAACTATCTTTAAAGGCAATGATTTGAGCGAACAACAGACCAGATTAACTAAATTAATTGAAAATGGCGAACTGCTGCCCCTACTATTGCGTCGCGATAATTCCCTACAGGTAGTAACAGAAAGGGAAGAATGGCGCACCGGAGACGAATTAATCTATATTCTGCGCGATTTACGCCCACAACTGCTTAAACGTCTTTCTGGCACCGTCAGAACCCGTTTATCTTTAGAAATCTTACCCGAAGTGGAAATTGTCGCCAGTAGATAAGTAATAGGACAAAAATTAACTTCTTGGTGAGGATAGGCACTCTGGCAACTTAACTTAGCTAAAAAAAACGGTACACTGATAACTGATAATTGATAACTGATCACTGCTTATGCCTCCCCGTTGGCCCCGTCAACCCGACCGCAAAAACGATCCCGCTTTCCGACGTTTAGATGATCGCATGAATTTCGCCGTTCATGTAGCGGGTTTTTTAGCGATTAATTCAGGGTTGTGGTTTTTTCATATCATTAAATTTTCCGATTGGACTTGGTTAAATCTGTTCACGGGAATTTGGGCTATTCTATTGGTGGGACATTTGATTTATATAGCGGCGATCGCTAACTACTCGGTAACATCCCATGGCTAACACAACTCAGGACATCGAAAATCTGGCGGCCCAAATCGGCGACAATATCTACATTGACGTGGCTAAATGGCATCTCTATCTCCGGGAAGCACATTTACACAGCGTCGTTGCCGAAAAAGTCTTCCCTTTGCTCGAAAACGACAGTTTAAGTGAGAATGCAGTCATGTCTATCCTGCGGGAGATTAAAGTCACCCTCGGAGGTGGTCATCTGCAAGTTTCTCTAGCGGATTTGTTACCCACCAAATGTCAGGTGGATTTAATCGATTTGCTCGAAGAATACCAAAAAAGTCGCTAAAATTCCCAAATAGTATGCCTGATAACTCGCAACTATAGGGTTGGCTGAATAAATCTAAAAACATTGTTCGATAAGTACTAGCCCTTGGAGTGATCCGGGGGAAAATTCAGGGACTTTTCCCCTGAAAATGGCTAAAACCCTACACCCCACACCCCACACCCCACACCCTACCCCCACCGAAAAACTTTTTCAGCATACCCTAGTGAGAAATAGTCCCCCAGAAGCAAACTATGGAAATAGGTGTTCCCAAAGAGATTAAAGATCAAGAGTTTCGCGTCGGTTTGAGTCCCAGTAGTGTGCGTGTACTCAATGATCGCGGTCACAGGGTATTTGTGGAAACGGCCGCCGGATTGGGTGCTGGATTCAGCGATGAAGATTACCAAAAATCCGGGGCCAAAATTGTGGAAAAAGCGGCCCAAGTTTGGGATAAACCGCTAATTGTCAAGGTAAAAGAGCCGCTGAAGGCAGAATACGGCTTTTTAAACAAGGAAGCTCTCCTATTCACCTATTTACACCTAGCGGCCGAGCGCTATTTAACGGAAGCATTAATCGAGTCGGGAACAACTGCGATCGCTTATGAAACGGTCGAGCTTGCCGATGGTCGTTTGCCTCTCTTGACTCCCATGAGTGTTATTGCCGGTCGTCTTTCGGTACAATTTGGGGCCCGCTATCTGGAAAAACAACAGGGAGGTAGGGGAGTTTTACTGGGGGGTTTCCCCGGGGTGAGTCCTGGACAAGTGGTTATCCTTGGCGGTGGTGTGGTGGGTACGGAAGCGGCCAGAATTGCCATCGGTATGGGAGCAAAAGTAACTATTTTAGATATTAACGTCGAGCGCTTGGCCTATTTAGAAACTTTATTCGGTTCCAGGGTAGAATTGCTTTATAGTAGCCCGGCACAATTAGAAAATGTGGTTCCTAAGGCCGATTTATTGATTGGGGCAGTGCTAGTCTTAGGAAAACGAGCGCCAACTCTAGTTTCTCGCTCTTTAGTCGCCAAAATGACCCCTGGTTCTGTAATTGTCGATGTGGCAGTGGACCAAGGAGGCTGCGTGGAAACTCTGCGGGCCACTTCCCACAGTCAACCGACTTACTTGGAGTCGGGAGTAGTACATTATGGAGTGCCTAATATGCCTGGAGCAGTACCCTGGACGGCAACTCAAGCTTTAAATAATAGTACCCTACCCTACGTTATTAAATTAGCCAACCATGGAGTAAAAGCCTTAGATCAAGATGTTTCCCTCGCTAAGGGGTTAAATGTCGCCAATCATCGGTTAATTCATCCAGCAGTGCGCGAAGTTTTTCCCGATTTGATTTGAGCAGTAATTTCAGGGCTGATCGTGGTATTTTCTAGGGGTTATGACTAAGAATTTATGGACAAGGGATGAGCTGCTGATCGCTCTCAATTTATACTATAAATTTCCCTATGGACAATTCCACACCAATAATCCTGTTATTATCGAAGTCGCTGAAAAGTTACAGCGAACACCATCGGCCCTGGTGATGAAATTATGTAATTTTGGTTCTCTCGATCCCAGGCATCAATTGCGAGGAGTACAGGGGTTAAAAGGTATCAGTAAAGCTGATCGGCAAATCTGGCAGGAGTTCGAGGATAACTGGACAGAATTAGCCCTAGAAAGTGAGGAAAAATTACAGGTTCTTTTAGGAGTTATCAACGAACAGCAAGAGGATTTTACCAGACTTGATTTTTCGGAAAATATCAAAACAGAAACCGAGGCAATCAGAAAAGTTAGAATCGGACAAAACTTTTTTAGAAAGACAATTTTAGCCCTATATAACTATCGTTGCTGTATTACAGGAAATCCCATTCCTCTGTTACTAACAGCTAGTCATATATTACCCTGGAGTCAATTTCCTGAACAGCGTTTAAACCCTCATAATGGCCTGTGCCTAGCTCGTACTCATGATACTGCTTTCGATCGAGGTTTAATTAGTTTTGATGAGGATTTAAGATTAATTATTGGCCATGAGATCGAAAAAAAGGCTCAGGATCAAGGTAGCGAGACGTTAGAACTAAATTTTATCAACTATCGCGGTAAAACTTTAAATGTTCCTGATCGCTTTTTACCAGATTTAGATTTTTTAAACTATCATCGCTATCATATATTTCAGGGCTAAAAGTACGATAAGGTAAATTAAATTCTCAATTGCATTACTTTGTTTATAATTGAGTTTGTCTAAAACATTTTTGCAATTTCAGCTTGTGTATAAAGTTTGATGTATAGATTCAACATTTTTGGTCACGAAGCCACAGCAAATCCCGTATATTTGCGTACTTTAGGATAACGAAAACCCAGAACTATATCTTCTTTGGGAATACCTGCTTCCATCAAATCAGTAGCTATACCTTCCTCCGTTTCATCACATTGAATCCAGACTTTATCGACAACCAAGCTAAGGTGAATTGGTGTTGCATGGAGATACTTATTACCACTCCAACCGAAATCTAAAACTAGATAATGTCCTCGTTCATCATCAAATATAACCTGAGAAGTGTAGCCATCAGGTAAGGTAGCACGATAGTTAGCATGATTCTGGAGAACAGTCTTAATAATACCTTGATATTTTAATCGGGTATCCATTGCACGATTACCTCACTTTCATCATCAAAGACAATTAGTTTCACAATCTGGTTCTTTAGCAATACCTGCCCTAATTCTATACTAAAAACACTGTTAAAAGGGGAGAATTAATCCCCCCCATCAATTTAGACAAAGAAACTATTGACCGCAATAGTGCCGAGCGCAGGTAAAGTACCCGTTAACCCAGTAAGATTAATCACCAAATCATTAGCACTTTGGAAACCAAGCGTACCGTCGTTGATAATTAGGTAAGTAGAAGAACTATTGTCCCGCACTAAAACAGCACTGTTAATTCCGAGAGCTTGATTTCCGGCTGTTGCCCCATTAGCATCGGTAAAGACGTTAGTAACAATGGTGTTAATATTGGTCGTGGTGCTATCTGTTGCCCGGGTAAAAGCGACCGGGGCATTAATGGCCCCACCAGCTTGACTAAGCAGGTCAATCTTATCAGTACCAATAGCAAAATCCGTAACTCGGTCTAGGGCTGCTGCGGTGGACTGACCAAATCGGAAGATGAAGATGTCTGTCCCCGTCCCACCGGTTAAAGTATCGCGTCCAGCAGCACCATTGAGGGTATCGTTACCAGCAGCACCATTGAGGCTATCGTTACCAGCAGCACCATTGAGGTTATTATTGCCACTATTCCCTGTAATCTGGTTATTTAAGCCATTACCCGTGCCATTAAGATTACCAGTACCGGTGAGGAGGAGATTTTCCACGTTGTTGGGAAGAGTATAGAAAATGGAAGCTTGCACGGTATCGGTTCCCTGGTTGAGAGCTTCAATGACCAAATCCCCGGCGTTATTTACCGTATAAGTATCATCGGCTAATCCAGTCATGGCATCTGCTCCAGAGGTTCCCACAAGGGTGTCGGGGCCAGAAGTACCGATAAAGTCATCATTATTGATGGTTCCCGTGGCTGTAGCGGTGGTAATAGTAGCACCGTTGGTGGCATTGGAGAGGGTGACGGTAAAGTTTTCGTTCAGTTCTACTGTTGTATCTCCCTGAACGTCAACAGTAATCACCTTACTGCTTTCTCCCGGGGCAAAACTCACTACCCCACTGGGTAACAATCCCCCAGCAAAATCAGTGGCATTGGCAGGATTGCTGCCGCTGCCGGTAACTGCCCAGTTGACGTTATTGCTTCCCGTGGTATTAACCGCACGAGTGACGGTGAAGGTAAAGGCTTTACTGCCACTATTGCCCTCGGTTTGATTGGCACTGGTGGCGGCAATAGCGAGGGTGGGAACTGCGGGCGTACCCACATTTAAAGCCCACAAGTCATAACCGTTAACGCCGTCATTGGCGCTGAAGTACAGGGTGCTGCCCACTACCCTCAAATTGCGGGGGTTAGAGCCATTGGAACCAGGGCGGATGTCGGCTACCAGAACTGTACCGGCCGCCGTGCCGTCGCTTTTCCACAATTCCTCACCGTTAACGTCGTCAAAGGCAGTGAAGTACAGGGTATTGCCCACTGCCGTTAGATAGCGGGGGAGGGAGCTAGAGTAACCAGGGCGGATATCTTTGACCAGAACCGTACCCGCCGCTGTGCCGTCACTTTTCCACAATTCTCTACCGTTAACGCTGTCAATGGGAGTGAAGAACAGGGTATTGCCTACTGCCGTTAAATTGTTGGGGTAAGTGCCAGGGATATAGGGGTGAGAAACGCCGATATCTTTGACCAGAACCGTACCCGCCGCTGTGCCGTCGCTTTTCCACAATTCTCTACCGTTAACGCCGCCGTAACCGCCGCCGTCATTAGATCTCTTGCAAAAGTAATCAAGATATATATTTTTGTCGGTAACGAAGTTCGTAATTGTAGATACCAGCAATCAAATTCAATCTCAGACCAAATCGCCGTCTGCGATTTCTGTATCTTGATGAAAGTATCCGAAATATTTTGAGACGAC
>NZ_JACJQV010000148.1 GCF_014696875.1 Microcystis wesenbergii FACHB-1317 | reverse complement strand
ATTGTTCCCAGTATTATTACTACTAATACTATCCATAAAGGGTGTCTTTTTCCTTGATCTTTCCGAAAGTCCTTGACTTGTTTCAGTTTTTCTATTAAGCTCAACATATGTTTCAAAAGTTCGCGTTCACTTCTCATTTTACCTGACAGTGATCGCTTTTACTTTTGATATTCTCATGGGAGAATGAAACAGCCCTAGGGGGGTGGGGGGTTGCCTCTTGCAAGAGCGCCTCATCTCCACAAGCAATTTTAAATTGCAATATTTGGCGTATTCTTCTCCGTTCTATATTTTCCGAGCGAGCGACAAAGGTTAAAATTTGGGAAACACTGCAATATGCTGGCAGTCATCCTGGCTAAAAACACGCTATTTTATTAACTTAATAGTAACCGCGCTTTAGGAGTAAGCAGTTTTCATGGACTCCCTGACAACCCTCCAATGTCAAAACCTAACTTGTCTAGCTCAGAACCCTCTCACTAATAGATTCTGTGAAAAATGCGGTACTCCTTTAGTTAAGCGCTATTTATGGATGATGGGTGATTGGGTGAGAACCTATTATCGTGTTGGTGAGCTAATTGATAATCGTTATTTGGTCAAACAACCACAAATTGTTCTTGATACTAAACCCGCTCAAGCACCCCAAGCGCCGGAAGAACCTCCTAGCTGGATTTCCCTCTACCTAAAATTGTTACCCTTCCATCTCCACATTCCCCAAATCTACGGCTATATTCCCAGTCCCGATGAACGCTTAAATATGGACATCTGGCTGTTAGAATACGGCACAATTCCCCTCGATGAAACGGGAGAATTAATTTATCCAGAACTATTGCCTACTCTGGCCGAGGTTTGGTCGCCAGCTTCCGATTTAAGGCAAATTCACTGGTTATGGCAAATGGCCAAACTCTGGCATCCCCTCCAGAAAAAAGCCGTGGTCTCTAGTCTGCTCAACCCTTCTCTGACGAGAGTGAATAATCAGCTGCTGCAATTGCTAGAATTAAGCAAAGACGAGGCTACCGCTCCCAATTTACGAGATTTAGGGGCTTTTTGGGCCGGTCTGATCCCGACGGCAGCCGCTAATCTTCAAGATTTTCTCGCATCCCTGACCCAAGAACTAGAATCCGGTGATCTCGATCGCCCGGAATCCCTGATCGCTATCCTCGATTATGCACTACAGCACTACGGTGGAGGTCAAGAACGCACCTATGAGATTTTTACCTGCACCGATACCGGTCCGCTGCGGGAACACAACGAGGATGCCTGTTATCCCCCAGCGGATCAGGCCATAACCCTCGCTCATGGTCAAAATCCCCTGGCAATTGTCTGTGATGGCATCGGCGGTCAGGAAGGGGGCGAAATCGCTGCTCAATTGGCGATCGAAACCCTGTCTAGGGAAATTAATCCCAGTCCCACCACTGATATGGAATTCTATCCCGAGAATCACAGTCTTGCCCTCGAACAGGCGATTCGTGTCACCAATGATCTGATCAGTCAACGCAATGATCAGGAGTCAAGACAAGATCGTCAGCGCATGGGTACTACTCTCGTCATGACTTTTGCCCATGCCCAGGAAATGTACGCAGCCCATCTGGGGGATTCCCGTATCTATTGGATTACTGCCCACAGTTGTCATCAAGTGACGGTGGATGATGATCTCGCTTCCAGGGAAGTGAAATTAGGCTATCTCCTCTATCGTGATGCCATACAGTATCCCAACGCCGGGGCCTTAGTGCAAGCTTTGGGCATGAGTAGCACCAATAATCTCCACCCCACTGTTCAGAGATTGATTGTTGATCAAGATTGTGTTTTTCTGCTCTGTTCCGATGGTTTAAGTGATTATGATCGGGTAGAACAATACTGGGACAGTGAAATTGTGCCTCTTTTGCAAGGAGAGAAAACTGTAACCGCCGTGGGGGAAAGTTTATTACAACTAGCTAACCAGAAAAACGGTCACGATAACTCCACCATCGCCCTAGTTTATTGTCGGGTAGTTCCTGCGGCTGAACCTGTCACGCCTTTAGTTTATGCTGAGGCCAAAGAACGGATTATTCTCGATCTTAATGACCAAGATTTTGATCCTAGTCAGGAAACCTTCTCCGAGGAAGAAGTGGTGACGTCAATACCCACTCCCCCCCCAGCATCTTCTTCGGTTTCTAGTCCTACCTCTCCCCCCGCACCCACTAACGTTTCTCCCCCGAGGGTAGCGATCGCTGTCGGTGTTCTCGGTTTGCTTGCCGCGATCACTTGGCAATTCTTGAGTCATAATCCCGCTTCCAATCCATCGATTTCTCCCGCACCTGTCACCGATACCAGTCCAGGGACGACACCTTCCGCACCTGTCACCGATACCAGTCCAGGGACGACACCTTCCGCACCTGTCACCAGTCCGAGTCCCACGACCGGGACGACACCTTCCGCACCAGTCACCAGTCCGAGTCCCCCCAATGCTTCCCCTAACTAGGGTCTGCTGAAAAAGTTGTTCGTGGGGTGTGGGGTGTGGGGTGTGGGGTGTGGGGTTTTACCTGAAGATTAATCGGCTTGTCGGGGGTTGCCAGAGCGAGTTAAGATAAAATGCCTGATTAACTGCCGAGTCTATCATATATGGTTGATGCTGCGACGTTCCCCTCCGACACCTCCGCGATCATTGATGCCTTTGAAACGCCTCTAGAGTTTAACTTTCAACTGCCGGATCCCGAAGATGAAACCATCCAAGATCATGATTTTCAGCAGCAACTGGATTCTTTTTGGCAAGTCTGCGATCGCTTTGATTTGCAAACGGAAATCTGGCGGGGGCGAATTTTGCGAGCTATTCGCGACCGAGAGAAGCAAGGCGGTGATAGTCGCGGTACGGGCTTTTTAAACTGGTTAAAACAGCGAGAAATCACTAAAAGTCAAGCTTATGCTCTGATTCAATTGGCTAATAGTGCCGATACTCTCCTGGCAGAAGGACAACTAGATCCCGATAGTATCAATAATTTTAGTAAACGCGCCTTCGTGGAAACGGCCAAATCTGCCCCCGAAATTCAAAAATTAGTCAGTGATGCAGCCCGACAAGGGGAGAGAATTACCCGTCGAGAGGTGAAGCAATTGGCCGATGAATGGACGGCGATGAGTTCAGACTTACTACCCGATGAAGTGAAGGAAAAAGCCAGCGACGGCAGTTTACCGGCGCGTCATCTCGCCCCCCTAGTGAAAGAATTAGAAAAGTTACCCGATACTCATATCGACACTCTCCGTCAAGAAATCGCCGCTAATCCCGATGTAGATACGGTAAAATTAATTACCTCGGAAGCACGCAGTTTAGCCAAATATCTCGATGCGGCGGCCCAAGTGCAAACTCTCCGACGGGGTAATTTAGATATTGAAATGGCTCTAGAAGAAGCTTTGCGCGTCGATTGTCTAAATACGGCGGCGGATCTGGTTAAACAAGCCACACAATTAGAGCAGGCCGTGGCTAAACTTTATACTACTTGGAAACGTTTGGGTAGTTTGTCCGATCGCCTCTATGTGGACACGGGAGCAAGCAATCCCCATCTGCGATCGATGTTAACCTGTTTAGAAAGTTTAACCAGTGAAGTGATCGAAGTAGAACTGGATGAAGGTGGGCAAAAAACGGTACGTTTACGCATTATCAGCGATGGGGAAAGTTAGATGCTTTGTTGGGGTTTTAGGGTTTTAGGGTTTTAGGGTTTTAGGGTTTTAGGGTTTTAGCTGAAATTCCCCATTTCCCTAACGGCTTGCTGCTATAATCTCTGAATATCCTCAAATTTTATGAAAACTTATTAACAGATACTTGACTTTATGCTAAAAATCAAGGAAAAAAAACCAATAATTAGCATCGGTTCCATAACTGCGGCGATCTTGCTCAGTTTAACCCTAATTCCTGCCGCTATAGCCAAGGATGTGCTTCTGAGAGTGGGCATTATCCAACGTTTTGGCGATGAAGCCAAGGAAAAATTAACCCTGAGCAGTACCAGTGGTGATAATCTCACCCTGCGCGTGCTGGGAGAAGATGGCCAATCCCAAACCCTGCAAACCAATCGCCTACAATTAGAAGTTATTCCCCGTCCCCTCGCTTCTCCCATCCTCCAAGAAAAAGTCATTTTGAGCGACCACGCCACCTTTGAAACCGCCGAAAATAGTGCCAAAAATTGGGCAAAAATGGGCATTAAAGTGGAAATTACCCAACCCGGACGCTGGCAGGTTTGGGCAAAGCGAGAAGTTTATGAAAATCCCCTAGTGCGACGTTGGTTGCTGACCAGTTTGCAAACCAAAGGCTACAATCAACCCTATATTAATAGTGTTTTACTCAAAGAAAAGCCGCAAGTTTCTTTCCAGATCAACGGGGTGCGCTATTTTCCCAAAGAATTAGAAATCGAGAGCCAAAAAAACCTGATTCAAGTCACCCATAGCCCCGATCAGGTACGTTTGTACGGGGGAACTATGCGCCTACAGCCCAACGCCTACGGCACTTTTACCCTAGTTAATAACGTTCCCCTCGAAACCTACCTGCGCGGGGTTGTACCCCACGAAATCGGTCATGATGCCCCGGAAAGCGCCACCCAAGCGCAAACTATTATCGCCCGTACCTACGCCCTCCGCAATCTCCGCCGTTTTCAAGCCGATAATTACGAACTCTGTGCCGATACCCATTGTCAAGTTTATTATGGATTGACGGGAACTAATCCCCGGGCTGATCAAGCGATCGCGGCCACGCGAGGCCTGGTTTTAACCTACCAAAATGAGTTAGTGGATGCCCTTTATTCCTCTACCACCGGCGGAATAACTGCCCTCTTTAGTGATGTTTGGGATGGGGAAGAAAGACCTTATCTCCGGGCAGTGGTGGACTCCCCTAATCGAGTCTGGGATCTCTCGAAACAATCCCTCGCTAATGAGACAACTTTTCGCCAGTTTATTAATCTTAAAGATGGTTTTAATGAGACGGGCCGACGGGTTTTTCGCTGGCAAAAACAAGCTTCTTTAGCTGATTTGAGTCAAGACCTAGAAACCTATCTAAAACGCAGAAAACATCCCCTCGCCCATTTCCAGAAAATCCAATGGATGGAAGTGACTAAGCGCTCTCCTTCCGGTCGGATTCTGACTATGACCGTTCAAACCGATAAGGGGATTTTGGAACTGCATAAAAATGAGGTGCGTAGTGCTTTGGGACCGCCTCGCAGTACCCTATTCTACATCGATCCTATCTACGATACCAATCGACAGATCCAGGGTTATAACTTTATTGGTGGCGGTTTCGGCCACGGGGTAGGATTAAGTCAATTTGGTTCCTATAATTTAGCCCGTTTGGGTTGGTCTCCTGAACAAATTCTCGCTTTCTATTATCCCGGCACCACCATTCAACCTCTCAATAATTCGATTGTCTTTTGGCGAGGAAATTAAGCAGTTATCAGTTATCAGTTTCTGAAGGCAATAGGCAATAGGCAATAGGCAAGAGAAAGGCTCTGACAATTCTCCTACCTAAAAAGAGGATTAGAAACTAAGTAAATCAAATGTTTGACTAAAATTTACCGAAATTTTGGGTTAAAGCCCCGTCCTTTTAGGACGGCTTTTTAAACTATAGCTTGTTAACTTAACTTTTATTGTGCTATACTGATTTTGTCTAAGTCCCCCCTGCGTAAAATGTTTGTCTTAGAGTTTAAAGTTAAAGCTAAAACTCAACAGTATCAAGCCATA
>NZ_JACJQV010000147.1 GCF_014696875.1 Microcystis wesenbergii FACHB-1317 | reverse complement strand
CTTAAGAAATCTCGGCAAATTCCGTCTTCTACTTTCAAAGGTTATCGGTTGCGGGAAAAGAGCGGCCAGTTTCTCTAGTTGGACTATCCGATGACTTTGTAAGAGCAGGATTAGGAGCTGTAAGGTCAAATAGCTCGCCTCGCTAAGGTTCGCCTGTAAACAAGCCTGATAGAATGAAGGTAACATTTTAAAATTTTGAGTGGTTGTCCTAACCACTCTATTTCTTTAGGGGGTCGTTTGGCTAGACCCCCCGCTCTATCTAGCTTGTAGCCCCTCTGTCACCCCTTGAAGTCTAAAAGTCTTACCCAACAAGGTTTTTAGATTTATTCAGCCAACCCTACTTAGTTTAGTATAAAGGGAACAGTTGACAATGGTTAAGTCCCTAAAATCAAGCGCTGACGATGGCAATTAAGCAGCGAAATTTCCTGCCCGGAGACCCTTTCTAACATCTCGACGATATGATCAGGCTGTAGTAAAGTGCCATCATTGCGACAACTGCCCACATAGCACAAAACGGCTTGTTTGTCAACATTTTTTAACTCTAATTCATATAATTGTTCTCGCAGATTAATCGTGACTTTTTTGCCAGATTTGGTGGTTTTTTCCCGTTCCATCACCGTTGCTTGCTTAATTGCCTCGAGCCAATTTTGCCACTGTTGGCAGTCAATTCCCTCGCTATTAAAAGTGAGCAAATACTCGGCTTTTTCTAACAAACGGGTGGCAGCAGGAGCATTTAAGGGAATTTCTTCCACCCGATACACCGGCAAATCTGCGGGTAATTGTGCGGTTAACTGCTGTTTAAAAGTCTCTAAATCCATCACTTTTGTCAATTCAAAATCGACAATCTCACCGCTACTGGTTGCTCCCAAGGATAAGGCATTTGCGATCGAAATGCGCGGACCGGGGTGAAATCCACCGGTAAAGGAAATGGGAATAGCAGCCCGACGGACGACGCGATCAAATAAACGCACCAGATCCAAGTGGCTAACTAAGGCCATTTCGCCAATTTTGCCAAACCAAACCCGAATTCTTTGGGCGCGTTCTTGATTGGGTTGAAAATGTCCAGCAAAAGCGGGAATCGCAGGCGCTTCAATAACGATATTATGGCCAAAATCGACGCTACAAACGCCACAATGGGAACAACCCTCAAAAGAACAATCGGGGACTGTTGCCGCGTCTAGGGCGCGTTTTAAGTCCTCCTGTAGCCATTTTTTATCGATACCGGTATCCAGATGATCCCAGGGCAAAGGACGCTCTAAAATATCTTTGTCTGTATCGGCAAAAATATTCCATTCTCCCTGTTCTACCTGACGATATTTCCAGGTTAAACCGGATTCTTCGATCGCCTGTGACCATGCTTGATAGGCTTTTTCCGTATTATCCCACCAAGCATCCATCCCGGCTCCCAATTGCCAAGCGCGCAGCACCACTTTCCCTAAACTTCTGTCACCGCGACCGATAAAATCTTCCATAGCCGAGATGCGGACATCGGTATAATTGACTTTTACCCCTCTCATGCCTTGGAATTCCTGTCTTAATAACTCCTGTTTGCGGATAAATTCGGCCGTGGAGACGGAATGCCACTGGAAGGGGGTATGGGGTTTAGGCGTAAAATTAGAGATAGTTAGGGTAAAATCGAGGGGTTTCCGCTTCGGTAAACGACATTCCCGACGCAACCAACGCAGGGTTTCCGCGATACCGATGACATCGACATCGGTTTCCCCTGGCAAACCGATCATAAAATAGAGTTTGACCTTATCCCAACCCTGTTCGACGGCAGTTTTTATCCCTCTGAGTAATTCTTCGTTGGTTAACCCTTTGTTAATCACATCGCGCATTCGTTGGGTTCCCGCTTCTGGTGCAAAGGTTAAACCCGATTGACGATTGCCCCCAATTATGTTAGCAATATTTTCGTCAAAGCGATCGACTCTTTGACTGGGTAAGGATAGAGATATATTCTCATTCTGGAGACGGTTTTTAATCTCCATACCCACGGCAGGTAAAGCTAGATAATCGGAGCAACTGAGAGATAATAGAGAAAATTCGTTATATCCCGTCGCTCGCATTCCTTTTTCAATCGATTCGATTACTGCTTCTGGTTGCACATCCCGCGCAGGACGGGTTAACATCCCCGGTTGACAAAAACGACATCCCCTCGTGCAACCGCGACGAATTTCCACCACCAGGCGATCGTGAACCGTTTCCACGAAGGGAACTAAACCGATAGAATAGGCTGGGATAGGAGTAGCTACCCGGCGTAAAATTCTTGGCGGTACATCGTCACGATTGGGGATAACTGCACCGATTGGGGTGACATCGTAGAAACGGGGGACATATACCCCTGGAATTTGGGCTAAATCTAGTAATAGTTCTTCTTTGCTTAGATTAGCTAGTTTACCTTCTTCTAAAATTAAACCGATTTCTGGCAATAATTCTTCGCCATCACCAAGGGCGATAAAATCAAAAAAGTCGGCGTAGGGTTCGGGGTTAGAGGTGGCAGTTTGTCCCCCAGCAAAAATTAGCGGATAGTTACCTGAGTCTCTTGCTCTCCAAGTCAAGGGAATTGCCGCTAGGTCGAGCATTTCTAAAATATTGGTGGCTCCTAGCTCGTAACTAAGACTAAAACCGAGAATATCAAAATCGGTGAGGCAACGACGGGATTCTAGGGCAAATAAGGGGGTTTTTGTCTGTTTGAGTTTTTGGGCTAAATCCGGTGCGGGTAAATAAGTGCGATCGCAGAGTTGGCGAGGTTGTGCATTGAGGATATTGTAGAGGATAATATGGCCGAGGTTAGATGCCCCCACTTCGTACACTTCCGGATAGGTTAACACCCAACGAACCACAGCACTTGCCCATTCTTTATGTTTAGCGCCTAACTCGTTGCCCAAATAACGCGCTGGTCGAAAAATGTCGGGGGTAAGCAGTTGGTCTAAAGCAATAGTCACGGCAATCTACCTCAGATATCGTCAGCAATGGGTGCTTTTCTACTATAGCAGCCAGAATCGAGTCAGTTATCAGTTATCAGTTATCAGTTATCAGTTATCAGTTATCAGTTATCAGTTATCAGTTATCAGTTATCAGTTATCAGTTATCAGTTATCAGTTATCAGTTATCAGTTAT
>NZ_JACJQV010000146.1 GCF_014696875.1 Microcystis wesenbergii FACHB-1317 | reverse complement strand
TTTGGTCTCAAAGTTCATACCACCTTAGGAGTGTCAGCGGAAGGAATACCTTTAGGACTAATTAATCAATATGTCTGGGCAAGAGAAGAAAAGAATTTAGGGATTGCCAAGCAGCGAAAAAAAAGAGAAACTCAAGAAAAAGAAAGTCAAAGATGGTTAGATTCTTGGTCAGAAACACAACAACAAATACCCGAAGAAATTCAAGTCGTAACAATCGGAGATTGTGAGGCCGACATATTTGATTTATTTGCCCAATCAAGAAGTCCTAACTCTCATTTATTAATTCGAGGAACTCATAACCGAAAAGTTAACTATCTCGAAGATAAGCAAAGGTCAGGGCATCCAGAGACTAAATATTTACATCAATCCATCAGAGAAATAAAAGCCTGTGGTCTCTTATACTAAATCTGGTTATTAAAAACTGATTATTTATTCACCCTTTTGCCTCTTGCCTCTTGCATGAGTGCCTGTCCTGATATGTAGGGTTTGCTGAAAAAGTTTGTTGGTGGGGTTAGGAGTCAGTCCCGATGCACCCCACACCCTAAACCCTCTTTCAAGTCAGAAGGGGAAGTCAGAATAACAGAATGACCTTGCGTGCCTAGAAGCGGAACCCTTTGTAATCGCCTCCGGAAAGTGCCAGGGTTTTGAGTCCCTCGGATCGATTTCTCAACGTTTGTTTCTGGCACTTTTCTTGAAAAAAAAGTCCCAAAATCGTTTTCTAGTAAGGCTTCCAGTAATATTCAGCCTACCCTAGTTCAGTTTAATCGGGCAAATCAAAGAGAACACCCGTCATATAACGCTCTGCCCATTCCCAACCGAAGGCTTTTTCTAGTACACGCCGAGTTTTATCGTTTTTCTGCTGTTGACTACAATAATCCCGTTGTCCCTGTAAATAAATGCGCGCTTCTTCCCCAGAAAGAGGCTGACTTTCCCTAGCACATTTGCAGTTAATTGTCAAGAAATCTGTTACTCTTTGTAAAAATTGTCGTTCCTCGGCGGCGGTTTCGGGACGAATAAACAGACAATATTGGGAGAAAATATGACCCCAAGAGGGCAAATCACGAGCTTGAGCGAAATCAGCCGCAGGTAAAGCCGCTAAAGCTTGATTATAGGCACTAGAGAGGGTTTTATCGCCACTGGTGGGAGAAAGATCCACAATAGCGGCACTGATTCCCGCTTTGCCGGAGACTATATCACATCCAAACATCGGCAGCGGATATTCTGGACGGGGGAACATGACACAGTGGAGAATATCCAAACCATTGCCCAGTTTAGCCAGTTCTAGGTGCATTTTGCGGAACTGGGGGGTTTGATAGCAGCGATTCTCGATAATTAATTTTTCCCCTTCTAAACGTCCCTCCACATAGCCTAAACCTTCCGGCAACTCAAAGGGCGACAAATCAAGATAATTTTCCCAGTGGGACAGAATTGCCGTGGCTAATTGTCCAATCAGGGGATGAAGTAACGGTAAAATTTCAGGCTTGGCAACGGCTATCATGGGTCAGTAATCAGTAATCAGTTATCAGTTATCAGTTATCAGTTATCAGTTATCAGTCATCAGTTATCAGTTATCAGTAATCAGTTATCAGTAATCAGTAATCGGCTTTTTTCTCCTTATCTCCCCTGCTCACCTCTCCCTGCTCCCTTCTCCCGTCTCCTGTATCCTGACTCCTGACATCTAAAATCCACTTTACCCCATGGAGCGATCGAGATTAGAACTGGGAAATATAAAATTAACTTCTTTGTCCTTCTCCCAATTTAGCCTATGGTTAGCAGTGCCGCTCGTCCAAGACCTTCCTTAAAAACCCTCTGGCAAAAGATAGAATCTTCTCCGTTGCCAGAAACCGAGGAATCGATTATTTTAAGAATTCTGGTGCAAGCTTTAGTAATCGTCGGTATTATCGCCACCGATGTGGCTACCGATAGTTATACCAGTATTTGGGCCGTTCCTCTCAGTATTATCGGCGGAATCTGGAGTTGGCGACGCAGGAAAAAGCGCAATATTGGGGCAAAATTTTGTATAGCGATCGGAATGTTGGTAGTGTTGGCGCTATTCTTGGGTGATATCGTTGCGATGCAGGATAGTCGCATTGCTCTAACACAATTATTAATTCAATTGCAAATTCTCCATAGTTTTGACCTGCCCCGACGCAAAGATTTAGGTTATTCTATGGTAATCGGTTTAATTCTCTTGGGAGTCGCCGGGACAATCTCCCAAACCCTCGCTTTTGCGCCTTGGTTAATCATCTTTCTGCTTTTAGCCCTACCTACCCTAGTTTTAGACTATCGTTCTCGTTTAGGTTTAGATAATCTCAATCAGAGTCTCCCTTTCTTGGCAAAGAAACCCCCGCGTCTAGCTACAAAAAAATTAGTTTCCCTGCAAAATTCTCCCCTTTCTCCCAAACGTTTCGGGATTTTCTTTCTGACAATTCTCCTCTTGGGATTGACAATTTTTGCTTTGATGCCGCGTTTTCCGGGTTATCAAATTCAATCTTTTCCCGTCAATAGTCCAGCAGGTATGGAAAATCAGGATTTTGAACAGGGAGACCGACAAATCGTTAACCCCGGCTATGTGCGCGAGGGTGAAACGGGGAATGGTGGCGTAAATGGCGGTAATAGTCCCACTACAGGGTCAGGACAGCTAGATCCTACCTTTTATTACGGTTTTAACAGCCAAATGAACCAAAATTTGCGGGGAATTATGACTCCCCAGACAGTCATGCGGGTACGTTCTCAAGCCCCCGGATTCTGGCGCGCCATGGCCTTTGATCGCTATACTGGTCAAGGGTGGCAAATCTCCCGAGATCAAGAAGTAGAGGATTTAAATCGCAATCGTTGGTCCTATCGCTTTTTTGTGCCGCTGCCCGCAACCCAGGCCAAAACCCATCAGGTAGTCCAAAGTTACAGCATTGTCTCCAGTTTACCGAATATTATCCCTGCTCTTACTTCGCCCCAGTTTCTCTTTTTTCCCACTCGACAGGTATCTTTAGACCGAGAAAATAGCTTAAGGTCGCCGGGGGGATTAGCGGAAGGGCTAACTTATACTGTAATCTCACAAGTGCCGGAACGCAATCGCAGCCAACTGCGATCGGCCCCAGAAACTTACCCTAAGGCTATTATCAAGTATTATTTACAAATTCCTGCCGAAATTGCCCCGAAAGTCCGCCGAAAAACCGAGGAATTGCTGGCCAAATCTCCCACACCTTTAACCTCTCCCTACGAGAAGGCCCTATATTTAGCCCAAGCATTGAAGCAAAACTACGAATTAAAGGCTGATTTGCCCTTTTTAGCCGAAAATGAGGATTTAGTCTCGGCCTTTTTGTTTCGTTTTCAGGGGGGTTACGCCGATCATTTTTCCACCGTGTTAACGATTATGATACGCTCGATCGGTATTCCTGCCCGATTAGCCACCGGTTTTGCCCCTGGCCAGTTTAATCCTTTCACTGGCTTTTATGTTGTCCAAAATACGGACGCTTACGCCATCACAGAGGTGTTTTTCCCTGGTTACGGTTGGTACACTTTCGATCCTATCCCGGGCCACGAATTAATTCCCCCATCCTTTGAGGAAGCGGAACCTTTTAGCGTCCTCAAGCAATTTTGGCAATGGGTAGCCGGATGGTTGCCCTCCCCAGTAACGGGTTTTCTCGGTCTGATTTGGGAAAATGTTATCGTTACTATCGGTCAGTTATTGGGATGGTTATGGCGCTTTATTTCCGGCAGTCTTTTCGGGGGAATTCTCGGCGGTTTAGTCGGGGTCGTCTTCGCTTACGCTGGTTGGTTAGGATGGGGACAGTTCCATCGTTGGCGTCGGGGTCGCAAGTTGGCAAAACTACCACCAATCGAGCGTTTATACCAGCAAATGTTAGGAATCTTAACAGAAGCCGGTTATGGCAAACATCCCGCTCAAACCCCTTTAGAATACGCCACCGCCGCCCGCAGCGTCCAACCGCAGCCAGTGGCGAATATTATCGAGGAGATTGCTCGCGCCTACGTTGATTGGCGTTATGGCGGGAAATCGGCTAATATTGAGAGTTTACGCCAACGTTTTCGAGAATTTGTCAAGTTGATGAAAAAGTGAGCTTGAGCCTATAGTTAGGGTTTGCCGAAAAAGTTTTTCAGCAAATCCTAGATTTAACGATGTCTTAACGCTATTCATAATGTGTCCACATCCGCAGGATTTTAACTATACCCTCAGATTGAATAACTTCGTACACAAGACGATGCTGAATGCTTATTCGCCGAGAGTACGCACCATTCAAATCTCCCACTAACTTTTCGTAAGGCGGGGGATTTTGGAATGGATTGACCTGAAGAATATCAAGTAACATCTGTGCTTTATTTTTTAAATGACTAGAATTAAGCTTCTTAGCGTCTTTCTGCGCCTGTTTGGTGTAAACCAATTTCCACCTTACCATTCTAGCTCCTCAGCACATTCTTCAACCGGCGTTGCCAGTCCCTCCCGAATGGATTCTCGCATCCCTGGAATTGAGAGGAGATATAACGTTTCTTGTACCGATTTCCAATCCCCTTCAGATAGCAAAACTGCATTACCATCGCATCCCTCAATAATAATGGGTTCGTGGGAAACAGTCACTGAATCAATCAAATCCTGCAACTTTTGTTGAGCCTCATTAACCGGGATCATAAATCCTCCTAATTGTTTTCTACCAGTGCCGAAAGAAAATCTTCTGATAATCTTAGCGCCAATTACCCAAACCTGACTCAAGCTATAACCAATCTTTACAAAAAAATCTTTTCCCGTCGCTTATACCATTTTTCTTTATTCTTGGCAGGTATCTTACCCCCCCTTGCCCCCCCGACGTCGGGGGGGTTGGGGGGGTGGGGGGTTAGGGCGATTAACCATCTCTGCCATTACTTATGAAAAATGGTATTATACTGTCGGTGCTGGTTTTTCGCAACCAAAGTAAATTACATATCTTAAATTGAGAGTAACTAAACTTGACAATCAGTTTAACAATGTGCTAGAGTAACTGAAACTTCTAAACTGTAACGCTGGCTAAAGGGAGGCTATTAATTTCGACTGAATTTCTTGGCTACTAACTAAACTAAGAAAATATAATTATGACAAACTATCAAACAGAAATTAAAATCAAAGTTCCTTTAGATGTTGGTCAAACTTATTGGAATGCAACGGAAGAAGAGCGTCAAAAAATAGAGAAAAAAATCGCTTTTTATGTTCAATCTTCAAATTTATCTAGAAAAGAATCTCTGGACAAATTATATAAAACGATGGATACTATTGGACAAAAAGCACAAGAGAGAGGATTAACCCCTGAAATTTTAGAATCTCTCTTAAATGAAGATGACTAGACGCTTTGTTCTCGATACCAATGTTATTATCAGTTAATATCGAGAGTTTACGCCAACGTTTTCGAGAGTTGCTCAAGCTAGTTAAAAAGTGAGCTTGAGAGCAGTTATCTTAATGGTGAGGTAGGAAGTTTTCGTTTTGGGGGGTCGATCGCCGGTCGTCCATAGCAAATTAGGTTACACTTCATCTTGATGAGAAAGGCTATAAACAAGACTATGTTAAGAAATGTAACGAAGTACAAAACCCTTACTGTTCCCTTGTCTAAACAGTTAACTTTATTTTTGTCCGACTACCGATAATTCTCAGCCGGCAATTTAAGTAGGGAGGCACAATTATTTGTAGGATGGGTTAGCGGTAGCGTAACATGAGCAGGCGTTGGGTTTCATGCTTCAACCCAACCTACGTTCATCTTATATTTAATTCCAGCCAGCAATTTATAAGCAGATCAATGTCATCTTGTCAAGTATTTGAACAATCAATTCAGATTAAAGCTAGTGCCACGACGGTGGAGCGTTGTATCACGGATTTAGAGTTAATGCGTCGTTGGTTGAATCCGGTGTTAGTTTGTGAACCTATCGGCGATTGGAAGACCGATATCGGTGGGAGAAGTCGTTTTTTGATTCAAATTCCCCTAATTCAGCCGACGCTAAAAAGTACGGTGATTGAGAGAGAACCGGGATTAATTGTCTGGCAATTTGAAGGCTTTTTTCGCGGATGCGATCGCTGGGAATGTCAACCCAATGATGGCGGCACTTGTTTAATCAATCGTTTTGAGTTTGCGATTCCTAATCCAGTTGTGGGGTGGGGATTCCAGCAATTCGCCGCCAAATGGACTAAAAAGGATATGGAAGCGCAATTAAGACGCTTAAAACGAGTAGCCGAGGAAATTTATCTACTTTCAGCCGAAAGTTAAGCTGATGCAGTGGTAAGCGGGGGGTTTTGGGGATGGGAGAATACCCTCACCCCCAACAGCTAACCCCTGATCCCTAATCGATCGAGATCGACTGGGGACCGTTGCCGTTATCCTGATTATTATCGTTAAAACTGACTAATCCCTGCTGTTCTAGCCATTTTTTGAGGGGATCGTCCGAAAGTTTCAAGCGCAGTAATCCAGAGGCAAAACCACCGAAAAAAGCGATCGGTTGTTGAATCAGTTCTTTAACAACGGGTTGTAATTCATCGAGAAACATCTTATTCTATCTCCTGATATTGTCACACCTATCAATGTTAAGTTAATTGAAGTGATTCTGTGAGACTAGCATGACTGAAACTTCCGACACGGTGAAAAAATCCTTCCGGCTAACCCCGTTTATTTTCCTGGGAATACTGCTCATCTGGCTAGGAATTAGGTTAATTGCTCCCGATAGCGTCAGTTTATTCGCCGGTACTCGTCCCGATTATTTGGGAGTCAGGGAAGGTAAACTGGCCCCTTGTCCGGTCACTCCTAATTGTGTTAGTAGTCAGAGTCAGGATCAGGCTCATTCGATCGAACCCCTTAGTTATCAGGGTAGCGGGGAAAAAGCGATCGAGCAATTAGCTAAAATTATCGCTTCCCAACCGAGAACTAAAATTATTAACCAAGATAGTAACTATCTCTACGCCGAATTTAGCAGTCAATGGATGGGATTTGTCGATGATCTGGAATTTTCTCTTAATCCTAACAAAAATGCGATCGATGTTCGCTCGGCCTCCCGGTTAGGAGAATCGGATTTAAATGTCAATCGAGAACGAGTGGAAACCCTGAGAAAACTCTTTTCAGTGATCAGTAAACAGTAAACAGTGAACAGTGAGCAGTAAACTGAATACTGAATACTGAATACTGTTTACTGACTCGGAGAATAATATAAGAAAAATTATGTTTCGTCCCCAACCGATACCAGCAAAAGCAGGACAGGAATCCGTCTGGGATTATCCTCGTCCCCCGCACCTAGAATTATCGCCTAAACACCTACAAATTATCTTTAATGGTGTGATAATTGCCGATACTAAAAGCAGTTATCGAGTTCTAGAAACCAGTCATCCCCCAGTTTATTATCTACCGCCCCAAGATATTAAAATGGAATACCTGCAAGCCACAGCAGAAAAGTCTTTTTGTGAGTGGAAAGGTCTAGCGGGATATTACAATATCACCGTTGGAGATCAACAGGCAATTAACGTCGCTTGGTATTATCCGGATCCGACACCAGAGTTTCAAGCAATTAAGAATTATCTGGCTTTTTATCCCGCCAAAATGACCGCTTGTTATGCCGACGGGGAATTAGTACAACCGCAACCGGGCAACTTTTACGGGGGATGGATAACCTCCGATGTAGTTGGTCCGTTTAAAGGCGTTCCCAATAGTTGGGGCTGGTAATCACGTTAAGTAAGTAGTCGTGCAAAATTAACTTCTTGGTTAGGAAAGTCAAAAGGCAAAAGTCAAAAGGCAAAAGGCAGCTACTGGCAAAAATTCATTAATTTTCTCCCCACACCCCACACCCCACACCCCACACCCCACCCTGCCCCCCCGATGTCGGGGGGGTTGGGGGGGTCACACCCCACACCCCACACCCCACACCCCACCCTGCCCCCCCGATGTCGGGGGGGTTGGGGGGGTCACACCCCACACCCCGTTAACTCCTAGTTTCTACTTTTTACGAGAAATTATGACTATATCCCAACCCGATCTAGAACCCACTTGGATGACGATTATTCGCCTCTTGCGCTGGGATAAACCCGCCGGTAGGTTAATTTTGATGGTTCCCGCTTTATGGGCGGTATTTTTGGCGGCAGACGGGGTGCCACCGTTACCCTTGATCGGGGTGATCATTTTGGGAACTTTGGCCACTAGCGCCGCCGGCTGTGTGGTTAACGATCTTTGGGATCGGGATATCGATCCACAAGTCGATCGCACTCGTAACCGTCCTTTAGCGGCCAGAGCTTTATCGCTAAAGGTTGGTTTGATTATCGCTCTGATTGCTTTCTTTTGCGCCGCAATTTTAGCTTTATATCTGAATTTACTGAGTTTTTGCCTATGTTTAGCCGCCGTTCCCTTGATTATCTGCTATCCTCTCGCCAAGCGTTTTTTTCCTGTACCCCAATTGGTTCTTTCTCTCGCTTGGGGTTTTGCGGTTTTAATCTGTTGGAGTGCCGTCACTGGGTCGTTAAATAGTAATACATTTATATTATGGGGAGCGGTGATTTTTTGGACATTGGCATTTGATACAATTTATGCTCTGTCCGATCGAGAGGATGATCTCAAGGTTGGTATTAACTCTAGTGCCATATTTTTCGGCAAATACGCTCCGGAAGCCGTGGGGGTCTTTTTTGCCCTAACAGTGGGTTTATTGGCTTGGGAGGGGCAAAAAATGCAGTTATCAGCCTCTTTTTGGCTAGGGTTGGTTCTAGCGGCGATCGCTTGGTTGCGTCAATACCGGCTGTTACGTCAATCGGATTTACCTAAACCAGTTTATGGTCAAATGTTCGCTCAAAATGTTTGGGTCGGTTTTATTTTATTAGCGGCTATGATTGGGGGAAGTTTGTATTAAAACTCCCCCAAAAATGTCCCTAGAGTCAGTTTGTCTATTCTGACTCTAATAATCCCATTACCGTAGCTGATGCGGGTTCACCAGTCATCAAAGCTATCACTTTACTAAATTAGCCGTTAAAAGTTGATAGAGGAGACGAGTCTCGTAAAACAGCAAGCGACACAGTCCATCTTTACCCAGTGCCTTAAAACTGGGTAATTCTTTCTTTTTCTCGATTCTTTGACCATTTTCGTAGTCGTAATAGCTATGAATGCGGGGATTGAGCCAAGAATGCTTAAGTTTAGCCATAATCTCAGTTTTAGCCGGTTTATTTGGGCAAATAGTCACCAGTGCATGAGCGTACAAGTGAGAGCGCATTAAGTCGGAACCCTTCCAAGACTTCTTAATCTTGTCCTGTTTAGCTGAGGTATCCCCGGAAATCTGATAAGAATATCCTAACCCTAGATAAGCCTGAAACTTTCTCAGACTAATATCATGATCACCCCGAAAATAAGGTTTCCCGTTGACTAGAAATCTTTCGATAGGATAGCAATGTAAAAGCAGTAAACTTTGAGTAACAGTACCAAAAAGAAATTGATTAAATACTTGGCAATAATCCTTAAACTGCTCTAATTCTAGAATTTGGCTTAGTTCCGCTTCTTTAATTGAGATTCTAGTTGCATACATAACAATATCCTTAGCCAGTAATTGACTATATTCACTGATTTCAGTGCCAGAAGTGGCTTTAATGCGCGGGTTATTTCTCAATCCCGCGATATGTCCTAATGGGACTTAAACAAATTTCAAGCCCAAATAAAGCCTAAACTGGCTTTGTAAGCGGCAAACACATCCCGATTCTCGGTCAGCCACTCAAAGAAACGGAAAGACATCGCTGTCCGAAAAGCTTCTAAAGCTTCCACAAAAGTGT
>NZ_JACJQV010000145.1 GCF_014696875.1 Microcystis wesenbergii FACHB-1317 | reverse complement strand
AAGAGTAGTAAACCAGACCAACCGATGAAGACGAAACGGTCTCTTTTGAGCCAGTCATCGAGAGCATCAAACAGCCCTCTTTCTGGGGCGCGTCCGACAGCAATGGTCATGGGGGTTTTCTCCGAAAAATGTATATTATTGCTAAGATTCCGCGCTCTCTTCTCCATCTATCCGAGCAGGCGAGCAGATGTGTGGAAGAATTGTGAGAAATCTTTACTTTTCTTAACTTACACTATATTGGAAAAAATGACCAATGTTTTTTAGGTCGATCTTAAAAAAATCTAAAATTTTTTTGGGAGACCACTTGCTGCGCCCTCAAAGCTGTTGTCATTGGCAAATGCGGCAAAATCCACTTGATTGGAATGCTAGACCCCTCTGTGCGGTAATTATGCCCAAATTGAGGTGATTAAACCCCACAGTGCGCTATTAAGTCTTATTAAGGGGTGTTAGACCGATGGAAGTGGGATAGTAGGATAAAAGAACCACCATTTAAGCTAAACATCGCCAGGTATTTAGGGACTTGCGTAGGAATGATATCCCAGCCAGACAATCGCTCTGTAGAAGAATCAGACCAGCCCTAAATGGTGCATTATCAAAGCGCAAGTCCCTTAGCTTAAGTGGACTTGTTGAACTAAGAATCCCTCGCTCAGGAAGAAATTTATGGTGACAGTAACGCAAGCTGGGACTACAAGCTGTTCCACGACAGTGGTTAGGGGACTAGATCGGCAACTCATTGCTCAAATGAATCGACTTGTCTCAGGTGCTTTAGTTGATTTTTCTTCCCCCAAGATCAGGCTTGGACAAGCAGTTTGGCCATTCTTACAACCAGCGGCTAAACGCGCCCTAGATCGGGCAGTTGCCAATCGAGGCCAGACTCTGATTGTCAACTCCGCTTATCGGACTATTGCCCAACAACTACTTCTTTTTCAACAAGCTCAGGCGAATCGATGTGGCATTACTATCGCTGCTGAGCCAGGAAAGAGCAACCATCAAAGTGGATTAGCTCTCGATATTGAAGATCATGCAGGCTGGCGACCTTTCCTAGAAGCTCAGGGCTGGAAGTGGCTAGGTCCATCAGATCCGGTTCATTTTGACTTTAAAGGTGCTGGGGTTCGTGACATCCGCTCAACTGCTATCCTGGCGTTCCAGCAACTGTGGAATCAAAACAATCCCAATGACAGGATTGCAGAGGATGGGCAGTGGGGTCCAAATACCGCCGCTCGTCTCGGTAAATCTCCTGCTAATGGCTTTGCTAATGGTCCGACTCTGGACACAGGGGTTAATGGTGGGGGTAGCGTTGAACTAGGAGATCGCTTATTGCAACTCACGCGCCCACTTCTGGAAGGAGATGACGTGCGCCAAGTTCAGCAAGCATTAGTCCGCAATGGCTTCCAGTTAACAGTTGATGGTTTCTTTGGTCCAAAGACAGAAGAAGCAGTTAAAGCATTTCAACAACAGAAACAATTGCAACCGGTTGATGGCATCGTTGGACCTGCCACGCTTGCGGCGTTGGGACTCTCATCTTCCTAAAGGCAAACTGACTTCAATAATCCTGAAAACTAGCAAAAAACAAAATGCAAGGAGAATTTGCACAATGATCGGTCCAACCTTACGTTTATTTGACGGATTTGACCATACTTCTCCTCAACTTCGAGACGAAGTGATGGAACTGCAAGAACTGCTCAATGCCAAAGGAATTGCTGTCGTTATTGATGGCTTCTTTGGACAGGCAACCGAAATGGCTGTCAAACAATTTCAACGCTCTCGTGGTTTGGATGATGATGGAATTGTCGGTCCGCTGACTTGGGCAGCCTTATCGGACGAGCAACCTCCCAATCTTGAACTTGTGTTTGCCACGACGATTGCTCGCAATGATGCTTCCATGCTCAGACAATTAGAAGCCGCTCAACAGTTCAGAGCTTTTATTGAAGAAGGAGCTAACCAACAGGGCTTTCCGATTGCTGTGATTGCGGGCATTGGTTCACGAGAATCTCACTGGGGATTACTCTTAAATCCACCTGGCCCTTCTGGTACGGGAGATTTTGGTCACGGTCGGGGACTGATGCAAATTGATGACCGTGCTTTTCCTCAGTTTACCTCTACTGGTAAGTGGAAAGATCCCAGAGAGAACATTCTCTTTGGCTGTAAAGTTCTTGCTGACAACCGAGCTTTTATGCAACGCAAGACTAATTTGCAAGGCAAAGAGCTTATCCGTGCCGCTTTAGCTGCATACAATTCTGGACCTGGAAATGCTCTAAGAGCTTTGCGCGATCACGGAGATGTTGATTTCTTCACTGCTAACCGGAATTATGGCAAAGATACTCTCAGTCGGGCTGGATGGTTCCAGTTACATGGTTGGAGTTGACTAACAAAGCTGTAGGGTGCGTTCCCCACGACAACTCCTAATTACTCCGCCAATAAATTCCTGGGAACGCACCAAGATTATGGACTTTGAGCAAGCGATCGCATCTTTAGGGTGCGTTCCCCGAAGCCTTTGGGTTTTGCCAACCAGATTTGGACAGAACTATAATAACAATTGTACTTAACCATGTACAACTCTGATGAGCGTCAACATTGTCAACTTTAGTGAAGCCCAAAAAAACTTTAAATCTGTAATAGATACAGTAGCCAATGATAAAAACTGTACTTTCATTGTCAGAGGAGATACAGAAGATGTTGTTATCATGTCTAAAAGTTATTATGACAGTCTGATGGAAACAGTTTATCTCTTAAGATCTGCAGCTAATGCTCAACATTTGCAAGAAGCGATCGCAGAATATCAAGCAGGTAAAACACAAGAACATGATTTAATCGATGCGTAAGTTGGCTTGGGGTAGTAAAGCATGAAAAGATTATCTTTATTGGCAATCTCAGGACAAGAAAACCCTGAAAAGAATCAATCTGCTCATCCAAGATACTCTATCCAATCCCTTTGAAGGAATCGGTAAACCTGAACCCTTGAGAGAGAATTTGTCAGGTTTTTGGTCCCGTACGGATGAAGCTAATCGTCTTGTCTATGTTGTCGATGATCATTATCTAACAATTATTTCCTGTCGCTATCATTACCAAGATTAGCCATCGCTGTAGGGTGCGTTCCCCACGAAAACACCTAATTACTCCGCCAATAAATTCCTGGGAACGCACCAAGATTTGTTAGCGCTCTCCTTATCTATTTATGTCATAATTATTTTGTATTCTGGTCAGCCTAGAAATTATGTATCGGTTATGAACACATTTACTGCTGTTGTAGAAAAAGGGTGTAGGGTGTGGGGTGTAGGGAAAGAAATCTCTTTCATCTGTGGGGGTGAAAATTTTTTCATCAGGACTGACTCCTGACTTCTAAAATATTAACAATGTTTTCCTAGTATTTTTGCAGAAACTTTTGGAAATTATATCTGTCAAGTTGTTTCAATATCTGAACATCTACATATTTACTTATGTCTCCTATTGCTCAAGGTATTCCAGGATTACCAGATTTAACACATCCTGATGAATTAATCAAGTTTGGTACGCAACTAATTCAAGGTTCACTATTGTTTGCGTTTTTAATTGTAGCTTTGGGAGTTGCGATCGCTATAATCAGTTTTTCTCTGAGACGCAATACCAGCGAACAAGCTGTTTTCTTTGGGGAATGGTCGATTCGTTATTCCCAACTTCTCAAAGAACTACAACATTTAGCCCTAATTTTAATTTTAGTAGTTACGGGATTTTTCCTCACTTCTACTTTAAGCAACCGTTACCATTACTGGGAACAAGCAAAAGTAGCACAAGTAGCGGAAAGTGTCGCAGGTGATAAATTAGAACAAATTGCGCCCCAAGTGCGTTACATTGTCGAAGAACCTTACAGCTATACTACTCAAGTTAACGGCAAAATAGTCAAGGTGACAGATAAACAAAAAGTTACTCGCTATTTAAACGTAGCAGGTTCAAACATTCAAGTTAAAATTGACCAAAGTGTAAACGTGCAAAGTCGCAGTGCCATTTATCTTACAGATTACACTGCTGATTATAAAATTGTCAATTCACTAAGTGATGTTAATAATTTTTTCTTTGAAGCACCACCACCCTTAGGATACTCCTTACTTTCTAGTTATAAAGTAGAAAGAGATGGAACAAGATTAAAACAAATAAACCCTGGAGATTATGGTTTTCCCTTGCAGTTAGAACCAGGACAAGAAACCACAATTAAAGTTAGCTATCAAGCACAAGGTGGACCACGTTGGGTTTATAATGCCACTGATCAATTACTTTCTCAATTTCGCCTCACAACAATTGCTAATTTTAGAAATGCTGATTTTGCTAGTGGGATAGTTCCTCATGAAATTAAAAGTGATGGTGACAGTACCCAATTTACTTGGATATTCGATGAGAATGTTTCTGTAAGAAATCCCTTTGGTGTATTTACTGCCACCAAACCAATAGGAAAAACTGGGATTATGCCCCGGTTATTACTGTTAGCACCAGCCTTATTTTTGTGGTGGATATTGCTTTTATATTTGTCCCTACCCATGAGTTTAAAAAATTTGGCGATTGCTGCAGGTATTTTCTTTGCTTGCTTATTAACTTTAACCTATCTGGCGCGAGTAATGAATGCAGAAATAGCTTGGTTGATCATATCCTTGATTTTACTCGGTTTCATCTATGGTTTAGGGGCAAATCGTCACGCTGCTTTAGCCGCCATTATTTGTACTATTGCTGGAGCAATTTTACCAGTATTTGCATTATTAATTCCCTTTAGTGGTTTAACCTTGAGTTTAGCAGGTTTGTTATCAGTCGGGTGGTTAGCAATACATCATTGGTATGGAGTGTTTAACCTGAGAGGGGGACAAGCCAGCTAGAAGGTAGTGCGATCGCCAATTTTGTAGCGCCGGTCGAGCGGGTTAGCGGCTCGATGTGCCTCAATAATCCTATAGTTTTTATTTTCCTTGTCGTATCATGCCACGTCCCCCGAAGAAAACCCCTAGCACCCCTGAACCCCCCGAAGAGCCAATTAAAGCCACTCCTCCCCTACAACCTCTACAAATTATTAAAAAGGGTTCTAGAGCCGCAGTACCACCCAAACCTCCAGAAACCTAGGGTCGTTTCATTCTCTGAAATGTCATTCTCTCAAATCCTTATCTGGCAACGTTTTTAGTCGATTTCTCGGAAATAAATAGCTGAAAATTTGTCAAAACGTCGTGCTTTGTAGGTTGATTCATGAATCAACTCTCATAGTAGGTTGATTCATGAATCAACCTACTATGGGATTAAAGGTAGCAAAAAAAAGAATTAGATTCGGAGAATGAATCAGCCCTAGGGGCGGGGGGGATCGAACCCAAAATCTATCTTCAATTTAATTATAACCAGCTACTTATCTAAATTATACTAAATCCGGTTATTAAAAACTGATTATTTATTCTCCCCTTTGCCTTTTGCCTCTTGCATGAGTGCCTCTCCTCATAACTGGCCTATACTCAACGGATTTAGTATTACTCGTTAAGACTGTCTATGAGCAGGGAGAGGCAGTTTGAGCATTTGTTTTTTCCTGTTACCGGGGAAAGAAACGGCTAAGATCTATCTAGATCAACTATCTTGACTTGCCATGGCCGCTAATGCCGACTATTCTGCCCATTCTAGCCTTAACTTGCAACAACCTTGGCATACCTATCCGGTGGAAACCACCCTATCTATCCTCGGTAGTTCGGCTGTTAATGGCCTCAATAGAGAGCAAATCGCCCAAAGAATTAAATATTATGGCAAAAATGAACTACAAGAACGTCCAGGGCGCAGTAATTGGCAAATTCTCCTGGATCAGTTTACCAATATTATGCTCCTCCTCTTAATTGCCGTGGCCATAATTTCCGGAGGACTAGATTTACTGGCATTACAGCGCGGTCATCTGGCTAAAATTGGTGTTCCCTTCAAAGATACGGTCGCTATCTTAACAATTGTCATCCTCAATGGTATCCTCGGCTATCTGCAAGAAAGTCGCGCCGAAAAAGCTCTGGCCGCTTTAAAAAAACTCTCCTCTCCCCAAGTTAATGTTATTCGCGAGGGCCAACGCAGAGAAATAGATGCGGTTAATCTTGTCCCCGGGGACATCATGCTGATTGAAGCGGGAACCCAAATCAGCGCCGACGGCCAAATCATCGAAGCTTTTAACCTGCAAATTCGCGAATCGGCCTTGACAGGAGAGGCAAATAGTGTTAATAAATCCGCCTCCATTGACCCCTTAGACAGGGATACTCCCCTTGGCGATCGCTTAAATTTCGTCTTTACTGGAACAGAGGTACTGCAAGGCCGGGCCAAGGTCATCGTTACCAATACGGGAATGACCACGGAATTAGGCAAAATCGCTCAAATGTTAGCAACAGTTGGCAATGAACCTACTCCTCTCCAAAAAAGAATGACTCACTTGGGTAATGTCCTTGTTGCTGGTTCTCTCATTCTAGTGGCCCTGACTATTACCATCGGCCTGATCAATGCCGGTTGGTCGGCCCTAGAGGAATTAGTCGAAGTTTCCCTTAGTATGGCAGTAGCCGTCGTTCCCGAAGGATTACCCGCAGTTATCACCCTAACTCTCGCCCTAGGTACCCAACGCATGGTCAAACGTCAGGCCTTGATTCGCAAACTGCCGGCAGTAGAAACCCTCGGTTCCGTTAATGTGATCTGTTCCGACAAAACCGGGACGCTAACGGAAAATAAAATGATTGTGCGGGAGATAGAGACAATTAATCGCAATTTTTTAGTTACTGGGGAAGGATATAGCCCAAAAGGACAATTTTTAGACTCCCAGCAACGGGCGATCGATCCCAAAACCGATCTAGAATTACATCATCTCTTAATTGCCAGTGTCCTCTGCAACGATGCCAGTTTATACCTCGATAACGGTCAGGATAGCATTTTAGGCGATCCCACAGAAGGAGCCTTATTAGTTTTAGGGGCGAAAGCGGGCTTAAATTTATCCCTAACCAAGCAAGAGTTCCCTAGAATCGCTGAAATACCCTTTTCTTCCCAAAGAAAGCGAATGTCGGTCATTTGTCAAGGAGTCAATCCCGTACTATTTACCAAAGGTTCTCCGGAATTAATTCTTGAACAGTGTCTCTCCTATCAATCGGGATTAGAAAGTCTTCCTTTTGGGGATAGGGAAAAAGAACAAGTCTTAGTCGCTAACAATGCTATGGCTAACAGGGGTTTACGAGTCTTAGGATTAGCCTATAAAACACTAATTTATCCGCCAGAATCAACTGAAATCAGCGAAGATGAGCTAATTTGGTTAGGAATGGTCGGTATGATCGACGCACCGCGACCGGAGGCACAAATCGCCGTGGCTAGGTGTCGAGAAGCGGGAATCCGTCCGATTATGATCACCGGCGATCATCAATTAACCGCTCTAGCGGTGGCTAAAAGTCTTGGTATTGCCCAAGCGGGAGCTTTAGTCATCTCAGGGCGAGAATTAGATAAATTATCACCAATTCAGCTAGAAACCCTCATTGACAAAACTAACATCTATGCCCGTGTCTCCCCCGAACATAAATTAACCATTGTCCGCGCCTTGCAAAAAAAGGGTAAATTTGTTGCTATGACCGGAGATGGGGTGAATGATGCTCCGGCCCTGAAACAAGCAGATATCGGCATTGCCATGGGAATCTCCGGCACCGATGTCACCAAAGAGGCTAGTGATATGATTCTCCTTGATGATAATTTTGCCACCATCGTCGCTGCCACGGAAGAAGGGCGAGTCGTTTATAACAATATTCGCAGTTTTATTAAATATATTCTCGGCAGTAATATCGGGGAAGTAATTACTATCGCAGCTTCACCTCTTTTGGGTTTAGTTACTCCCCTAACTCCCCTACAAATTCTCTGGATGAATTTAGTTACTGATGGTTTACCCGCGTTAGCTTTAGCAGTGGAACCCGCTTCTCCTAATATTATGCGTCGCCCTCCTTTTAGTCCCCAAGAAAGTATTTTCGCTCGCGGTTTGGGAACTTATATCGTGAGAATTGGGATTATTTTTTCGATTATTAATATCACTCAAATGTTGATCGCTGTGCGCTTGGATCCGCTTTTTGGTAATACTGGTTCATGGAAAACTATGGTTTTTACTACTCTCTGTTTAGCTCAAATGGGTCATGCCATTTCCGTGCGATCGAGCGATCATCTTACCATAGAAATGAATCCTTTGACTAATCCCTATCTCTGGGTAGCAGTAACCCTGACGACAATTTTTCAACTGATGTTAATCTATGTTCCTGCCCTGCGGGATTTTTTCGGCACTCAATTTTTAACTAAAGAAGAATTATTAATCTGTTTAGGGTTTAGTACCTTATTATTCGTTTGGGTGGAGTTAGAAAAATTATTTACCCGTTGGTATCATCGGCGATAATTGGGGGGCTTTTTTCATTGTTCAGTAAATAGTGAACTGATACTAAATCCGTAAGGACATTGATGCGATTTTTGTCAATTGTTTTCGCTCTAGAACGAACTAATCACTAGAACTCCTGCCAGATAAGGATTTAGTCGATTTATGCCCCCCTATTGAACCATACCAAGTAACGAAGAACCATAGTTCTTAATAGTAGTTTCTACAATGACAGTTTTTCGTCAAAACATCTTGGGGAATGTAAAAATATATAAAAATATATGGCTCTTCGGTTTGTGTTATGCAATGGACGGGGATTATAAGGGATGGAACCCTTATATAGAAAGGCATTTAGCGATTTTTGTCAATTGTTTTTTATCTAGAGCGAACTAATCAATTAAGTCTCTTGCCAGATAAGGATTTAGTCGATTTATGCCCCCCTATCGAACCATAACAAGTAACGAAGAGCCAAATATATGAAGATGTGCGGAATGTCGGTATTAAAAATTGTTTTGATCTAACATAGGACTTACGCATTGACAGGATTGACCAAATATGAGGTATGGGTTTCAGGCATTTTAACGTGATTTTTTGATGACTTTTGAGCGATCGCTATCGTTGGGAAGTTAATCGCCAAAAGTGTGAAACGACCGATTTTCATTCATGCACACCATGGTGAATTTGTACAGTGCGTAAGTCCTATAACATTGAATCAGCAATATTTTATTGGGAGTATCAAACAATGGAACCAATTTCTCTGATTGTCACCGCCTTGGTTGCTGGTGCGGTTGCTGCGGCTAAAGATACGGCGGAAAAAGGCGTTAAAGATACATATCAAGGTTTGAAAACCTTGATTAAGCGTAAGTTTGCTAATGATCCTTTGGCACAGGCAATGGTAGAGGCAAAACCAGAGGATATCAAGAAAGATGAAGGTTTGTTAATGGGACTTAGGCATTTTCGGGCAGCAAAAAAGGCTCAAACCATTACGGGACAAAGGGTTAACCTCGATTTATGATTTTCCTTGATCTATCTAGGTTTCAGCGATTTTGGGCTTCTCGAAGTAAATCCCAAGCAGGGATTGGGGTTGAGGCTTTTCTCGATTTGTTTTTTGTCTAAGTCCCATTAGGAGGATTGGCCAAAAATCGAAAAGTAATTATTGAAAAAGAAGGGGGTGTGGAAGAAACAATCCAGCTTGAGCAACTAGCCAAAAGCCGATCAGAAAAGGATTGGGAGAA
>NZ_JACJQV010000144.1 GCF_014696875.1 Microcystis wesenbergii FACHB-1317 | reverse complement strand
ATTTTATCATCAAGATATAGGAATCGGAGACGGCGTTTTGGTCTGAGATTTAATTTAATCGCTGGCATTTACAACTATGAACTTGCTTTAGGCTATCATCAAGTAGCTGAATAGGACTTTTGCAGGAGGTCTCTTGAATTTGGATTCTGTGGGTTCTGGTTTCGGTGATAATTTCAATAATCGCCCCTTGGGGAATTATCTCTATTTGGGGTCTGCTGAAAAAGTCGCTCAAAGAATTATGCTATTAAGTGCCAATAATTTGTCGCCCAAGTGATAAGTTTTAATTGAGTCAAATAACTTTTAACATAATTTTTATGAAAGCTTTAGCGACATTTTATAGCAAATCCGTTTTTGATAGTGCGATTAACTCCCAAGTTATGGATTGTTTCTCCCCGCTCCGGCGCTCCCCACTTTCCTAGACCTTTTAAACGGGATTTAGTCTTAGTTTATTTTTTCGCAAAAAAATCAAGAAAGACAAAAAAAGCCCAAAAAACTGCCGAAGCAGTCGGGAAAGGCGGCGGCTACTCAATATATCTGTACTAAAAAGTGCCCAGCTTTTAGGGTATTTTACCTTTTTTTGTGCCTTTCTTCTCGACTTGATTGAGTCGAAACCTTCTTCCTATCAGCATTTCAGACTTTTTCAGTCAACCCTAATTAGGGCCTCAAAACCAGAGACGATTTCCAACATTTCTTCGGTGATAGCAGTTTGCCGTTCCTGTTGGAATTGAGCGAGAAGTTGTGCTAATTGCTCTTCTATATTTTTCTCGGATGCTTGCATCGATGCCAGTCGGCTCGCATTTTCACTAGCCAAAGATTCAGCCAAAGCACGATACAGACAAATAAACAAATATTGCTCGATCAAGGCAGAAAACAACTCACTCCAATCCATGCTAAAGGTTGGCAAAGTGGCTCCTACCCACCTTTTTTGCTGTAAGTCTTGTAGCCATTTATTATCCACAGGCAATAATTGTAAGGCATGAGGTTGATAGGATATATTGGAGCGAGGCTTATGGTAAAACAAGGCAATTTTATCTATTTGCATTTGAGATTGCCACATTTCGATGTGTAGTAGCAGTTCTTGAACCATTGACGTGATGCCGGCAAGAGAAGTGGGCATCGCAAAGTTCCGTTCGCTGACTATTCCCGCATTTTCTAAGGGGGGAATTACCCGCGCACCTACAGCCAAGACTGCGAGTTGGCTGGAGTTAATAGACAAGTGCTGAATCTGAGTAACGGCGTAGCGGACAATCTGCTCGTTGAACTGACCGCACATACCCTGATCTGAACCAAATATGATCGCACCTAAAGGACTATTTCTCGGAAGCTTTCTGGGGCTTGCAGCGATCGCATGGTGTTGATCTACTGCTGATCCTAAAACAATTTGCAAGCCCATCTCGATGGTACGATTATACTCGATAAGGGATTCTACTGCCCGTTCATATTGATGAATGCTGGCCGCTGCAAGAACTTTCATGGTCTTGACAACGGATTGAAGTTCTTGCGCGACCGCAATTCGTCGTTGTAGCAATTCAAGGACTGGCATGATGTGTGTTGATTGGCAATTGATTGTCAAACAATTGATCGTGAAGTCGAGTTAATTTATCATCGGGCAGTTTTCTGGTTATGACGGTAACAGAAACAAGCGCGGACTTTTGCCGTAGCCAAAAAGAGAAACTGTGGGAGCTTTTGGGACTGGAGGAGACGATGAACAATCCATCCTATTTAACCTGGCGACGATTAATGATCGAGGTGGAGCCAAGATACTGGGAGACAGTGTACAACATATAGGCAAAATCAAGGGTCTCAGAAGAGATAGGTCACTACTCTTCTGAGACGGAAAAAGTATTAAGTGTACGGTAGAGGGTGGGCAGACTTGCCAGCAAGATGTGAGTCAGCATTGTTTCATTGTATAACCATGAGCAAGGAGGAGTGCTGCAACTAAAGCTAATGAAAAATAAAAAGGTGAGTCAGATAACAGTAGGAAGAGAACTGATAGAGGCGTTAGGGGAGTTACCAGTACGCCAGTGTTTCACAGTAGATGCTCTACACAATCAAAGGGAGACAGCAGCCGCCATCATGGAAGCCAATCACAATTACCTGATGGCGGTCAAAGAAAATTAGCCGAGCCTATACAAGGCCATAGAAAAAAGAGCGTTGTCAATGGTTCGCCGTGGCGGGTTTCGGACGGTTCCCCAAGCTCGGTGTTTATAGGCTAACCAAGTTGACACAATTTTTGCTTTACTTTTCACCAAACCACCCTGCCTTTTTAAGCTATCCCTTATAGGGATCTTTCTTAACAATTTTTTCAGTAAGCACTACAACCCTTATCCTGACTTGATTTCAGTTTTTTCTTTGTCAGTAAGGGTGTCAACAAGGAATATTACAAATTGTTAACCGAGTCTTGAAAGCCTTGTGCTACAAGGGTTTGAAATGTTAAGAAAGATGTGACTAAAGGACAGCTTTTTAAGGGGGGCAGGGGGGATCGAGAGTAAAATTTATCTTCTATTAACTATCATAAGTTTGTGCAGTACCACAATGATAACAATAAGGTAAATTTTTATAAGTTAACTCATGGCAATGATGACATTCTACATATTGATAATAACCGCAATGGGGACAATGAGCATCTTGATTTTTAATCGTTTTAGCGCAGTTAATACATTGTGATTTTTGTACTCGTTTTGCTGCTTGAGACTTGGTATTAAAAACAAACTTTTGCAAAAATTTAATAATAGCAAAACCGAACAAAGGGATTAACAGAATATAAACATATTGAACTAAAAATACTAAACCTCCAAAGATAGCACCGATAATATCAAAAATGAATTGTGCAATAATACCAATTTGCAAAAATTCAAAAGCTTTGAAAATTAAAGGAATGAAGAAAATAACTAATAAATGCCAACTAATTAACGCTATTAAACCATAGCTGCGACTTTGGGCATACTGATTCACTAATAACGCAATAATTATTAATGGTGCTAAAAATAAAACCTGAAAACCTAATTGAATGCTAGGATACCAAAAAGACGCATTTTTATAACCAGCTTCCACATCATTAAATTTACTTTCATTTCTCATGAAAGCAAGTAAATTTTGACTCGATGGTTTTTGTAGTAGTTCATTTTTTAGCTTAACAATTTCTTCTTTGATTTTTGATATCTTTTTATTATTTTCCTCTAGTTTCTGTTTTGCTTCTTCCGCTTTTACCCGGTTGATCGAATTGTTGGCAGACTGTCCGGCAATTTTCTCTAATAGGGTAGAATCATATTGACTTCTAATAATTCTATTATTATTTTCTAGTATATTAATATTATCTTGTTTTGTTTGTATTTTACTTAATAAAGTTTTATTTTCTTGATTATTTAACTTATTTTTAATATCAGCATATTGCAAACAAATTGGAGAAACTTTACCTAAATGTCCTATTTCTTCATCTTGATAATTATTTTTATAATCAATTAAAAAAGTTGTAATTAAATCATAATCTCTATCTGGACTATTATTTTTCTTGTAACTTTGCCATTCGCTGTAACAAGGATATACTTGTTGGGGGCTTAAATGCCACCTACTAATATCATCTAATCCTGTAAAAACATTAATTAAGATGAAAATATCAACAATTATTATTACCAATAAACTTACTTTATTTAATGGTTTATCATTAATCCTTCTTGATCTCCTGAAAAACTGATTCCACAAATTATTAAGTTTAGTAAACATAATCTACTCCTAAGTACAGGACAAAAAGGATGATATTTGGAAACTTCCCGCGCTCTCCCCTATTTAAATGGAGCAAGAGGACTCCCGTTAAATTTCTCCTTAATTAAAAATATACCAGAAATTAACGTAACGATCAATTGCGACCAGAAGATAAACTAACGCGACAGCGTTTCCTTATTGGGAGAGGCTTGATTCTCAAGGTCTGTCTGAGCTTGACATATTTAAGCGGTAAGTGTTACACTAAAAAGATAGCACAATCGTAAAAAAGCCATTAAGGGGGTAGCCAAGGTTCACGAAAAGATTTCAAATACTAGAATAGACAAGATTTTCTTCATAAACTCTCCAGAAAGTTGTGCGATGAAAACCAAATCGTTGTAGCCGAGAATCTTAATATTAAAGGGTGAGCATCGGACTAAATTAGCCAAATCAATATATGACGCTGATTTTGGTATGTTGCTTAATTCCTTGGATTACAAGCTAAAAAGAGAGGGAGGAAAACTTGTAGAAGTTGACAGGTTTTATCCGAGTACAAAATTTTGTTCTTGCTGTGGATTTAAAAATGATTCATTGACTCTCAGTATTCGTGAATGGATTTGTCCAGAATGTAAGAGTGAACCGATAGAGATGAAAACGCAGCCAAGAATTTAAGGGAAGAAGGTAAGTACCTAAGCAAAATTAATTACACATATCTGACCACCTCTTGCCTCTTGCCTCTTGCCTATCTTCACTAGGAAATTAATTTTGCACGACTACTTATGAGAATACTGTCAACAAATACCGATGGACAGTCGGAATTTCAAGCTTGGGTCGAAACCGTAAGACTCGTTGGTACTTGTACCAAAAAGCGGGTTTGGGGTGAATCAAGAATCCCCCGTCACAGCGTCAGCTTGACGGCGGGAGTGTCAATTAAGTTAGAACGACTTACTTATTCGGGATTAACCCACATTAACGTCTGGCCAAATTCTACCGGTTCACCGTTAGCGACGGCGATTTCAACGATTTGCCCGGCCACTTCCGCTTCGATTTCGTTCATCAACTTCATCGCTTCGATGATACAAACCGTTTGTCCGACACGAATCCGATCGTTTTTTTCCACGAAAGACGGTTCATCGGGAGCAGCAGCGCGATAAAAAGTGCCGACCATGGGAGAGGTAATCGCCAGCCATTTTTTATCAACAGCGGCGGCCGCAGGTTCGGGATTGGGGGTTTCTGGGACTGGGGTGGGACCGGCGGCTATCACTGGAGCGACGACGGGGGCCGTCACCAACGGCAAGGGAGCGGCGAGAGGCCCAAGGGCAGTATTAACGGTTCCTTTGCGGATATTTAGCTCTAAATCTGCACTTTTCAGGCTAAATTCACTGATATCCGTTGCTGCCAATGTTTTGATCAGTTCTCGAATTTCGTTGTAATCAATAGTCACCGCTCTGAAATCCCCTCGCAAATAAAAAGCAACAAATCCAAATTAGCACCCACCAAACCGTCGATTTTTCCCATCTAGCGGCTAAGTTTTGGGAAACAGGCTCAGAAAACTGGCTTTAGTCCTAAACCCGTCCCTAAAAGCTCATTTCTGGGCTTCTGATCACAATTATTCCCGTCCCAGATAGGAACCATCCCGGGTATCCACTTTAATCCTTTCACCGATGGAAATAAACAGGGGAACCATCACCTGCGCTCCCGTTTCTACGATCGCCGGTTTCGTGCCACCAGTGGCCGTATCTCCCTTGACTCCCGGATCCGTATCGGTGATTTCCAAGATTACCGAGGTGGGCAATTCCACCTCTAACACTTGCTCATTCCAAAAGAGAATATTGACTTCCATTCCTTCCTTCAGATACTTGGCTCGATCGCCCATTTGTGCCGGGGTGAGAGTTGCTTCCTCAAAAGTCTCCATGTCCATGAAGACAAACTGATCGCCTTCTTTGTAGGTGTGCTGCATGGTGCGCTTTTCGATCGTGGCTGAGGGCAAGGTTTCCCCCGCCCTGAACGTCCGTTCTACCACGTTGCCCGTCTGGACATTTTTTAACTTGGTTCGCACGAAGGCCGATCCCTTACCCGGTTTAACGTGCAGGAATTCTACCACCCGCCAGACAGAGCCATCTATCTCGATGGTTGTGCCGCTCCGAAAGTCGTTACTCGAAATCATGAAATGCTGTTTAGGCCAAGAAAGATCAACATTCCATTTTACATACTTCCTGTACCCAAAAAAACTTTTTTCCCGCCCGTACAGGTAAGGGGTAGGTGGCAGCAGGGGCCAGCAAGGTATTGCCGAGGGTTACGGACGAAGAACCCAAAACGAGTATATTCAGTTTCTGCATATAGCGTTAGGCTCTCTTAGAGAACTAGATACACAGCTAATCATCGCTAAAAAAGTTAAATTAGCTACTCCTGAACTATTTGACCCAGTTTTAGAATCATTCGATAGGATGCCAGGAATTTTAGTCTCTACTCTTCAAAAGTTAAAGTCTTGATTTCTCTTCCTACCCCCTGCCCTGCCTGCTGCCTCTCTCTGTGCCGGGATTTCAGACTTAACGGGAAAAGTAAGGTCAGTAGTCAGTAGTCAGTAGTCAGGAGAATTAAGAATGAATAATGAGCAATTAAAGGCTCTATTTAGGGATTTTAGGCAATTTTATGCCTATTTTTCTCATTTTTGCCCTCTCAAAAATTAATTATGCAAGAGGTTTAAGGAAAAAAGATTGCAGATGCTCATGACCTCAAAAGAAGGGCAAGGGTTAGCGGAATAGGCCGCTCTTATTGCAATTAACAATATCGGAAGTTATTCGAGATTTTGTTAGCAGGTTGAACACTTATTTTTAGTTGTGCTTCCTGTCACTGAGCCTTGACATTGAGCCTTGACATTGAGCCTTGACATCGAAGCCCCTCGAAATGTGTCGAAATGTGTCGAAGTGCTGTTCTATTTTAACCTTTGTTTCATCCCTTCGCTAAAACCGACGGTCTTCACCTGACATTTATGATAAAATCAGGGGACTGACTGACATCTGATTACTGATATAACCATGACGGGTGTGGACTTACAGCAATTATTACTAGAAAAATGGGGTCGTTCCTACGATATCCAGCTGCGACGCATCAAAGATAAGGTTCATGTCCAGATAATGTGGAAATATCTCGAACAAGCCTCTTTTCCTCTCTCCGAGTCTGAATATCTGCAACATCTCAATGCGATCGCTAATTATCTCCACGAATGGGGTGGTGTTAGTCAATTTCAAGCTTTTATCCGCGAAACCCGTGAGCGTCCCCGTCTCGGTAAAGCGGTTAGTCTGCCCCTAGATCTAGGCGAAAGGGCATCGGAATGGCTGATCAGCGATCAGTGATCAATTCGAGACCAGGCAAGAGGCACTCATGCAAGAGGCTCCCCAAAAGAATCTGGCAATTCTCCTAGCTACTAAAAAGAAGGTGAGAAACTAAGTACATTAAAGCTTTTAGCTTAACCAATTAGGTTTTAGATTCGGCCTTTGTTATCGGATGTAAGTTTTCAGCCCACCGATTACCGATTACTGTTTACTGATAACCGATCAAATCTCCCACTTCCCTCTCTAGCTAAAAAAAAAGGCGCCAAGTCTCACCTTAACGCTTGTTTTTTCCATTGTTTTTGAATGGCAGCGACTAGCTCCTGCGAAGAGCGAAAGCACCAACACCAGCAACGGCTAAGATACCGAGGATAGCAGAAGGTTCGGGGACGGCTGTATGTCTGGAGTAAGTGTACTCGATCGAAGCATGGCAACCGGCCTGGGTATTTTGGGTGACAGAGATGTTACCCCCACCACCGACCGCGCGCAAATCACTGAGGGACACACAAGTCACGTCAAAAGCCTGACCGCTGCTGTCAAAGAAGGCCAAGTCACCGGGAGCACTAATGGTAAAACTAACCGCTCTTTTCTCGTCGAAAGGACCAAAATTTTTCACTTCTCCTGGACTGTAGCTCAGATCGCCAGTATCTATACCAAAGCTAACTTGTGGTGGTAAAGGAAAGGCGCCCGAATAACCAGGAATATTGAAGAAAAGGTTGACAGCGGTAAGAATTCGAGCGATTTGAGTTTGTTGTGCCGTGTTGGTAGCAGCAAATGACTGTAAGAAACTACCACTCAGGGTCAGAGTGGCACTGACCAAATCACCGAGGGAGCTATCAAACTTGTTCAGAGTACCAGTTTGATCGATTTCAGTCACTTGTCGAGGGTTGTTGAACTGACCGCCGGGAACAGTGACCAGGGTGGAGGCAGAGGCAACGTTAGGGAAGGAGGCAACTGTTGCAGCGATGGCAAGAGCGCCGGTGGTTAGTTGTCTAGAGATGTTTGTGATCATTTTGGGTTGTAGTTTATTTTCTATAGGACAAAATACGGGGACTCCGTACTCCTATATGTTTATAAACCTCAAAGGAAAAGTCAATCAAAATCGCCTAAATATTTGATAACAACTGCTAAGCAAATTAATGATTAATAACAGAAATTTTGAATTTATTAACAAAGCTTAACATTAGAGATAATAACAACTCTAATCACCCAAAATTTAGTAACCGACATTCCGCACATCTTCATATACCTCTATATATTTTTACATTCCCCAAGATGTTTTGACGAAAAACCTTCATTGTAGAAACTACTATTAAGAACATTTTCAATAATTGATTTGTTCTGAGAAAAAAATTTACAATTCTTCACCTTGACAAAAATCCATCATTGTAGCTATAATCCTTACTGGCAAAGGGTTGTCAGTAATATATTAGTAAAAGTTATCAATTGAATTGAATGTTAAGAAGTACGGAAAGTGGGTAGTAATGGGACTTAAACAAAATTTAAGCCCAAATAAAGCCTAAACTGGCTTTGTAAGCGGCAAACACATCCCGATTCTCGGTCAGCCACTCAAAGAAACGGAAAGACATCGCCACTCGAAAAGCTGCCAAGGCTTCCACAAAAGTGTTTAAAGGTCGATTTGCCCACCGCCTTTGTAGTCCCCCAGTCAACTTATGCCACAGGATAAATGTATAGGCACAAAACACCAGGATAAAATGACGAAGTAAGCTTCGTTTATCCCTGACTTGGTATTCCCTTAACCCTAACCATCCTTTGGCTTCTCTGTAGAATACTTCGACCCAATTTCTTTCGGTGTAAGTCCTCACTATCCACGACGCTGTTACTGTATCTGCCTCGACTACATTGGTGATGAAATAGTCCACCTCTGTCGCTTTTTCAACTGAACTTGCCTTCATGACGATCGCCAAGTTCTTTTCTCATTTTAGACCAGATATTTTCCCACTGAATACTGTTACCCACACTGTTTTTTCTGGTTCTAGCTGAATAGTGATTTTCTCAAAATCCTCTTCTGACAGGCTTTTTGCTAGTTGATCAAGTCGAATCTTTCCCTCTCTACCCTCTTCTTTTTCAATAATTAGGTCTTGCTGAATAATGGTAAAACCCTTTTAAAATAAGGCTTTTGACCTGCTAAAATCCGATGTTCATGCTGCGAAAATAGGATTAAGACCTTCAAAAACCTTGTATTATC
>NZ_JACJQV010000143.1 GCF_014696875.1 Microcystis wesenbergii FACHB-1317 | reverse complement strand
TCTGTGGCTTTTTTATGATTTCCATTTTTTCTCCCATCTTCTAGACTTTCTAAATTGTTAGGATCGCCGTGAACACACCAAGGGGCGACCGTTTTGAGTGAACAGCCAATAAAGTCAGCTATTTCTCGTTGAGTTTTTCCGTCGTTTAGCAAGAGAAACATTAAAATTCTTTCCCTAACCTCTGCTCTTTCTTCTTCTTTAAGAGCTTTTTGTAAGTTTTTCTTTTCTTCTAAGTCTAGGAAATCTTTGGCTGGCATAAGTAGGATTTTTCTAAAATTACTATTTCTATTTTAGGTGGTTTAAGTGCGTTTTAGCTTAGTGCGAGAAATCAGCGTTTAACCGCTACCGTAGTTTTCCTCGATGCTGGTGTTGCCGATTATCAAAGTCTCCAAGCTGGGGTAATTCCAGAAGTCGCCACCGTTATTCTCACTCCCAATCAAGACGGAATCGAACAAATATCCGCTTTTTTACCACAAAATCCCCAGATTACCACCACCACCTCTATTATTAAATCGGTGCGTTACGCTATCGCGCTTCATAGCCTACGAGTAAGCAAACAACTCAAATGAACCCAACAACCGCCAATTATGATGAACCCTGGAAAGAAGCATTAACCGAGTATTTTGAAGCGTTTTTATACTTCTTTTTTCCTGAAGTTCACCAACTAATTGATTGGACAAAAATTCCCGAATCCCTAGAAAAAGAACTCAAACGGATTACCGCTTCAGCAAAGACAAAAAAACGTTTCGCAGACAAACTCTATTCAGTTATCAGTTACCAGTTATCAGTTATCAGTGACTAATTGGAAGCAAGTAGCAATCCTTTTGCTATAATAGTGATGGCACACCTGAAAACAAAAGCAACTACTGGGAAGCTGCCACAACGGGAACAGTGGAAGTGGAAGTTAATCAGGGGATTATATGAAAAGGAGTTCGAGAGGGAACAGATAATTAAACTGTTTGAAATCATCGACAATATGATGACTTTATCCCCTGAATTGCAGTCAAGTTTAGAGAGTAAAATCAAACAATTTGAGGAGGAAAGAACCATGCCTTTAATGAGTAATATGGAGTTACGAGGAAGGAAAATTGGTGAGGAAATTGGGGAGTTACGAGGAATAGAACGCGGTAAGGAAATTGGAGCGTTAGAAAATGCTCGTGATTTTGTGAAAAAAGTTTTGGAAAACCGACTAGGCGATATCCCTGGAGATATTGGACAATGTCTCAATGATGCTTCAGTTATTTCGGTTTTAGAAGAGATGTTAAAAGCCGCACTTATAGTAAATTCTTTTGAGGAGTGTAGGAAGTCTTTTAGTATCATCATAAATAAGTAGGTTGGGTAATACCTACCTTACTTAGTAAACTGTTTGAAATCATCGACAATATGATGACTTTATCCCCTGAATTGCAGTCAAGTTTAGAGAGTAAAATCAAACAATTTGAGGAGGAAAGAACCATGCCTTTAATGAGTAATATGGAGTTACGAGGAAGGAAAATTGGCAAGGAAATTGGGGAGTTACGAGGAATAGAACGCGGTAAGGAAATCGGTAAGGAAATTGGCAAAGAAATAGGTAAGGAAATTGGGGTGCTAGAAAAAAGCCGCGATGCCATAAAAACAGTTTTAACTGTGCGGTTTGGAGAGATTTCTTCAGAAATTGAAGAGATAATCGGCAAAATGACTAACCCTACTATCTTAGAAGAGCTACTAAAATTAGCAGCTACCGCTAATTCTCTCGCAGAATTTAGGCAGTCTTTGGCAAGAATCCAATAATCTTATCCTAATATCTAGAAAACGGGTTTCTCAAAGAAACCCGTTTTCTGTATAAATATTAATTTCTGTTACAGGGGTCTTGAAAAATTGGCCATTGTTAGGCTAAAACTGTTAGCAATAAACCTCTGCTGTTAATGTCATGACTTCTACCCTGTTGCCGATTTTTCCTCCTATTGACGATGTTTTGTTCGATTTCGCTCAATCTGATGGTTTTTGGGCGAATTTAGAAACCGCTTTTGGCACAAGTTATGATGTGGTTAAAGCGACGCAATTACGACAGCAGTGGCGATGGCGATCGTTGCACAATCAGCTACCATAGCTTTCTGTCCCAGGAGAATACTCTTACAGAGTCAATCCACTGGGTGATTAATAACATCCATAAACGATTACATTGTAGTTTAGATTAAGAAATCCATTGCAAATTTTATGGCTAATCCAACCATCACAGTAACACGCAAAGATAATGGAGTTGCTGAATACAAATTTACTCACGGAAGCGAAACAATCACAGGAAGTGGCTTTTGGGATGATACTACACCTTGGGCTTCTGGAGATTACAAAGCTAGCTATTGGTTATTTGGAAAAACTCTTAGCTCTTTTCGTTTTGGAACGCCGACAAACCCCGACCCCATACCAGAACGTAAAACAATTGTTTTTCATTTAGGAACAAATACTGGTAATACCGAAGGATGTCTTGTTGATGCCGATAATTTTGTAGGCAGAGTTTATACATATTTACGGGGCAAAGATTTAGCACCAGAATATTTAGCAATGGTGGCAAATCGGACGCTTAATGATTATTATAATAAAAACTGGAATCCAATAGACATAAAAGTAGAAGGTGATTACAGTTATGATGTTCAACTTTCTATAAATGGTGGTAAGTCAAGTTTTACAGAAGGCGATAAAATCTTACTTGAAATTTCCTTGACAGGACCTGGTGCTGCTAATGGTCTATCAAAAGATATTTGGTTTCATCTTAATTTTAGTGGCACAGGCAGTTTAAAATCGGATTTAAAGTCAAATAATTTAGCTAGTCTGCCATCGAACAAAACAGTAAAATCAGGTTTAAAAAATGACAATCAATGGGTAAAAATTAGTGCTGGTCAGCAAAAAGTGACTGTTGCTCTCGATTCTATTTTTGATGATTTAGAAGAGGGTACAGAAAATTTCAACGTAACTATTGATGACTATTATATACGCAGAGTGTCTCATAGGATTGTAGTTGGAGAAGTTTTTTATAAATCAGAAGGATCTTTCCCCATTAATGGTAGTAACGACAGTATTTCTTTTGAGTTAAAAGATCAAAAAGAAATATTTAATAGTCTTATAGAAAGTGGCGGTCAAGGAAACTTTACATTTACTGCACCAGTTGCGCCCAAACAAATTATTACAGGTCAATTTACGTCGTATTCTGTTCCAGACAGACTAATTATTAAAGACGGCACTATAAACCTCCTTGATACAGGAAGTGTTAGTGTTACTGGAATGCCAATTAATGGCTCTTCGGTTTGTGTTATGCAATGGACGAGGATTACAAGGGATGGAACCCTTATTTAGAAAGGCATTTGGCGATTTTTGTCAATTGTTTTTGCTCTAGAGCGAACTAATCAATTAAGTCTCTTGCCAGATAAGGATTTAGTCGATTTATGCCCCCCTATTGAACCATACCAAGTAACGAAGAACCCAATTAATTTTAGAATCCCTGATAATAGTGCAGGTAATATTACCGTTACGGTTGAGGCTCCTTTAGGTGGGACACTTTGGAATTTTTCCTTAGTATCAGGCGGATTTACACCCAAAAATCAAAGATCACAAAAAAATTTTTTACCTCTTTTTTCAGAAAATCTAGAACCATTTACCGTAAATCCAGAGGAAAATGCTAACAATACTAACCAACAAGGATCGCAAATTAATACATATATTACACCTATTGTTAGTGAAAGCGAAGTTTATTTAGAGGCTCAGTCTATTCAACCAACGTGGGTAGTTAATACATATACTACCTCTATTCTTACTGAAGGTAAAGTTTATGATACTGGACAAGCCATCAGATTCAACATTAATCGGAATGGCGATACAAATAAGACAGAAGAAATTGGATGGCGTGTCAAACCTACAGGAGATAATCCAATATCCGCAAATGATTTTGATTCTAGCACTTTACCTGAAGGAATACTAACCTTATTACCTAATGTTCAGACGACCATTGATATAAATTTTGAACGATTGGATACCACTGGTCTATCAAAAGAAGATTTGGATGCACTTGGGCCTATTAATGATTACTGGGGTTTAAAACAAGACGGGTTACAAGAAGGAGAAGAAACTTGGACAATAGAGTTGTTCGATCCATCATCTGGCAATATTATCCCTGCTTCTTTTGATGGCAGTTCTGTATTCAGTGTCTTCGATGATTTTTTCTTTGTTGAACCTGAAATAGGAACTGATGATGGAGAACTCTTAGAAGCGGATAGTTTGCCTAGTATTATCTTTGGTTCTGGTGGAGACGATACTATTATTGGTTCCGCGGGTGACGACACTCTATACGGTGATAATGGTGATGATATTATTAACGGTGGAATTGGTGATGATATTGTTGATAGTGGGTTTGGCAATGATACCATTGATGGAGGTGCTGGAAATGATACTCTACGTATCTCCCGACCTAAGTCAAAAATAGCACTAACAAGACAGTCTGATGGTTCTTATCTTTTAGAAGATTTAAGTAATGTTAGTTTTGGTATTGATGTAATGAAATCTATTGAAACTATAGAGTTCAGTGATGAAACAATCCAACTTGATGCTAACATTACTCTTACTATCTCTCCTGAAAGTGTGACCGAAGATGGGACAACTAATCTCGTTTACACCTTCACTCGCACCGGAGTAACAACTGATGCTTTGACAGTCAATTATACAGTCGGGGGGACAGCTACTTTTAACACAGATTACACTCAAACTGGTGCAGCAAGTTTCACAAGTACAACCGGAACAGTTAGTTTTGCTGCTAATTCTGCGACTGCGACTGTAACAATAGACCCTACTACTGATACAACTGTTGAACCCGATGAAACCATCACTTTAACCCTTGCTCCTGGGACAGGTTATGCCATAGGTACGACTGACGCAGTTGTGGGAATCATTACTGATACTGAAACTCCCGGTAATCAAGCTCCGACAAATTTAGCCTTAAGTGCGACCACAGTAGATGAAAATGTCCCTGTTAACACAGTAATTGGAACATTTTCTACCACAGACCCCGATACTGGTAATACCTTTACCTATAGCTTAGTTGCAGGAACAGGAGATACTGATAACTCAGCTTTCTCGATTGTGGGGAATCAATTACAGATTAATAATTCCCCCGATTTTGAAACCAAGAATAGTTACAGTATTCGGGTAAAAACCACCGACCAAGGGGGACTAAGTTTTGAGAAAACCTTGACAATTACTGTCAATGATGTTAATGAAAATCCTAGTAACCAAGCTCCCACAGCCCTAATTTTCCAAAATGCTGTCACCGAGTTAGCGGAAAATGTCGATGTCACACCAGAATTTAAAGTCGCCGATCTCCTGATTGAAGATGATGGTTTAGGAACCAATAATCTCTTCCTCACGGGACGGGATAAGGAGCGCTTCTTAATTCAGAATTCGGCTCTTTTCTATGTCGGTTTTACCCCTAATTTTGAAGCCCAAAATAGTTACGAAGTCACTGTTAATGTCGATGATCCAACCGTTGGTGTCACCCCCGATCTCACCCAAACCTTCACTTTAAACATCACCGATGTCAACGAAGCTCCCACAGCCCTAATTCTGGCCAATAGTACCAATGCGATCGCTGAAAATACCGATACCAGTCAAGGTGTCAAAGTTGCCGATATTCAGATCACTGATGATGACTTGGGGACAAATAGCCTTTCTTTGTTGGGCAATGATCAGAGCAGTTTCCAGATTCGTGGCCGGGAATTATTCTTCATCGGTAAGGCCGATTTTGAAGCCCAATCCCTCTATAATCTGACGGTAGCGGTGACGGACACCACCCTCAAACCGGCTCCCAATGCCACACCAGACGCAACGGTTAATTTCACCCTAGAAATTACCAATCTACCCGACCAAGCCGTTAATCCCCAAACCATCCAATTTAAAGATACGGGTAATGGACAAGGTTCTCTGGTTTTCAACTTCAGTGACTTGCCCGGTAGCATACAGGTCACAGCCATTGAGGAAGGACTCCAACAGACGGGAGCTTTCTTCAATAACGTTGTCGGTCTCTATCCAGTGGCCGATGATAACGGAGCCGTTTTTGACAGCCTCGATTTAGATGGAGATGGCAACGTCACAGAGTTAATTCAACCGGGTCAAGCGGGTTATGCCCGTAGTGCCTTAAGTCAAGCGGTGAATAACTTCTTTTTGCAGGCCAGTGGGGAAGGGGCAAACCAAAGCACCACCGCCGCTGAATTTGGGGATGTGTTGTTGGAAGGGGGGCGACGCTACGCGCCTTTTGTCATTGCCAATGGGGGCAATCTGGGGGAAAGTCTGCAAGGGAGTATTCAGGCATTTTTGACCAAGAATCCCGATAACGTGGCGGCCACCCTAGAAAACTATATAAGTCATGAAGTGGCCTATTTCTCCTTTGGCTCGGCAAATCCCGATGGGGCGGAACATTTACGGTCAAGGGGGAATAATATCTTTGGCTTTGAGGATTTACCGGGGAACTTACCCAATATCAGTGATAACGACTTTAATGATGGGATTTTGGCGTTTAATTTTATTGCTTAACCCCAGTTCGGGTTAAACGGAGGGGGATAAGGCCCATTCCATTATTGCGCCGCCTGACCGCTAGAGGTGGCCAGGGCCGCCGCACCTCCTTCTAAAGCCGCGATCCGCTTCTCGAAGACATCGGTGGTCGGGTTCATGATCCTGGTGTATTGCCGAACTCTTGTAGGGCAAACAGTCGCGCCCCGTGGTCGGCATCGTTGAAAACGTAGGAGGTGGTTTGATAGATGGGAACGGCGCGGGCGTTGGTTCCGGGGGCAGGTTCCTGGCCGGCGTGTACTTGCAGCGTCTCGAAACGATAACGGTCAGACATAGGTACTTACGGACGAAAATAAAGGATAAATTCCTCGATCTGTGCGATCGAGGAAAAAGGGTGATTATCTCCTTAATAATGGATAAATAGAGGGTTTTAACCCATTGATCGCTATTTTTTCGTGAATGACAGTTCGCTGGTTGATGGCATTTAAACCGCCTTTAAAGGATTCACTCCCTACTTCGAGTAGAACGATCCTTGCCTCGTTTCACAAAGATTCCAAGACTTCCTGCGAGTAGGGTGGCGAACACGACATTAGGTTCGGGAACCTTTACGTCGGCGGCGATTACTTTGAAATCTGGCCCGTTATCGCCGACTCCGTTCAGACGGAGGGGATCGTTATTGCGCTCGCTAGTTAAGCGCAGGGTTCGCGCGCGGATACCGTCGAGCCTAATCCCGATCGAACCAATATTGAACGGGCCGTTGTTGAGGACGGGAGGAACGATTGTGCTGATGTTATAGTCCGCTTTCGTGTAGTTCGCGCGTAAAATTTTATAGCTGGCTAAAACCGTCGTTCCATCGTCCGCGAGCGCTTCCACCAGTAAATCGCTATCCCCCGCAACGGCTCCCCCCGGCGTTCCCCCCCGTTCCCAGAAAAAGAACGTATTCACCGGTCGGGCGAAAGAAACCTCGATAATCGCAGTATCGGCATTCTCACGGGTTACGAGGAGACTATTCAGGTTTAAATTGCCCAAACTGGCCGCTATATCCGCTCCCGTGGGGTTCGGTTTCGCTGGACCCTCCCCGACCAGTAGGGCTGATTCATTCTCTAGTTTGATTCCTTGTTTGTCTGTCTTCAATCGCTTACGGGGCAAGCAAAGCAAGGCATTTTAAAAATTTTTCAGATATTTGTTCTGAGAAATTGACTGAAAACCTTGCCAGATAAGGATTTGATTGAATGACATTTGCGAGAATGAAACGACCCTACCCCGACCAGGGGATCGCTAGTCGTGTTCGGTCCGTAACCCGCATGGAGAATTCCGTAAGTTTCCCCGTTAGCGGCATTAAAATAAGTATCGTTGCGAATCACGGTTGCGGAATTCACCAGATCGAACTGACTGACCGTTAAACCGTTGAAAACCACTGAATCGAGACGGACATCTCTAGTGGGATCGTTGAGAAGATTAGGATTTCCAGTTAGGTTCGGACTGGCCGTAACGTTGGTTTGAAAGGAAAAGGGGAGAAAACCCGCCGCACGCGCGGATGTTCCGGTCGTTAGAGCCAAGGCCACTCCGGTCGTCGTGCCGGCGATTTTGAAAAGAGCGGCGAGGTGGCGCGACCGCGTGAAAAGATGACTCATCGATAAATGACCTCGTTAGGGAATGGAATCAGTACAGTAGGCTTATCCGCTTACTGTATTTAGGGTTCTACCATAGCCATTTTTGTGAGTCAATTTATCGAGATATCCTTTATACAAAATATCTTTTATGCCGAAACTAGATTATGTTAAGGTAATTGCTAAGTAAGTGGTTCTAATCCCCTTAATCCCCCCTTGATCAGGGGGTGCCGATCCCCCCTTAATCCCCCCTTAATAAGGGGGGCATCTGACAATTTTTAACATCTACCTACTTACAAAAGAAAGTACCAGCTAGACTGGTGAAATGAGAATGTACCATTTAAGACAAGGGAAATTTTGTTATAATTGCTTCTGGATAACCCCGATTACTTTCTTGGATAAATAAATGCTTTTTTGACCAAATTTCTGACTAAAACTAACGAGATGCTCGTTTAAATTCATGATTTCCAAAACATTTAATCGGCTACTATGATAACTATAAATAGACAAGTATTTTTCGATATTTCGCCAGCTAGAAGGGAAATAAATAACGAGACTAAATCTGACTTTATCTAAAAAATACAGGACAAGTTTACTTTTATTTTATAGATAAAATTATCAAGATAGAAACAGCCTTTTTATTGATTTGTAAACCTATCCTATTAACCATCTCTTTTCTCAAGTAAAATGCTCAAAATTCGTCTTTTAGCTAGACCAAGTAATATCTTTTTTTTGTTATTAATTTTGGCGATTATTTTTAATCCTTTCGTGATTGTCAATGCGGGAGAAAGAGGGGTTTTAATGGTCTTTGGTCAAGTACAGGAGAAAATACTTAATGAGGGTATTCATGGGATTATTCCCGTTGTTAACACGGTAAAAAAACTAAGTGTGAGAATCCAAAAACAACAGATAGCGGCCGAAGCTTCCTCCAAAGACCTACAGGAAGTATTTACAGATGTGGCCCTTAATTGGCATATTTTAGCATCAGAAGTTAATAATATTTTTCAACAAATTGGCGATGAAGCGGCTGTCATTGAACGAGTAATCGATCCAGCAGTCGAGGAAATTCTCAAGGAAGTTATGGCTAAATATACCGCAGAAGAATTAATTACTAAACGGGAAGAAGTCAAAGGAGAAGTGGATATTCGTTTGAGCGAAAGACTGAAAAATTATCATATCGGTGTCGATGATGTTTCTTTGGTTCATGTCAACTTTTCCGATCGCTTTACCGATGCGGTGGAAGCCAAACAAATTGCCGAACAGGAGGCCAAAAAAGCCGGTTTTATGGTGCTGAAAGCTCTGAAAGAATCGGAAGTAAAAATCAATCTGGCTAAGGGAGAGGCGGAAGCTCATCGCATTCTCCAAGACTCCTTAAGTCCAGAAGTTTTACAGAACAAAGCGATCGAAAGATGGGACGGTAAACTCCCCCTATTTATGGATGATAATCTGCTCAAGTCCCTTGAATTGGCTAAAGATAAGCGAAAAACTAGATGATAAAAACAATTTATTAAAACCAGAAGAAAGAATACTTGATTTTATTGAATTTGATTGCTAGGAACTCCTCTATGCTGTTTAAATCCCGAAAGACAAAGCAGAAATTTAACCCTGATTACTGGCGAGATCATTCGGCCAACGAACGCACCTATCTGTCTTGGATGCGCGCCTCGATCGCTTTGATGGGTTTTGGTCTGGTCATTTTGCGTTTACGAACAGTATCTTCGTCATCTCTAGGACTAGGTTGGTTGTTGGGTTTTGTCTTCGCTATGGTGGGATTATTAACCGTTGTCATCGCCACGCGCCGATATTTTCTCATCCGGCGAGCGATCGATAGTAATAGCTACGAACCTGCTCAAGTCTGGATGATCTGCTTTAGTATAGCGATCGCTTGTCTGGGGTCAGGAATTCTCTATTTTGTCGCCACCAGTCCCGATAGCGGTGGAGTGGAAAGCATCGGTTTCGATTAAAACCCCATCCTCGCAGGGAGCGGGATGGGGAGAAAATTGCTCGATACAGGTGGTAAAATCCAGATAACTACTTAGAATTACCCATTTTCCGACCTTTCCCACGAAGGGGCAAAAGGTGGACAAATTAAAGGACAAGCGCGCCAATGACTGTGAACAGGGACTCCCAAGCGTTGACAATGGCCATTTCCTCTCCCCTGAAACTTATAAAACCGACAGTAACGACAGGTGGAGGAACAAGTAGCAACTTTCGGGAGAGGATTTCCCGTGGATTCGATCGCTGTTAGTTTTGGGGATAGGGTGGAAATGGTGTCTAGCATGGAAGTCTCCAAGGCTAACGGGGTTCACTAGCGACTCTTACCGTACCTAGTCCCAAATTATGTCACAGTTGCCCATCCTCCCGGAGTATAACGATTGACACGCTCCTAAAAAATTGAGAAAATCCCTTGCTGCCAGACCTATTCCACCACAACACGCTTAGAAAAGCACCAACTCATACCAAATTTCAAAAACTATGGCCTACTTAGGGTTGGCTGAATAAATCTAAAAACCTTGTTGGATAAGACTTTTAGACTTTTTTCCCCTCAAAAAGTGCCAGCCATTGCGGGGATCGGGGGGAAAATTCCAGGACTTTTTCCCTGAAAATTAGGTAACTGACTACCTCAAAATCGGTAAAACCCCACACCCCCCCTGCCTAGGCTGTTGACTTTGTTGGTTTTAAGGTAAAATTATTTCATACAATAATGTTGTCGTTAAAATCAAGCAGAGGAAAAGTAAATGCCAGAGTTTAAAAGTCCAGTTAGTAGATTAGCACGGTTATTTCAGAAAGGTCGAGATAGCTGGAAAGAAAAAGCCTTAGATAAACAAAAAAAAATTAGAGCACTAGAAATAAAAGTCAGAGATTTATCTGCGTCACGAGAGCAATGGAAACAACGTGCGCTGGCAGCAGAATCACAGATAAAAGAGCAGAATATAGAAGCAAAAATAGTCAAAAAAAAAGAAGAAACTGAAACCGAGGCAGCAAACTTAGGTGAGAACAGTGAGGAATTAAATATCAAAGGTCATTCTTACGATGTTAAGACAATTCAGCAAGCTTTAGGACTTTTAATTGATTGTGGCATCAGTTTGAGAGCGACAGAGAAAGTATTCGAGTTATTTGATTCTGAATCAAAGACAACTCCAAGCTTTAGTTGTCTAAGAAAATGGCTAGGAAGAATTGGAATATATGAATTGACAAGGAAAAAAGAATATCGAGATGATTGGATATTTATTATTGATTTTACCATCGAACTAGGAAAGCAAAAAGCTCTAGTCGTATTAGGAGTTTCGCGGCAGTATCTTATCGAACAAGTAATTGCTCAAGAACGAGGTTTATCACCTGAAGATGTAGAACTACTAGGATTAGAAATTATGGATTCGACAAAAGGGGAAATAATCCTTAGTAAGCTAGATAAAATAACTGAAAGAGTAGGTGTACCAGTACAAATAGTCGCAGATCATGGTAGTGACCTTGCACGTGGAATCAAGCTATATCAAGAAAATTATCCAGAAGTCATTTACACTCATGATGTCACTCATGCAATGGCTTTGCTTTTAAAATATAGGTTAGATGCAGATGATAGATATCAGTCATTTATTCAAAAATGTAATATATGTAGACAAAGACTCCAACAAACAGAATTATCTTTTTTATCTCCTCCAGCGCAACGTTCTCAGTGTCGTTACTTTAATGTTGAAAGACTGACTAATTGGGGAATTAATCTGTTAAACTCTCCAGAAGAGACTCTGATTAAATTAATGCCAGATATTGAACCTTCGCTGATTTATCCGAAAATAATAGAGAAGTTGGGATGGTTAGTTGATTACGAAGCAGACTTGATTTACTGGAATCAAATGGTGACAATGACACGCAGTCTAGAAACCCAATTAAAACAATTAGGAATTAATTTTCAATCTCTGAAATATTTTCAGGAAAATCAATTTGAATTTGTTAACAGTTCCCTTCAGGATTTCCAACAACAGCTCTTTGATTACCTGACTAATCAGTGTTCACAAATCAAGGATAAAGAAGCTTTTTTAGCCACTTCTGATGTGATTGAATCGTTGTTTGGAAAATATCAGCAATTTTCTGCACGTTGTCCATTTAAAGAGATGGGACAGATGTTATTAACCATTTGTTTATCTACGATGAATCTAACGACTGGCGTTGTGAAAAGTGCACTCGAAGCCATTAGTTTTGCCGATGTTAAAGAATGGCTCGTTGAAGTTTTTGGACAATCTATGCTCTCAAAGAGAAAAACTTTATTTTCAGCCAATATTGACGACACAGAAACTGCATGAACTTTTATCATTCAAAAAGGCACAGAGTCAACAGCCTAGCCTAGGGCTGATTCATTCTCTAGTTTGATTCCTTGTTTGTCTGTCTTCAATCGCTTACGGGGCAAGCAAAGCAAGGCATTTTAAAAATTTTTCAGATATTTGTTCTGAGAAATTG
>NZ_JACJQV010000142.1 GCF_014696875.1 Microcystis wesenbergii FACHB-1317 | reverse complement strand
CCTCGAATGGAAATTTTTTCTTTCTTCCAGACATCGATAATTTTTTGGCGAAAATCTACGGAATAGGGTCTCATAGGAAGCTGGTAAGTTCTATTATTTGTCTATTTGCTTTCTATTGTACCTCATAGCTCCAAGAATTGCTATATACTAATGTTATTATTCCCCAAGCAGTTGCCAATGAATTGGCTAATTTAACTGAGGAAGATATCCGCATTAAAGCGATAATTTCTCTGAACTGGATACAGGTTAAACAAGCCGCTAATTTGGAACTTGTGGCTTGTTTGAGCAATGACTATAATTTAGATATTGGCGAAGCAGAAGCAATCGCTCTTGCTTTGGAATTAAAAGCAGATGAATTGTTAATTGATGAGCGTCTTGGCAGGAGGGAGGCTGTGCGTTTGGGGCGGTCAATTACGGGGGTTCTAGGAGTTCTTTTAATCGCTAAAAATAGAGGATTGATTTCTAAGGTTCAACCCATAATCGATGCTCTAATACTCCCAGCAAATTTTCGCATCAGTCGTCAACTTTATGAGGAGGTTTTGCAAACGGCAAATGAATTAGATTAAGTTGTGATTTTAGAAAACGGGTTTCTTCGAGAAACTAAGTATCTAAGCACAATTAATTACACATCTAAGCCACTACTCCGTCAGACTTCTGCTGTGATCAGTAAACAGTGAACTGAAAACTCAAATCCGATCCCTAATAGCTGTATCCCGTCTCGGAGTCTCGGAGTCTCGGAGTCTCGGAGTCTCGGAGTCTCGGAGTCTCGGAGTCTCGGAGTCTCGGAGTCTCGGAGTCTCGACTAGGAAATTAATTTTGCACGACTACTTATTTAGAAAACGGGTTTCTTCGAGAAACCCGTTTTCTGGACTGCCAAGGGGTAAGATTGCTTCGGAGGGGGTTTTAGCTGAAAGAGAAAGGTTAAGGCGGAAAGTATCCCCCTCGCCATCACCCTGTAAAATTTTCATGGTGAGGAAGTAATTCAGAGATAAGCTTCATTCTCAACAGAGAAAACGGGTTTCTTCGAGAAACTATTTAGAAAAAGGGTTTCTTTGAGAAACCCTTTTTCTTGTAATAAATGTTAATTTTTGTGATAGCACCCTTGAAAAATTGGGGATTGTTGGGCTAAAACTGTTAGCAATAAACCTTTGCAGTTAATGTCATGACTTCTCCCCTGTTGCCGATTTTTCCTGCCTTTTACGATGTTTTGTTCGATTTAGCTCAATCTGACGGATTTTGGGCGAATTTGGCCATCGCTGTAGGTTAAGGGGGTAAGGTCATAACAATCCGTTGCCAAAACCGACTTCTCAGAATATAATAGAGAAGAGTAGTCATTCATCGCTCAGATTAGTTAAGATGATATTACATGACTAATAATATTGACCACGATCGCTTATTTAAGGAGTTAATCTCCACCTTTTTTGTCGAATTTATTGAGTTATTTTTTCCTCAATTGATGGATTATTTAGATAGGGACTCGATTACTTTTTTAGACAAAGAAGTATTTACCGATGTCACGGAAGGAGAAAGACATGAAAGCGATTTAGTCGCACAGGTTAAGTTTCGAGGAAAAGAATCTTTTTTTCTGATTCATGTAGAGGCGCAGGAAAGTTCCCGCAAGTGGTTTAATCGGCGGCTGTTTACTTATTTTGCTCGCTTTCATGAGAAATTTGTCTTACCGATTTATCCGATTGTAATTTTTTCTTATTCAAAGCCAAAAAGAGATGCAATTAGTCAATATGTAGTCGATTTTCCCGATTTAAAAGTCTTAGAATTTAACTATCAAGTAGTACAGTTAAATCGATTAAATTGGCGAGATTTTCTTAATCAACCGAATCCGGTTGCTTCAGCTTTGATGGCTAAGATGAACATTGCCGAGAAAGAGCGAGCCAAGGTAAAAGCGGAATGTCTGCGCTTGTTAATTACTTTAAGGTTAAATCCAGCGAAAATGCAATTAATTTCCGGATTTATTGATACATATCTCAATCTAAATCCAGTCGAAGAGAGACAATTCCAAGAAGAGATTAGCACATTTAGTCAACCCGTACAGGAGGGAGTTATGCAAATTACCACCAGTTGGATGCGTCAAGGTATTGAACAAGGTATCGAACAAGGTATCGAACGGGAAAAGACATTGATTCTTCGTCAACTTAAACGCAAGTTAGGGGAGATTAATCCTTCATTAGAAACTAAAATCATGGAGTTAAGTATTGATGATGTTGAAGCATTAGGAGAAGCTTTATTCGATTTCTCTACGGTTGAAGATTTAATCAATTGGTTAAATACTTTAACTGCCTAGCTTTGACGTTAGCGATCGCCTTCTGACAACAACCCACTAAAATTGTCATAATGAAACAGACAACCGCTAATTATGATGAACCCTGGAAAGAAGCATTAACCGAGTATTTTGAGGCGTTTTTATACTTCTTTTTTCCCGAAGTTCACCAACTAATTGATTGGACAAAAATTCCCGAATCCCTAGAAAAAGAACTCAAACGGATTACCGCTTCCGCTAAAACAAAAAAACGTTTCGCTGACAAACTCTATAAAGTCTGGTTACTCAGTGGAGAAGAAATCTGGATTTTGATTCATATTGAAATTCAAAGCCAGTACGAAGAAAATTTCCCTCAGAGGATGTATATTTATAACTATCGGGCTTTTGATTTGTATCAGAAACCGGTTATCAGTCTCGCTATCTTAGGGGATGAACGAGTAAATTGGCGACCAGATTCCTATAATTATACTATCGCTGGTTGTGAAGTCAGCCTGAAATTCCCAACGGTTAAATTACTGGACTATGAGGAAAGCTGGTCAGAACTAGAAGCAAGTAGCAATCCCTTTGCTATAATAGTCATGGCACACCTGAAAACGAAAGCGACTACTGGGAAGCTGCCAGAACGGGAACAGTGGAAATGGAAGTTAATCAGAGGATTATATGAAAAGGAGTTCGAGAGGGAACAGATAATTAAACTGTTTGAAATCATCGACAATATGATGACTTTATCCCCTAAATTGCAGTCAAGTTTAGAGAGTAAAATTAAACAATTTGAGGAGGAAAGAACCATGCCTTTAATGAGTAATATGGAGTTACGAGGAAGGAAAATTGGTGAGGAAATTGGGGAGTTACGAGGAATAGAACGCGGTAAGGAAATTGGTAAGGAAATTGGAGCGTTAGAAAATGCTCGTGATTTTGTGAAAAAAGTTTTGGAAAACCGACTAGGCGATATCCCTGGAGATATTGGACAATGTATCAATGATGCTTCAGTTATTTCGGTTTTAGAAGAGATGTTAAAAGCCGCACTTATAGTAAATTCTTTTGAGGAGTGTAGGAAGTCTTTTAGTATCATCATAAATAAGTAGTGTGGGTAATACCTATCTTACTTAGTAAACTGTTTGAAATCATCGACAATATGATGACTTTATCAACTGAATTGCAGTCAAGTTTAGAGAGTAAAATCAAACAATTTGAGGAGGAAAGAACCATGCCTTTAATGAGTAATATGGAGTTACGAGGAATCGAACGCGGTAAGGAAATTGGCAAGGAAATTGGTAAGGAAATTGGTAAGGAAATTGGTAAGGAAATTGGCAAGGAAATTGGCGCGTTAGAAAAAAGCCGCGATGACATCAAAACAGTTTTAACTGTGCGTTTTGGACAAATTTCTTCAGAAATTGAAGAGATAATCGGCAAAATCACTAACCCTACTATCTTAGAAGAGCTACTAAAATTAGCAGCCACTGCTAATTCTCTCGCAGAATTTAAGCAGTCTTTCGCAAGAATCCAATCCTAGAACTTCTTTAGAAAACGGGTTTCTTTGAGAAACCCGTTTTCTTGTATAAATGTTAATTTATGTTACAGGGGTCTTGAAAAATTGGCGATTGTTTGCATAAAATAGCCGCAGTCGTCTTTCTAGGTCAGCGTCATGACTTCTACTCTTTTGCCGATTCTTCCGGCTGTTGACGATATTTTGTTCAATTTCGCTCAATCTGATGGCTTGAGTCAAGTTAATCAGGTGAATAGTGCGAGAAATCAGCGTTTAACCGCTACCGTAGTCTTTCTTGATGCTGGTGTTACCGATTATCAAACCCTCCAAGCTGGGGTAATCCCTGGAATCGCCACCGTTATTCTCACTCCCAATCAAGACGGAATCGAACAAATCACCGCTTTTTTACAACAAAATCCCCAGATTACCACCATTCACCTTGTTTCCCATGGTGCGCCAGGATGCTTATATTTAGGGAATTGTCAACTTAATTTAACAAATATTTACGATTATCGCCAACAGTTACAGAATTGGGCGAAGATTAATCATATTCTACTGTACGGTTGTCAGGTCGCGGCGGGAGATGCGGGGACAGAGTTTATTAATAAATTGTCCCAAGTTACTAGAGCAAAAATAGCGGCTTCCAGCAGACGGGTAGGAAATGCAGCATTAGGAGGAAGTTGGGAGTTAGAGGTGAGTTTTCCGGCGATAAAGGGAGAGAATCAAACCTTTGTTGAAACCTTAGATTTGTCGGAGTTGCAGACATCTGGGGTTTTTCAGCTGGATATCCTCAACACTTATCAGGGAGTATTTACTCTTTCTTTAGTGGGTAATTATGATACTTCTGGCTATGCTTATGATGTACAAGTAGTCGGAAACTATGCCTATGTGGCTGATGGGGATTCAGGACTGCAAATCATCGACATTAGCAACCCGACAAATCCCACTCTCAAGGGTAATTATGATACTGGCTGGGCTTACGGTGTACAAATAGTCGGTAACTATGCTTATATAGCTGATACTTATACGGGACTGCAAATCATCGACATCAGCAACCCGACAAACCCCACCTTTAAGGGTAATTATTATACTTCTGAGGCAGTCCCTGCTTATGATGTACAAGTAGTCGGTAACTACGCTTATATAATTACTAGGTCTGGACTGCAAATCATCGACATCAGCAATCCAACAAACCCCACTCTCAATGGTAATTATAATTATGGTTCTGACGATGCTTATGGTGTACAAATAGTAGGTAACTATGCTTATGTAGCTCATCTTTTAGGACTGCAAATCATCGACATCAGCAACCCATCAAACCCCACTCTTAAGGGTAATTATGATACTTATTTTGCTTATGGTGTAGAAATAGTCGGTAACTATGCTTATGTAAGTAATTCTCTTAATGGGGGACTGGAAATCATCGACATCAGCAACCCATCAAACCCCACTCTTAAGGGTAATTATGATACTTCTGGTCAGCATAATACTTATGACGTACAAGTAGTCGGTAACTATGCTTATGTGGCTTATGGTTTAGACGGTTTAAAGATTATTGATGTGAGTGAGTTTACCAGTCCACAAACTGTTACTCTTTCTATTTCTCCCAGTAGTGTTACTGAAGACGGGACAAGTAATCTGGTTTATACCTTCACCCGTACTGGTGTAACAACAAATGCTTTAACAGTCAATTACACCCTCGGAGGGACAGCGACTCTTAATACCGACTACACTCGTACAGGTACTAATAATACAGTCACCTTTGCTGCTGGTTCATCCACTGCTAAAGTAACAATTGATCCCACTGCGGATACCACAGTTGAACCTAACGAAACCGTTATTTTAACCCTCGCTGCGGGGACAGGTTATACAATGGGTACAACCACCGCAGTGACGGGGACAATTACCAATGACGACTTTTCCCAACTATCCATCAATAATATTACCGTGGTCGAAGGCTTAGATAATAATGCCATCCTCACCGTCACTGTCAACAATCCAAATCCGCAACCAATTAGCGTCAACTATACCACTGCACCCATTAACGCTACCGCCAATGTAGATTACACTAGCAAAACTGGAACTCTCACCATTGCACCTAATACTTCCACTGCTACTATTAGCATTCCCATCTTAAATGATAACCTTAATGAGGCAAACGAAACTTTTGCCATTAATCTCAGTAATCCCGTCAATGCAACTCTTACCAATAACAAGGGAATTGTCACCATCAGCGACACCTTAACCGCTAATGTCACCACTACCCTACCCGCTAATGTGGAAAATCTGACCCTAACAGGAAGCGCAAATATTAATGGTACAGGTAACGCTGCTAACAATATCCTGACGGGTAATAGTGGTAACAATATCCTCAATGGTAGTGATGGGAATGATACCTTGATTGGTGGTACTGGTAATGATACCATAACAGGCGGTGCGGGTGGCGATCGCTTTACCTTCAACAACCGCAATGAAGGGATTGACACAATTACTGATTTTCTCTCCAGTCAGGGGGATAAAATTACTGTCTCTGCTGGGGGTTTTGGCGGTGGTTTAGCCGCAGGAGTTGCGATTACAGCCGCTCAATTTGTGTTAGGAACAACTGCATTAAATGCCAGCAATCGCTTTATTTATAATACAATCACTGGAGGATTATTCTTTGATGGGGACGGGACAGGTACACTAGCAGCTATTCAAATTGCAACTCTTAGTTCTAAACCCACTCTTACCGCCTCTGATATACTTGTATTAGTTTAATCTTAATACAGCTTGTCGGGTGCGTGTTTGCGGTTAAAAAGGTCTGTAAGCGTTTTCAACACCCTAGGAGAGGGGAGAGGGGAATTATGAATTATGAATTATGAATTGGGGAGAAGGGAGAGAAAAAGCTGATAACTGATAACTGTTTACTGATCACTGATAACTGCTATTCGTACAAAATCTCATCAAAACAAGCTTCTCCCACACTCGCTAAAGTCCTAGCGGCAGCTTTATCGGTTTTCGACTTCTGCACGAGGGCGCGGAATTGCTGTAGATTGTAACGAGCTTGGAATTTTTTAATCGTGCAGTCGCATAGGTCCTTTGCCACATCAGCAGCTAATCCCTCCCCACGCGCTCTTTGTAAACATTCTTGACGATAACTGTCGAAAGTAGCGGCAGTATTAGAACTTTGGCTAAGGTAAACGGCATTATTAGCCTGTACTGGCAAGGATAAAGCCAATAAACCGATAAAAGTTAGTAAATACCTTTGATTTATCATCATAATCGCTTTTTTAAGCCTAAAATCACCCACTAGATTAGAGAACCGCTGCCTAAATTATAGATCGATCGCTTGACTCTTGGGTTCCACTCTTGGCAAACTGTCATCTGTTATGCTAAGATGAATAATGATTAATCGGCGCCATCGCCAAGTGGTAAGGCAGAGGTCTGCAAAACCTTTACCCCCAGTTCGAATCTGGGTGGCGCCTTGGTAAATATCGGCAATTTTTTTTCTGATTGCCTTGTCTAAATGAAGGTTTACCAAGGTTTTACTTGATAGGCTGCCACTAGATAGCGAAAAATATACTCGACTATCTCTAAATAATTCTCGGTAGTTTCTAGAGACTCACCCCACACCGTCACGCCATGGTCAGAAATCAGTAAAGCGGGAATTTCCGGGGGGAAAGTTGAGAATCTACTTTCTATTTCTGCGGCAATTTTCGGCACATCGAGATAGTTAGCAAAAACCGGCATAAATACTTGAGGATTTTCTACCCAAATACCTAAACCTTTCAATATTTCTAAGGGAGGTAACGATAACTTGTCCTCGCGAGCAAAACGGGAAACTAAATTCGCTTCCACCGAGTGAACATGATAACAAGCTTGTGCTTGGGGAAAGAGACGATAAATCACCTGATGAATGCTAGTTTCTGCCGAAGGACGATTATCCCGATGAGCTAATTCCCTGACTTTTCCCGTCAGATCCACGCGCACAAAATCCTCTTCTGTGAGTTTACCTTTACTTTTGCCACTGGCAGTAATCCAAAAACTATGATCATCAACTTTAGCGGATAAATTACCCGCCGTGCCAAGCATCCAACCCAGTTGATAAAATCTTCGGGCAGCTGCCACTAGAGATAGACGAGGATCGCTCATGGTTTTTAGAGATATGGTAGATAGGGACTGACTATTATGACATCCTCACCCCCCTTCAAGGTTAGGGTTGTTTCATAATACGGTCAGAAAGTCAAAAGCAATCACTATCAGGTAAAATAGAGAGTGACCGTTAATATTTTAAAGATATGTTTAGCTTAATAGAAAAACTTAAATAAGTCAAGGACTCTCGGAAAAATAAACGGAAAAGACATCCTTTATCGCTAGTTTTGCTAATAATAATATTAGGAACTATGCAAGGATACTCAGACTATAGAGAGCTAGGTGATTTTGCTAAAAGTCTGCCAATTTGACCAAAATCCAACCGGCAATTATTGGCATCAATCATGTCACGACTACTTATTTCAAGAGCGATTGTCGCGATTAACTTTTCTGATTAACCAATAACTTGCCGCTAAAGCTAAGGTTCCCACGGTGAGGGCAATTAAATCATCTTTACTGTATTTCTTGGGGTCAAAAATAATAATTTTTCGAGAGATGGCAATTAAAGCCGTAACTACTACTAATTCAACCTGTACGATGTGTTTTCTTAAGTAAGCAGTGACGTTTTCTAATAACTCTAAGGCAATTAAAATATTGAGAAATAAACCGAAGATTTCAATTAAAGTTTTGCTAAAAAAACCGACGGGTTCCGTAGTAAATAAATCTTGGATTAGGATAACTACTAGGTCATAAAGAGAAACAATAATAACAACAATTAAGGCTACGGATAAAACCTTAGAAACTATGTTTTCAATGAGATGAATCGACCTCATGAAATCTTCATCGCGCCATTGTTGTCCGAAATTGATAAGTAGTTTCCGTATCTGTTTGAGCATGATCAATTAAGTAAAAAGTAAAAATTATTATTGTATTTTATTGCTAATTGTTCTATTTAGCTAACAAGTAAGCTGATCCCCCCTTAATCCCCCCTTTATAAGGGGAGTATCTGACAATTTTTAACATCTAAGTGGGTGAGTGGAATTAAATATAAAATGAACGTAGGTTGGGTTGAAGCATGAAACCCAACGCCCGCATGGGTTACGCTACCGCTAACCCATCCTACAAATAATTGTGCCTACCTACTTACCTACTTAGAAATAATTTTACTTGAAGAAGGCTTCCCCAGAAAAAAAATCTAGGTGCGATCGCTTTTAAGTCAACCGCACCCCAAACTAATACAAATGCTCGCATCTAGCTGACATCATCGTGAGCGAAACGATTATAGAGGAAGTCGAGGGCATAGTTACGCAGACGATAATATTCCGGATCCTCCATAATTCTCTCTCGATCGCGGGGACGGGGGAAATGAATATTCATCACTTCGCCGATTTTCGCTTCCGGTCCATTGGTCATCATTACCAGCTTATCAGCGAGGAAAAGGGCCTCATCGATATCGTGGGTAATCATCAACACCGTACAGCGTTTATCTTGCCAGATTTTCAGCAATTCTTCCTGTAATTCCTCTTTAGTAATCGCATCCAACGCACCGAAAGGTTCATCGAGAATCAACACTTCCGGACGGATAGAAAGGGCCCGGGCGATCGAAACCCGTTGTTTCATCCCCCCGGAGATTTGGGGAGGGGTTTTATCCATAGCTTCGGTTAAACCCACCATAGCTAAATGTTCCCGCACGATCGAGCGTTTTTGTGCTTCCGGAGCATTGGGAGACACCGCATCTACCGCGAGATAGACATTTTCAAAAACGCTTAACCAAGGTAATAAAGCATAGTTTTGAAACACTACCATGCGATCGGGCCCGGGTTTAGTAATTTTCTTACCGTTAACTTTAACGATGCCATCGGTGGGAGAAGAAAAACCCGACACCATATTTAATAGGGTCGATTTACCGCAACCGGAGTGACCGATCACACAGATAAATTCACCTTCATTGATGCTGAGATTAACATCCTTGAGGACGGTGTAGGGGCCTCTGGGAGTGGGATAAACCTTAGAAACTCCTTCAATGGTGACAAAAGCTTCTTTACTGGGGGCCTGGGTTGCTCGGTTAATTGTGTCGGTGGTGGTGTACATGATTAGTCTTTGGGGGAAATAGTTAATAGGGGCAATGGCCGGGGATAATTGGCTAATAATTATCCCCTTAGTTGATTTTTAGGCAATTTTGCGAGATTCGCTGGCACTAGGACGAGCATCAATAGCCACTTCGGCCATGGTGATGTTTTGTTTGATCTCTAAACTATTGAGATAACCGATCGGATCCTCGGCATCAAACTCGATACCATCGAATAAAAGGATCGGTGTGCGACGATATTTAATATCCCCTAGACCCAATTCCCGGGCTGCGGTACTAAAAACACCCACCCGACAGACGCGTTCGAGAATTTCTACCCAGTTACGGGGGAAAGGAATGTGGCCCCAGCGCGCCATTTGGGTCATCATCCAGAGGTGTTCGGTACGACTGGGACGATTTACCCCTTCTCCATAGAACAGATGGTGTGCATATTCTTTCATCGGTTGATCGAGACTGCACGCGTAGGAGTTGGGATCACCCAGTTGGATATAATCTATATTGGTACTAAGATACTGACGACTGGCGAGGATTTGACGAATTTCTTCCTGATTCCCTTCCTCGGCACAGTAGCTACAACCTTCCAGCAGTGCTTTGACTAAAGCGACATGGGTATTAGGGTATTTATTGGCCCAATCTTCCCGGACTCCCAGGGCCTTACCTGGGTGGCCCTGCCAAATTTCTAAGTCGGTGGCGACGGTATAACCGATATCTTCCATAGCGGCCCTGAGATTCCAGGGTTCACCCACACAGTAACCGTCAATACTACCAGTTTTCAGGTCGGCTACCATTTGGGCCGGGGGAATAGTTTCGAGGTGAACGTCTTGATCCGGGTCAATTCCCGCTGCCGCTAACCAGTAACGCAGGAGCAAATTGTGCATGGAGGAAGGGTGAACAATGCCAAAAATATGGCGCTGCTCCTTCGATTCCAATAGCATCTGTTTTAAAGCGTTACCGTCAATCACTCCCTCGTCATAGAAGCGTTTAGCGAGGGTGACACCGTTACCGTTACGAGTCATAGTCAGGGCGCTGACAATCGGCAAAGGTTGATCTTGATAACCACCGACGGTTAACCAGGTGGGCATTCCCGAAGGCATTTGCGCCCCGTCGAGGAATCCCCCTGCGATCCCATCCACAACGCCTCGCCAACTGGTTTCTCGGACTAAATTCACCTCATCTAGACCATGTTTAGTAAAGAATCCCTTTTCTTTGGCCACTGCTAGGGGCGCGCAAGCGGTGAGGGGAACAAAACCGATTTCTAGATTGACTTTTTCTAAACCGTGACGGGCAATAACTTCGACTTTGCGGGCGCGCAGTTTTTTGATCCGTTTTTGTTGGTTGAGGAAATAGATAATTTCACTCCGGAGACTGTAGTAACTGGGGTGTTCCACCACTTCCATGCGTTTGCGGGGACGGGGAATATCCACTTCCAAAATACCGCCAATTTTTGAGCCGGGGCCATTGGTAAGCATGACGATGCGATCGGATAATAGCACCGCTTCATCCACATCGTGCGTCACCATTACCGAGGTCATTTCGTATTCTTCGCACAGCTGCATTAACTGTTCCTGTAGATTACCTCTAGTCAGGGCATCTAACGCCCCAAAGGGTTCGTCTAAAAGCAGCACTTTCGGACGGATGGCTAGGGCGCGAGCGATCGCTACCCGTTGTTTCATCCCCCCCGATAATTCGTTGGGACGTTTATCCACTGCATGACGAAGATTGACCAGATCGATATATTTTTCGACTTCAGCTTTTCTTTCGTCTTCTGATAGTTGGGCGAGAACTTGATCGACGGCTAGAGTGATATTTTCTTTGACGGTTAACCAGGGCAAAAGGGAATAGTTTTGGAAAACTACCATGCGATCAGGTCCTGGTTTTTTAATGCTTTGACCTTGCAAAGTCACCACTCCTTCCGTGGGCAAATCTAAACCAGCGATCATGTTTAAGAGGGTGGATTTTCCGCAACCAGAGTGACCGATGAGGGAGATAAATTCCCCTTTTTTTATCTGTAAATCGATCCCTTTCAAGGCCACATATTCACCGCCACCACTAAGGGGGAATACTTTATCAATGTTATCGACAGCGACAAACAAACTCATAGTTTTTTCTCCTTAAATTGGCTCAAGTTTCAGTTATTTGAAAAATGGGGAAACTTTCCCCATTAATTCCCTATTGACGAACGATTTGATTTTGCAACCAAGCCATAAAGCGATCGAGTAATAAACCCACACCACCGATATAAAACAGCGCAAGAATAATATCGCTGATGTAGTTATTTTGGTAGGCATCCCAGATAAAGAAACCGATACCGACGATACCCGACATAACGATTTCAGCGGCGATAATCGCTAACCAAGCTAAACCGATCGCAATTCTCAAACCGGTGAAGATGTAGGGAAGTGCTGAGGGAATTAATATCTTGAAGAAGAATTTTTTGTTGGACAATTGCAAGACTTGTTTAACGTTGATATAGTCTTGGGGAATTTGTTGGACACCGACGGTGGTATTAATCAAAATCGGCCAAACTGCGGTAATAAAGATCACGAATAAAGCAGCAGGTTGGTTTTGTTGTAAAGCGGCCAAAGATAGGGGAACCCAAGCAAGAGGAGGAACTGTTCTTAGGAATTGGAAAAGGGGATCGAGGGCCTTATTTAAGAAAGAATTTAAACCGACCATAATCCCAACGCCAATACCAACCACTGCGGCAAAAAAATAACCGATTAATACCCGTTGCAGACTCGCTAAAGTTTGCCAGAATAGTCCTTTATCAATGCCCCCACGATCAAAGAAAGGATACATTAAATAGGTACGGGTACGCTCATTGGTGATTAGGTCGGATGGGGGGGGTAATTTGATTAATCCCAGCATCGAGACTAATTGCCAAACAATCAGAAAACCCAGGGTACCGATAATAGGGGGAAGAATGTCTTGGGAATGCTTTTTCCAGAATTTACCGAAGTTGAAACCACCGTTACTTTTTCTGCTGACGCTACTTGCCATTTTGCCGTTTTCCTTTGTTGAAGATAAAGTTACTTGATTGGGGAGAGAAGAAAACACTTTTGGGATTAATAGACTAGATATTTTATGCCCCTAGCCTATCGAGAAAAGCTCGCTATTTTTTAATTGCCAAACTATCGAGATAAGCTTGGGGATTAGCGGGGTCAAAAGTTTTGCCGTCGAAGAATTTCTCGACACCGCGGGAGGTACTGGTGGGAATATCGGCGGCGGGAACCCCTAACTCTGTGGCTGCCGCTTTCCAAAGATCCTCGCGGTTAACTTTGTCGATTAAGGCGGAGGCAGTGGTTAAACTTTCTTTCGGCAAGAAACCCCAACGAACACTTTCGGTTAAAAACCAGAGATCATGACTCTTATAGGGATAGGAAACGCTACCGGCGGGATCTTTCCAGTAGAAAACCCCTTTATTTTTGTCGGTGATTTCCGGTTTACCGTCACCCATTTTCTGCATTCCTTTGAGGGGACCGGCGATAATTTCTTCTTTGAGGTTGAAATAAGCCGGTTTAGCGAGAATTGCCGCCGCTTCTGCCCGATTTGCCTCCTGATCGAGCCATTGCTGCGCTTCCATAATTCCTTTTAATAGGGCCTTGGTGGCTTTCGGGTTTTTATCCACCCAATCGGCGCGGATAGCGAGGTATTCTTCCGGGTGATAGGGCCAGATTTCTGCGGTTAAAGCTGACATAAAACCGATATTATCAGCCACAATTCTCGCTGGCCAAGGATCGCCGGTACTAAACGCATCCATGGTTCCCGTTTTCATGTTGGCCACGGTTTGGGCTGCGGGTACGGCAATTAGGTTAATATCCGTATCGGGGTTAATACCACCGGCGGCTAACCAGTAACGAATCCAGAAGTCTTGATTAGCTTTCGGGAAAGTATAGGCGGCTTTGAAGGGAGTTCCCGTCGTTTTCATGGCGAGGATGTAATCTTTGGCGGGTTTTAGGTCTAAACCGATATTTTTGCCTTCGTGTTTACCTGCGATCGCAATTCCGTTACCCTGGGTGTTTAACTGCGCTAACACATACATGGGGACTTTAACGTTATTTTTGGTGATTAGTCCCTCGGAAATTAGGTAAGGCATGGGCATTTGCCACTGTCCCCCGTCAATTCCGCCCGCATCTGCCCCAATTTCGACGTTATCTCTAGCGGATCCCCAGTTTGCTTGTTTGGAGACTTCCACATCAGGCATCCCGTGTTTAGCGAAAAAGCCTTTTTCCTTGGCAATAATTAAAGGTGCGGCCTCAACAATAGGAATATAACCTAATTTAATTTTGGTGGTTTCGGGGGCCTCTCCGGGAGCTACCGCCACAGGAGAAGCAACCGGGGAAGCGGGTGCGGTGGTGCTGGTTCCACCCGTAGTGTCGGGGGGATTACCCACACAACCTTTCAGGACAACAGCCCCTGCTGCTGAAACTGCCGCCGTGGTTAAAAATTTCCGTCTCGAAAAATTTGACATAGAATCTCCTACCTGCTTGCTAAAGCAAATATGTGTGCTGAATTATGGGTAAAGGAATCCCTCGCTAAACTTTCCTTCTAGCCTGTGCTATAGAAATTTAGCTATGGAATATTGAATCTCGATTGAACTTACTAAATAAGTCTAGCGGAATTTGGAAAAAATAATTAATCTGAGCGAGAATTTTATGTACAAAAATTTAATTCGATTGATAAGGATTAATTAAGACCATTGATATATCTAGCTTCTAGCCACTTAAGCTTATCTGTGGACTTGGGGTGATGGGGTGATGGAAGTGGGGAGAAACAATAAAATGAGCCAAGGGTGAGTTTTAGGAATGCGGCTCCTTCCGGCTTGGTAGAATAGACAATATGCTTTCACCCCAAAGTAATGACCAGATCTAAAAAGCCGAAATCACCGAACTCCTCTGATTCGCCTACCTCTCCTTCCTTGGCGCTGTCTTCCCTACATTTTCGTCTCCAAGCTTTAGAGGAGGAGCATCAGTGGCTCCTCAAGCAGATTGGCAGAAAGCGCAACGAACTGAAGAAATTCCTCGACCAGATGCGTTCCCTAGCGACGGAGATTTTCCAGAGAGGGCAACCCCTCTATGAAAAACTTACCGACCTCGACCGCGAAATACACGCCCTTTTTGACGAAATCCTCACTGCTAGAAAATTGGGGCAGCAGACAAAAAAAAGGATTCTCGGAATTTACGAGACACTTCAGTTAACGGGGGTGATTAGCCCGAAATTTGACGATGGAGATGAAGAACTTGACGAACTTTTCGGAGACGAAGAACCAGAAGGAGCATCAGAGCAATCCGTGCAGGATTTCTTCTCTGGGGGAGACTCCTATAACCGTCACGATGATGGAACAGAGCTATCACCTGAAAGCTCGCCTAAATCTCCTGAATCTAGACAAATACGCCGCACTTTCCTGAGAATGGCCGAGATTTTTCACCCCGACAAGGTTACGGATCCCGAAACTCGGATGCGTCACAACGAGATTATGAAGGAAGTCAACCGCGCCTATAAAGAGGGAGATATTGCCAAACTGCTCGAAATCGAACGACAGTATCAAATGGGGGACACTTTCGAGGTTGAAGGCTCATCGGAAAGCGACCTCAAACGACAGTGCGAGAGGGTTGAAACCAATAACGAACTACTCAAAAAGCAATACGAGAACCTGAAAAGAGAACTGCGCTCGGTGCGAAATACCCCAGAAGGCGAGATGGTGAGGGCCAGCCGCGCTCGTGAGAAGGATGGCATCGACCCGATTGAGCAAATGCTAGAGGAGATGAAATTACAAGTTCAATCCACCGAAAAAATCTATAATTTTGTCCGTGACTTCCGCGATAAAAAGATAACGGTTAAAGAGTTTCTGCGCGGACCGGTCAGGATGGGCCGCAGCCCGGAAGAGATGGAAGACATTCTTGATCAACTTCTGCAGCAACTTCGCGGAATCAGCCGTTGAAGAGAGAAAGCCAGTATTTAGGGTATGCTGAATAAATGTGAAATATAGACGAGGTAAGGGTTTTAGGGTTCTGTTTTGCTCTCACAGGTGCAAGATTTTGAGAGAATCGTCGTTCAAAACCTTGCGTCTTCATCGGCCCGTGTCCTGTAGGGGCGAAGCATTCGGGCAATAACCTATCGGTGAAACCGTAGATTTTCTATCCGAATGCTTCGCCCGTACTTTTTCAGCAGACCCTATTTAGGGTCTGCTGAAAAAGTTTTTCCTGGGGGCTGAGTGTGGGGTTTTACCTAATTTTTAAATCCGTTGAGTAACGCACAGAAAACGGGTTTCTCGGAGAAACCCGTTTTCTACTCATGCAAAAGACAAAAGGGGGAATAAATAATCAGTTTTTAATAACCAGATTTAGTATGATTTTTGATCTGCACTAGAGTGTTGCTATCACCTTTGACAAAATCACTAATCGTACAAGTATCGAGCAAAACCAGCACTAAATCACCTCATCTTCTCTAGGTGGGGAAAGTTCCTCTCTATAAGCTTCAAAAACAATACTATCACTTACCCCTTGAAAATTAAGGATGGTTGACGACCATTGCGACTGTTCTTTTGTGGTAATTAAAAGCTGTATTGCTTCTCGAATCAAAGCATTCTGGGATTTGCCTGTAGAGCGAGATAAAGCCTGTAGTTGCTGACTTAATTCATCTTCCAGATAAAGGTTGAAGTTCATAACTTAAATTAAGCAAATATCAATTAACTTTATTATAACAGGATAACTTCTTTCTTTTCTGGGCTGAGATATTGATCAGCGTTCACTATTCTAATAGCAAACTGATCAGCTTTTTGATCAACTTTACTACCCATAATATCACACCACCTTCCCAACTGATAACCGATAACTCTTGAGTAACCCACAGAAAACGGGTTTCTCCGAGAAACCCGTTTTCTACTTATGCAAACGGCAAAAAGGGGAATAAATAATCAGTCTTTAATAACCAGATTTAGTATAAAATTTAACATTAACGCCATTTTCTCAAAAAAATCGACCCACCGTGAGGCGGAAAAGAAAAAAAAAGAGAAAAAATAGGGAATGAGGGTAAAAAGGGAAAAAAGAGAAAAAGGGTTACAAAGTCCTCCCAGCACCGCACACCACCCGAAAACCGTAGTCGCTGCCGCTGAAGCGGCGGTATTCGTCGTAGCGGGAAGCGGAACGGCAGTTAAATGGATCGATGTACCAAGAACCGCCCCGCAGAGAAGAATGATTATCATACCCATTTTCTGTCCAGACACTGCCATCCCTCGGCGCACCGTCATAGTTATCGTGCCAGGTATCGGCGCACCATTCCCAGACATTGCCGTGCATATCGTACAGTCCGAAGGCATTGGGGGAAAATTGTCCCACAGGAGTCGTTTCTTCTCGATATTCTCCTTTGGGTTCATCGGCGTAGGTTTCGCTGGCATTGTAGTTGGCCAATTTCCCCGTAATGGTTTCCCCAAAGTAAAATGGGGTGGTGGTTCCGGCACGACAAGCGTATTCCCATTCCGCTTCACTCGGTAGTCGGTATTCCCGAACCGTTAGTTTCGATAATCTCGCACAGAATTCGATCGCATCGTACCAGTTGACTTGTTCCACGGGTCTATCCCAGCGCGTGGGCGATCCCCCCCTAGCCCCCCCTTCAAAAGGGGGGGAATCGGAAGCCCCCCTTTTTAAGGGGGGTTTGGGGGGATCTTTAAAGTAGGAAGGATCAGGATCAAGGTCTTTTTCTACTTTTAAATCGGTGCGAGAGGCAACTGCTCTCCACTGGGCCTGGGTGACGGGATATTTACCCATGAAAAAGGGGGGGACAGTTACTTGATGTTGAGGACGTTCATCATCAAAACTATCTTTCTCATTTGCTGGTGAACCCATCGTGAAAGTTCCCCCCAGTATGGCAATCATTTCTAGGGTGATGCCGTTGCCCAAATCTTGGGCGAAATATGAGGCTTCTGCCTTTTTTCGTTCGACTTCCTGGCCTTTGGCATTTACTTTTGCCACATCAAATGTCATTGTGTTGATTTCCCCTAAATGTTATCTCACTTGCCTTTAACCAAACATTCTAACTCCACTATCTTTCCCTCGACATCAAGCCACTACATTGGCACCCCTGAGATAATCTTCTAGTTGGCGATCGTTATCGTGGCTGAGATTGCCTAGAGGTAAAGTTTCGACGCTAAAAGCTCTCACCTCACTAACTTCTAATGTGTCTTTGATCTGAAAATTCCCCGCAACCGTCACTTCAATTAACAATGAAATGGAGTGAATGCGCGGATCACGTTCAAAAGAGGAATAAACCCCGACTAAACGCCCTAAACTGACTAAATTTAATCCTGTTTCCTCTTTTAATTCCCTTTGAGCAGTATTAAAAATATCTTCCCCCCAATCGATCATTCCCCCCGGTAGGGCCCATTTGCCGGTGTCTCTGCGTCGGATTAAAACAATTGTACCGTCAGCAAGCAGCGGAATTATTGTCACCCCAGTTACAGGATGACGAAAGATAATTCCCATCACACTTTTAATAAAATGCCAAACACGACCCATAGGAATTAGGAGATAGGGGGATGGGGAGATAGGGAGATAGGGAGATAGAGAGATAGGGAAATTTTAACTAATACCCCAAAACCCAAAACCCCCAACAATATCAATCATGATCGAGAATGGCTTTAGCTTGAATTAAAGCCGATCGCACTTGTTCAAAACCTGTGCCACCATAGCTATTACGGGCCGCTACCACCTGACGAGGAGCGATCGCGTCGTAGATATCGGCCTGAAAAGCTGGATGTAATTCTTGCCATTCCGTCAGGGTTAAATCTTTCAATAACTTACCCGCTGCCAAACTGCTTTTAACCACTTTCCCGACTAAATTATAAGCTTCTCGGAAGGGAATCCCCTTACTGGCTAAATAATCCGCCACATCCGTCGCATTAGAAAAATCTTCCGCCACCGCATTAGCTAATCGGTCGGTTTTAAATTGAATTCCGGTGGCTAAAAGTACCGTCATCGCTTGCAAACAAATCCGCACGGTTTTAACGCCATCAAATAACGCTTCCTTGTCCTCCTGCAAGTCTTTGTTATAAGCTAGGGGTAAACCCTTCATTAAGGTCAATAACGCCTGTAAATGCCCAAAAACCCGCCCTGTTTTGCCGCGCACCAATTCGGGAACGTCGGGATTTTTTTTCTGGGGCATAATGCTAGATCCCGTGGCACAACTATCGGTGAGAGTGATAAAACTAAATTCTTGGGAAGACCAGAGAATCATTTCTTCGCTCAGACGGCTCAGGTGGACCATAATCAGACTAGCGGCCGTCATAAATTCAATGGCAAAATCTCGATCGCTAACTCCATCGAGACTATTGTTATACACCTGCTCAAAATCGAGTAAATTGGCGCTGTAATGACGATCAATCGGAAAAGTGGTCCCCGCTAAAGCGCCACATCCTAGGGGCGAAATATTAGTCCTGGCGCGAATTTGCCCTAATCTTTGGTGATCCCGTTCGGCCATTTGAAAATAAGCGAGGAGATGATGGGCTAAACTAATCGGTTGAGCGCGCTGTAGGTGGGTATAACCGGGGATCAGGGTTTCCAGATGGTTTTCAGCGTGATTGACTAAAGCTTGCTGAAAATTGCGAATTTCTTGCCTAATATCATCAATTTGTTGTCTAAGATACAGACGTATATCCGTTCCTACCTGATCATTCCGTGAACGGGCCGTGTGCAGTTTTTTGCCCACATCTCCCACAATCTCGGTTAAACGACGTTCCACGGCAAAATGCACGTCCTCTTGATCGATGCCGGGTTTAAAGTTGCCGGTGCGGTATTCTTGACGAATTTGTTCCAATCCAGAGACGAGACTATCTGCTTCTTCGGGGGTGATAATACCCGTATGGGCGAGCATTTTGGCGTGAGCGATAGATCCAGTGAGATCATACTCGATTAATTCGATATCAAAGCCAATACTAGCGTTAAATTCTACGATCGTAGGATGGAGACTACCTTCAAAGCGATCGCTCCAAGTTTTCTTTGCTGTCACTGTTTTCGTTAGATGATTGTGGATAAAGTTAACTAAAATATGCTGGACAATTTTGGGGAATAATCCGGCGCTGATAGCATTACCGCTTCAGGTTAGAAAAATCTCCAACCCTACAAACATAAGAATAGCAAGAATTGCTCGCTCTGGCTGAATACCGATAGGCGAAAAGCTAATAAGAAGTAAAACCTCGAAACATATAACCGACAATCAAACCGATTAATAATGCCCATGCTTGCCCAGTTTTGACGAAATTTGAGAAGGCTTTCTGGACATTCCCGATGATATCCACGTCTTGCTCCGAAATAGTCATCAAGACATTGGTGAGAGGCGAAAAGTCGCTCGAGACAAATAGATGATGGAAGGTGTCGATCACGATGGCATTCCTCAAAGGCGAAAATCTACAAAACAAGTTAACATAAAAACGACTAAATTAAAACCACTTTTGTCTCCCTGGCGCTGAGTTGAAGGGGAGGTCACTTTCAAGATGATTGAGATTGCTGGTAATAGGCTAATAGTAAATTACCCGCTTTTGCTAAATTTTGCCCAAAGGCGATAATTCCTTCCTCATGACCACTCATCACTAAAATTTGTTGCTCCTCTAGACGCTCTTCTTGACATAAACGGATAATTTCTGCGGCCATTTCTGGGGTTCCATAGGCAATATTTTCTTGAGTAGTCGGCACGCGATACATCAAATTTTGCCACAGGGGGCGATGATGAATATGAATCACCCCATTAATCTGGGGATTCGCTTCATAAATCGCTGCATGGGTGAGAGTTTCTGAAGAAGCGGCGATTGTTCCCCGACAAGTGACCCGATTTTCTCTCCAATCGTAGTCTATAACTGTGGTGTAATGGGATTCATTTAATACTGGTATTCCCCCGGTGTTAGTGCCAGAAATAATAATTTCTTTGTCTATTTTTCCTCGTTTACTCACATTCCCAAAACCGATTCCGTTATCGTATTGACCGATTAATCCCAGTCGATAGAGGCGATTGCGCCAATAATTTAATTCGGCAATCTCTGAACTTACTAAGGGACGGTCAGGAATCCAAGTACAATTATATTTAACGTAACCTTCATCAATCATAGATTTTTTGAAAATATTCGGGATAATTTTGACAAACTTTCTGCACAAATTCCTGGAGAGGATAGGAAATATTAGTGATATAATTATCTTTGATAACTTGGGAAAATAGGGGTAAAACTTCCGTATCTAAGGCGGGTTTAAATAAGTCCATCGGCAGGATTAAATCGGAACCTTCCCGCACATCAATTGTCTCAAAATTATCGGACACAATTAACCAAAGAGGACGCACCCAAAGAGCCGAACGACTTTCGATCACCTGAATTACTTCTCCGTATAGCTGGCTATTTTGACAGGATAAACTAACAATTTGATTTGATGTAAATCGATTCATAGACTCTCATACATGGCAATTAGATTGGGTAAATAATTAAGTTTTCATGGATAAAAAAGCAGAGAAATTAGCTGAAGGTTGACCAGCTTTTTTTTAGTGATCACTGAAGCAGCAACCCTTAACTCAAATCCGCTCATCATTAACATTCCCATCGGTAGCAGAAATTTTCCTTTTTACGAGGAGTATCTCCCATTTTGACATAGATTGTCATCAACGGACAAATTACTTAAAATAATTTAAGGTTTTTCCCCCAAAAAAATTGTTAAAAACTTGACATAAATACTAATTTACCCATATTTGAATGATACTAATTAGGCGGAGGAAATGAGAGAAAATGAATGTATTAGGAGAGACAAGATTTGAGCAGGGAGTCATTAATAGGTTCCTGGGCAATATGTGCGATCAAGATAGCCATGTAGGTCAAGAACTAGGCAAAGTTTACCACGATTATCAAGAAGAACACGAAGAAGCGATCGGCAACCCTTGACAGGACTCCTATCAATTTACCCTATACGTTCCCCATCCTGATCAGCAATAGGAAGAAATCAGCCGAGAAGAAGGTTTAGGTTGCAGTTACAATCTGGAAGTGAAGCCCATGATCAACAGAAGTCAAATTCCCTATAAAATTCCTGAAGGGGGTCATTTTATTGTCGTGCTTAAACAGGTAAAATTAGCAGGATAATTTCAAATTGCCGTCCCAGAAATATTGATCTGTCCTTGAGGAATGCTCAATCTTGATATTATCGTCGATCCCGATGAGAATCAATACCAACCACTGGTGAGCAAACATCCAATTATCCGCGATTATTCTAGGGATTGGGAAAACAAATTATTAAGGTTTCTCAAACAGGAAATTCCTGGGCAAGAATTACCCAATGTCGTTAATTATGTGGACTGTTCTTTTAACCCAGATTATCGTCGTACCCACTGGAGGGAAGTCTATCTAGGTGTCAGGGGATTTAGTGGTTTTTAAGGCATTTGCTAGGGATTCGATGAGGGATTCGCTAGTAGTGGTCAGCGGTCTTGCTGATCCAGAGCAGAAAAAAGGCTTACATCGGCTTAGGGATCACTGATCACTGTTAATCTGGGGATTACCTAATGTTTACCTTGATACAGTAAAGTGGGGTTAAAACTGCTATCCCTTCACCTAGGAGAACTTCGATCATGTTGCTCACCTATAATCCCGACGCCTCACCCTTCCGAGAAGACTATAGCGAAAGTCGTCGGCTGCATTTTTATGATCGCGGGGAAAGTATTCCTCTGGTGGTTGATGGAGTCTGGCAAGTTTATCGGGGTATGGCCCAACTAAGTCAAGTATCTGAGAGTGGAGAGGAAATTTTACTAGGCTGGGTTCATTCATCCCACTTTTTCGGCTTAAATTTGACCCATCTAGAATCCTATCACGCCAGAGCCTTGTCGGAACTGTACCTAAAATGGTACACGATCGCCGAAGTGGAAAATTCGGTGGAATTAACCAGGATGATGTTAAATCAAATGATCCGTCGTCAACAACAAACGGAATCGCTTCTTGCGATCGCAGGACTCAAACGAGTCGAGGAACGTCTTCAGCAGTTACTACAGTTATTAAAGCGGGAAATGGGGGAACCAATCGCCCAAGGCAGTCGTTTAAAGATCCGTTTAACCCATCAAAATCTCGCCAATGCTATCGGTACCACGAGGGTAACGGTGACGCGTTTGTTAGGCGAATTTCAGCGTCAGGGAGCCGTGAGCAGCGATTGCGATCGCCATTTAATCATTCACGATTAACTCAGTCCTGAGGAAAAAATTTTCACCCCCACAGATGAAAGAGGTTTCTTTCCCTACACCCCACACCCTACACCCTCTTTCAAGTCAGACAATTTTAGTCAGACCCAGCCATAATAGACTCCCCGCGCAGGTCCACTAATTGCCAAGCTAATTTAGCAGCCCCCACCATCCCGGCGCGATTACCTAACTCGGCCGTTAATACCTCTAATCCTTCTCTGGAACTAGGTAAAACCCGTCTTTCGATTTCTGTGAGGAGAGAGGGAAAGAAAAACTTAGCACTGGCGCTAATGCCGCCGCCGATAATTACCGCCTCTGGGGTGAGAACATAGAGTAAACTGGCGATACCAGCACCCAGTAAACAACCGTAACCCTGCCAGAATTGTAAAGCCCCTTGATCGCCTTTTTCGGCCAATTCCGCCAATTGCTTCGGTTCTTTGCCAGTCATCCGGCGAATAGCTTGCAGGGAGGCGTATTGTTCTAAGGAACCCTGATTACCGCTATTGCACAATGGACCGTCAAAATTGAGGGTTATTAAGCCTAATTCGGCGGCTGTTCCCTTGCTGCCCACAAATAAGTTACCATCGAGAATAATTGCCCCTCCTACTCCCGTCCCCAAGGTCAACAGGATCAAGTTTTGAAACCGTTTGCCCGCTCCTAACCAAGCTTCCCCCAAACCGGCACAATTGGCATCATTGGCTAAAATTGTCGGCATTCCCGTACTTTCTTCTAACCAATCGGCGAGGGGAATATCCCGCCATCCTGCCAAATTAATCGCTATTTTGGCAATTCTCCCCTGAGCATCCGCCGGTCCTGGCGTTCCCACACCGATGGCTTGACAATTTTTATCTAAATTTACTTGACAAATGCCTTGATGTATGGTAAGAGCGACTTCTTTGGGTGTAGCGGGTTGGGGAGTGGGCAAGCTGAGAGATTCGAGACAATTGCCCTCTTGGTCAAATTTACCAATTTTAATAGCGGTTCCACCTAAATCGACACCTATGACTGTTTTCACCATCGGGCTTTCCTTGTTACTCTGGGAGTAGCTAGGTTTATTATCACTCTTTTTGGCGATTTTTTTCGCGGTTAGATGTGATCGAGAGGATAATTCGGCTAAACCGGCAAAACTAGCTGATTGATTAGCCCCAAATTTCTTCTATACTTTGGACACCGGCAGCTTAACTCCTGATTTTTACCCATTTTAAAAATGATGAATATTACCATCCCAACTCTCTACGATAGCGATTATCAACTTTGGTTAGAAAACACTATCAACCAATTGCGTCGGGGGGATTTTCAGGCAGTAGATTGGCAGAATTTATTAGAGGAGTTGGCAGATTTGGGAAAAAATAATCGACGAGCGCTTAAGAGTCTCTTAACTCGACTTCTAGAACATTTACTGAAGTTAACCTACTGGCAATCCCAACGAGATTACAACCAAGCGGGATGGAAAAAAGAAATTAGAAATTTTCGCCTACAAATTGCTGATCTTTTAGCAGATAGTCCCAGTTTAAAGTCCTATTTAAGGGAAATTTTAGCAAAATGTTATCTCGATGCTCGCAATCTGCTTATTGACGAAACCGAATTAGATGCCAGTATTTTCCCTCTGGAAGTGTTAGCTAGTCTAGAGGAGATTCTCGATCAAAATTGGCTGCCGGATTGGGAAGCTATCAGCAATAATTCTGAAAAGTGCAATTAAGGAGTAAAAAATCATGAATATTACCATCCCAAATCTCTACGATAGCGATTATCAACTTTGGTTAGAAAACACTATCAACCAATTGCGTCGGGGGGATTTTCAAGCGGTAGATTGGCAGAATTTATTAGAGGAGTTGGCAGATTTGGGTAAAAGTGAACGACGAGCAGTAGAAAGTTTATTAACTCGACTCCTAGAACATTTACTGAAGTTAACTTACTGGCAATCCCAACGAGATTATAATCAAGCAGCATGGAAAAAAGAAATTCGCAATTTTCGGATTCAGATCAAAAAAATTCTCAAAGATAGTCCCAGTTTAAAGTCCTATTTAAAGGAAATTTTGCAGGAATGTTATCTCGATGCTCGCAATCTGCTTATTGACGAAACCGAATTAGATGCCAGTATTTTCCCTCTGGAAGTGTTAGCTAGTCTAGAGGAGATTCTCGATCAAAATTGGCTGCCGGATTGGGAAGCTATCAGCAATAATTCTGAAAAGTGCAATTAAGGAGTAAAAAATCATGAATATTACCATCCCAAATCTCTACGATAGCGATTATCAACTTTGGTTAGAAAACACTATCAACCAATTGCGTCGGGGGGATTTTCAAGCGGTAGATTGGCAGAATTTATTAGAGGAGTTGGCAGATTTGGGTAAAAATAATCGACGAGCATTAGAAAGTTTATTAACTCGACTTTTAGAACATTTACTGAAGTTAACTTACTGGCAATCCCAACGGGATTATAATCAAGCAGCATGGAAAGGGGAAATTAGAACCTTTCGGAAACAAATCAAGAAATTACTGAGAGATAGTCCCAGTCTCAAACCCTATTTATCCGAGATACTTGAGGAATGTTACAGCGATGCTCGGGAGATAATTATTGATATCACCCAATTAGATGCCAGTATTTTCCCCGGGGAAGTGTTAGCTAATCTAGAGGAGATTCTCGATGAAAATTGGCTGCCGGATTGGGAAGATATAAACAGCGATAAATCTTCCCAAGCGAACTAAAGATTAGCTTCACCTACCCGGTTTACAAACATTATAATCTTCGTGAGAGATAACCGCTTCTGGGACGAGGAGATTGCCGTGGTCGCGACAGATGAGGCGATAATTGCGGGTAACGGGGATACTGATAATAAAGCGATCGTGTCGCAATCGTTTACCGTGGAAATCTCGATAATTGCGGTGATCTTGCAATCCTTGCAGGATTTCCCTAGCTTTAAGTACCACATTTTTCGGTAATTCCCGCAGATCGATCGGATCCTGGGAAAAAGTGGCTTCCCAAGCATTTTTTTGACGTTTTCTTTCTTCCCAAGCGGCATCTAGTTGAGCGCAATGATGGCAGACTTGGCCATAACCCTTGTGACCACAGGGAAACTTCTTCTTTCTTCTGGACATAATAACCATCTGTCTGTGAGCCTGTGAGAGAGTATTCAAAAGCGGTAAAGCTTGCTTCACTTTTGGCAGATGGAGAAGAAAGTCTTTACCTAGCGATTATCTATACTTACCAGCATACAGGGATCGATACCTCGTTTGGCCATTGACCAGCAAGAAAGTTGATCTTGGTTAGTTAGGGCCGGCTGTCACCAACAGGATTAAGGCTGCTTTAGAATAATTCCCATTCTTGGGTTCTTAAACGTTTGAGAATGGCCAAACGGCTACTAAAATAATTAGCACAGAGACGACTATAATCGGTTAAACGCAGGTTATTTAAGCTAATTGACCAAGACCAAATATAGGCCGCTTGGGTGAGATACTGAAGACAAGATAATTCACCATCAGTTAAAGGCACTGTTTGCTCGTAGCCTTGGATAAAACCGTGGCGAACCCGGCGATTTAAGCCGGATTGTAGGGAAACTTGCAGAAATTTAGCGATATCAAAAACTCGCCAACCATAACCGCACTGATCGAAATCAAAGAGGGTCATCTGATTATCAGGGGTGATATGCACATTACCACTATGAGGATCGCCCCAACAAATGCTCCAATAGGGAGATTCTGTCGGTAATTTAGCGGTTTCTTCCTCTATTTCCCCAATGGTTTCTAAAACACAGTCTAGGTCGCTCGGTCGTTGGTGCAGAAAAGGTGCGATAATTTGCAGGGAATCGTCGAGAAGATATTTGAGGTTGAGGGGATGACGATAGGCTAGGGGTTGAAAATCTGCTGTCACCCGATGTAAATTAGCCACGATCGCGCCTAAATGATAGGCTTGTTCTATATCTATATCCCCAATAGCAATTCCCCCAGGAGCATAGGGAAAAAGGACGGCGTAACGTTTCCCTTCCGGAGCATTAATTTCTAGGGATAAATCACCGTTTTTGCTGCGAATTGGTGCGGCGACGGGAACCTGAGAGCGATCGAGATAATCTAATAATTCTAACTCGAAGTCGATTTCCATTTTGCTGCGCCAATGGCAGTGAGACACGCGCAAAATGTAGGGAGTTGTCAGGGTTTCGAGGAGATACACATCACTTAAACCCCGATGCCAAAATTGACAATTTTTCGGTACATCAATCTCGTAACGAGAAAAAACTAAATCTGCTAGGGCAGCAGGAGCAAGAGTCGAGTAGAATGCCGGAAAAGTTCGTTCTCCAGTCTGAAAATTAGCAGCGGGAGAATCAGAAAGCAGTAAATTGAGCGAAGCCAGAAAAGTCGTCACGGTTCCCTCCCGATGCAAGTATGGACAACGCTCGCATCATTCTATTTTATAGGCCACATATATTACAAATTGGTTCGATCGCTCCGTATATTTCGCTACATTCCTCTGTAAGTTATCAGATTTGAGTTTTAAGCACCCACAGCAGTTATCTGAATGGTGAGATAGAAAGTTTTCGTTTTGGGGAGTCGGTCGTTAATACCAAATTAGGTTACATTTCATCTTTAGGAGAAAGGCTGTACTAAAGTTGTTGATTCTTCGTTACTGAGATGACGTAGTTTATCCCGAAAATAGCCAAAGCTGGGCGATCGATTAATATCCACATTCATCTGAGGAGAAATATTTTCTGCCCAGACTGTTTTCTCTTGACCCACAGAAGCTCCACCTAACTTAGATAATTGTTTCGCTCCACCTCTGTATATAGCATCTGCCAGTTTTTCCCAAGTACCACAGATACTATCATTAATATAGGAATCCAAGATAGCACTTTTGGCCTGGGGATAAGCAATTTTTATGGCATTAATATCACCTAAATACCAAGCTTCTCCTTCTTCAACAGCAATACAGAAGTAAATTGGGGATTGGATCGCAGATTTTTCCAGACAATTGCCTAATTACTGTCGAAATTCTCGAAAACATCGATTATCCAGATCGCAAACCACAATCAGTACAGCAGCATAATTATCAGGGTAACTAGAAAAAGTTTTATCATATCCTTGAATCAGTTTAGGTAGTCGCTCAAGAAGAATCCGTTTACTAGGATCGGAAACAGACTGTAAGTCTCTGGGAATATGACCACTGCCTTTATAGGAATGAACCCTAAATGTATGACCTGCATTCATGTCAATAATCTTAGGAATTAGAATATCAAGTGCTTTTTTTCCCGACAAATCCTCGACCAAAATTTCAAAGTGCATGACCTTATCTCTCATCTAAGTAATCACTATACCAAAGACTACCAAGGGGCAATCCTTCTGAGACGAGATTCTTGATTAAGGGATTGTCACTAGCCCGTTTAATCCGAGAAAACCCATCATCACCTTTTTCCAGAATCCAAACTTCTTCCGGCTGGAGAGCATCAACAAAATAAGGTTGATGAGTGGTGATAAAAATTTGAGAACGTCCTCTCTGTCCTGTGGCGTGTTTTCTAAATTCTTGAGCCAAGGTTTCTAATAGTTTATGGTATAAGCCGTTTTCTGGCTCTTCAATACAGATAAATGGCGGTGGAGAAGGGTCTTCTAACAGTAAGAGATAGGCGAATACTTTTAAAGTACCATCGGACATTTGCTGTACATAAAATGGGTCTTGGAATCCCCGATCATTAAATTTTAATAGTAGTCGATTATCGGGACTTTTTTCGGTGCTAATTTTTTCTATACCCGGTATCTTACGAGAAATACTATTAAGTATATTCTGAAATTTCTGGGAATGCTCTCTTTCCATAAACTGCACCACATTACCGAGATTATCTCCATGGATATTCAAATGTTTCTGGGGTCCGGCTAGGGGCAAACTTCTGGCCGCATCGGGAGTAAAATAGCTGAGATACCATCCCTCAATAAATCTCCGAAATAGGGAAATTCTCGGATGCGGTTTGAGAGAACCTAACGTAGCAATTCCTAGTTTGCGCTTATCATTCAGTTCCACTAACTCTCCCCCATCCTCATAATCTCCTCGTTTAATTTTTTCTATTAACTTAAGTAAATCAAAATGGTCTTGACCTTCTTCTACTTGTTTCCCTTCTTCTTCTCCTTTCCAGACGATTCCTTTCCCCTCATCGAGGAGTAAAAATGAAAAAGGCCATCCGGTCTTTTGACCTTTTCTTCTCTGTCTGAGTCTTTCTTTTTTTACATAAGGTCTATTATCGGTATCTAGATCAATAGCTAACTCATAGGTAATTGGTCGGGAATTGTAATCTTCTTTATAGTAAATCTGAAATTCAATGCTTCCTTCCTGACCTTGGCAACGAAGACGCTCAAACCCGCCCCGACCTCGCACATCACAAGCTTCTTCTACTCCTCCTTTAAGACAATCAGATAAAAAACCGAACGCATCAAAAAGTGTGCTTTTTCCCACACCATTTTTGCCGATAACGGCCGTCATTGGTGTCAGAGAATCTCGATTTTGAGTATTCCATAACTTGCCCAGAGTTATATCCTTGAGCGCTCGATAATTTTTAATCCTCAATCCCTCAATTCCGGCCATTATTTAGTCCCGTTTCTCATTACTAAAGTAATCTAAGCAATTTCTCCCCGGAGAATATATAGTATAGACTGATTCTAAGTAGGGAGACACAATTATTTGTAGGATGGGTTAGCGGTAGCGTAACCCATGCAGGCGTTGGGTTTCATGCTTCAACCCAACCTACGTTCTAACGGAAGATTTTTGATTTTTACAAGAGGTCTAATTACTGACCCGATTCGATCGCTCCTTCGGCCTCATGGACAATTGCCCTCAATCGATCTAAAGTTTTCTGGTCCACCTGGGTCCATAATCCCCGTTGTTGAGCTTCTAACAATCTTTCGGCCATGTCTCGCAATGCCCAGGGGTTTTTCTCCTGAATAAATTGTTGTACCTTGTGGTCAAATAAATAAGCTTCGGCTACCCCCTGATAGATAAAATCCTCCACCAGATGAGTAGTGGCAGAGTAGGCAAAAATATAATCTACGGTCGCAGCCATCTCGAAAGCACCTTTATAGCCGTGTCGCATCACTCCCGCTATCCATTTGGGATTAACCACTCGCGAGCGGTAAACGCGGCGAATTTCTTCCTCTAGGGTTCTGATGCGGGGATTTTCCGGTCGGGAATGATCACCAAAATAGGTGACGGGATTTTTGCCGGTTAAAGCCCGGACACTGGCAGTTAAGCCGCCTTGAAATTGATAGTAGTCATCGGAGTCGAAAATATCGTGTTCTCGATTGTCCTGATTGTGCAGCACTATCTCTAATTCTTGCAGTCTATTTCTCAATACTTCCGGTAAAGAATGGGCAGTTCCTTGACTATCATAGGCATAACAACTCCAGTTAATATAAGCATTAGCTAAGTCTTGATCATTTTGCCAGTTTTGTGACTCGATTAACCCCTGTAAACCGGCCCCGTAAGCACCCGGTTTGCAGCCAAAGATTCTGGCAGTAGCTCTCAGTTTCGCCTCTTTTTCTCCTAAGCCCTGACTTAGCCAAAACTCCCTCTCTGTCTTCACTTTCGCCGCTAAAGGATTAATTTTTTCCTCTTCCTCTTGACAAGCTACCGCATTTATGCCAGAATTAAGAAGATGTAGTATGCTGGGGAAACTGTCCCTAAAAAAGCCCGATACCCGAACAGTCACATCAATGCGAGGACGGCCTAAGCTAGACGGGGTAAGGATTTCAAACCCGACCACCCGACGGAAAAAACCATCCCAAAGGGGACGAATTCCCAGTAAAGCCATGGCTTCGGCCACATCTTCGCCACTATTTCTCATCGTCGAAGTTCCCCAGATAGAAATCGCCAAAGTGCGGGGATATTCGCCATTTTCTTGGGTATAACGTTCAATTAGTGCCTCTGCGGCCTTTCTTCCCACTTCCCACGCGGTTTCTGTGGGGATTGCGCGGGTATCGACGGAATAGAAATTTCTGCCGGTGGGGAGAACATCAGGACGGCCGCGGGTAGGAGCGCCGGAAGCACCACTGGGGACGTATTGGCCAGCGAGACCTTTTAAGAGATAGATAAGTTCATCGGGGGTTTGTTTTAAAGCAGGAATTAACTGATTTTCTAGCCAAACCAATTCTTTTGCCGTATTTTCGCCTACAGGTTCAATTTTCTGGCTAATTAAATCCTGAGCGAGACCTTCCAGATAAGTAGTAGTATCGTTATATTCCGTCAGGGGGTCGCAGTCGAGATGGAGGTCAAGGGCAAGGGAACGGGTTAAACCGGGGCGGTCGGGACTGGGAGAACGAGCGATCGATTGGATTAAATCAATTAACTGCTGACCCTGGGGACATTGACCGAAGATATGTAAACCGTCGCGGATTTGTGCTTCCTTGAGTTCACAGAGATAACCATCCACGACGGTGAGAAATTGACCAAAGGAAGTGCTGGTCGTGCCTAGCTCTCGATCGAGATTAGTTTTCGCCACCAGGTCGTTAATCCGCTCGCGAATCAGAGCTAAACGAGAAGGATCAAGAGATTCTGCCTGATAATATTCATCGATGAGAGACTCTAACTTTTCCCAATCCCCATACAATTCCGCTCGCGTCATCGGGGGAGTGAGATGGTCGATGATAACAGCTTGGGAACGTCTTTTAGCGTTGGAACCTTCTCCGGGGTCATTGACAATAAAAGGATAAAAATTCGGCAGCGACGAGAAAGCGATTTCGGGATAACAATGGGGAGAAAGAGCGAGACTTTTCCCCGGTAGCCATTCTAAATTGCCGTGTTTACCGAGATTAATCACAGCAGTGACTTGGAATTCCTGTCGTAACCAATGGTAAAAAGCGAGATAGCTGTGGGTAGGTTCCAGGTCGGGGGAATGATAATTAAGAGTCGGGTCAAGGTCATAACCGCGAGAAGGTTGAATACCGATAAAGACATTACCTAACTGGAGGCCCGGGATAGGAAAATCCTTGTCTGGATGTCCCCAACGGTCAAGCATAGCGCTTTGATTATCGGGGGGAAGGGAGGAGAAATAATCTAGATATGCTTCTAGGGAGAGAGATTGATAGATAGGTTTTAATTCCCTTGTTTCCAGGTCATTAGTGATACCGGAAATCAGCAATCGCATTAATTCATCGCTATGGTCGGGGAGGTCGGTGAGGGTATAACCTTGGGTTTGTAGTGCGCGAAGAATTTCCAAACCACTAGCGGGAGTATCTAAACCGACTCCGTTAGCGATACGACCATCCTTATTGGGATAGTTGGGGAAAATGAGAGCAATTTTTTTCTGGGAGTTGGGAAGGGAGGAGAGTTGACAATAGTTTGCGGTTAAATCAGCGACAAAATCAACCCGGTGGGGGAGGGGTTGATAGATAACTATTTCCGTTTCTAGTTTGGGATGTCGGGTGAGGACAGATTTAAAGGAAATAGCGCGGGTGATAATTTTGCCATCCATTTCCGGTAAAGCGATATTCATGGCCACATCCCGGGGGGAAAGACCTTGATAGCCCTGTTGATAAGCTTCTAAACTGCTGCTGCTGAGGATAACTTGGAAGATGGGTTTATTGAGGGACTGCCAGAAGTGATGATTTTGTTTGTCTTCTGGTCGTTGGATAGAGAAGCTAGTGGTATCGAGAATTAAGTCTGGGGGATGGTGGGAAAAGAGGGTTAATAGTTCCTCTTGCACTTCGATTTCCCGCAGAGAGGAGAGAAAGATAGGGACAGTTTCAATATTTCTTTGGGTGAAAGCGCTGATTAAAGCATCGATAGCTTTGGTGTTACCCGCGAGATAATGGGAACGATAGAAAAGTATCCAAGTCCGTGCTTGGGGTTGGGGTAGGGTTATCTGGGAATAGATTCCCAACCTAGGGACAACCCTAGGAGGAGAGGGAGGATAGTCGAGATGGAGACAGGTATGCGCGATAAATTTAGCAGCATTAATCCAGTTATCTATCCCTGCTTCCGTGAAATAGCACCATAACTGATTAACAGTAGTCAGGGAAGCAGTGGAATGACTCATCAACTCTAAATCCGGTTTATCCTCTCCCGGGAGGACAAATAAAGTCGCACCAGTTTCCTCGACAATTTCCTTAACTACTTCCAACCCGTAGGACCAACTCCCCCGTCCCCCCAATAAGCGAAGAATAATCACCCTTGCTTGGGATAGTACCTTGTCCCCATAGTTATCGATACTGTATTGCTGTTGTAACTGGGATAAATTGAGGGCGCGAATTGCGGGAAAATTATCCGGTAGATGGTCGATAGCTGCCGCTAGAGTTTGAATATCGGTATCAGCCATGGTGAGGAGAACAATCGGGGCCGGATTTTGGTCAATAATAATCACCCCTTCGGTATCTGCTGTCCAACCACCCGCTTGGGGAGCAATACGATGCATAAATTTTGAGAGTTAGGTTAAATAATGATTAGGTTTTGAGAATCAGGGTCTCGATCGAGGGATCATTCCTAGGTAGATAGAGATGATTATATCTGTCTGCGGCAATTTAAAGAACAGGGAATAGGTGTTAGGGGATAGGGATTAAGAAAAATCTTCACTAAAACCCCAACCCCAGTCCCCTTACTGATAACTGGGGTTTGGGGAAGTGGGGAAGTGGGGAAGTGGGGAAGTGGGGAAGTGGGGAAGTGGGAAGTGGGGAAGTGGGGAAGTGGGGAAGTGGGGAAGTGGGGAAGTGGGGGAATTTCAACTAAAACCCCAAAACCCTAAAACCCTAAAACCCTAAAACCCCAAAACCCTAACACCCTATCACCCTATCACCCTATCTCCTCCTGCCTCCTGCCTTCTGATAACTGATAACTGATCACTGATAACTGATAACTGATAACTGATAACTGATAAATGAATGCTGCTCCCGCTTATGTTTGCTGTCAAGTGTTGTCATCTACTCACCTCGAACAAATTCGTTCTTGGTGGGGACAGTTGGCAATACAGGTAACAGGGCCGAGGATTAGTCTCAGTGAAAGAGATATTCCCCCACAGACGGGGGAAATCTATCAACTCTTGCTTTCCACTGACCTACAAGCTTTATTGTTAGCCAGTCCCCAAGCACATAACTTTGAGTACGAAGTCCGCATTAGTTTTGAAGCGAACACGATTAAAAGTTTTCTGCAAGGACTGGCCGTCAAGTCTCTTCACCACCCGAAAATTGAGCAGGGTTATCAAATTTTAAATTTGCCTCTATCCAATAATGTCAGCAGTTTTCAAAATAAAATTTTAGTCAAAATTCTCTCGATAATTTCTTCTCCGGCTGCTGAGGGGGGTTGTCCCCGCATCTTCTCCGTTTGTCAACCGGTAGAAGCGGCCCTATCCCAACAAATCCAACAGGAAAGATTATTAAACCAAGTCATCACCCAAATGCGTCAGAGTCTGGAGTTACCGGTGATTCTGGAAACCGTGGTCAGGGAAGCGCGGGAATTTCTGCAAGTGGACAGATTGTTAATTTATCAATTTTTCCCTGGTACTGGTGAGGGAAAGGGAAAAATAACTTCCGAGTCGCGCATTTCCGACCAGATAAATTCCGTGTTAAATTTAACCCCCGAAGACGATTGTTTTTCCTATATTCCCCAATACAAGGAAAAGTATCGTCAAGGATTAATTCTGGCCGTGGATGATGTGGATGTTAACTATTCTTCTTCCTTCTGTTTGTCGGAATTTTTGCGACAACACCAAGTGCAATCAAAATTAATCGCCCCGATTGTGGTACAAGAAGAATTGTGGGGTTTATTAATTGCCCATCAATGTCAACAAAAACGCCAATGGTTGCCGCAGGAAAAGAAATTTTTAGGTCAGATTGGTGAACATCTCGCCATCGCTATCTATCAAGCGCAATTATATTCTCAAGTACAGGAACAAAAAGATATTTTTGAACGCCGGGTAATAGAAAGAACCCAAGAATTACAAGATACTTTAATGGCCGCGGAAGCCGCTAACCTCTGCAAAAGTGAATTTTTAAATAATATGAGTCATGAGTTATTAACTCCCCTAACTTGTATTATCGGTTTGTCCAGTACCCTGCAAAAATGCTCGGCAGCTAGTAATTTTTTACCTCCCGACAAACAAAAACAATATCTAAAAGTTATTCAGGATAACGGCAATAAACTATTAGAATTAATCAATGACTTGCTTAATTTCTCCCAAGTTTCGGCAGGAAAAGCCGTTTTAGATATTAAACAATTTTCGCTAAAATACCTCTGTAATCATGTTTTAGAAATTATCAAAACGGAGGCAGAAATTAAAGAAATTAATCTAATTTTAGAGATGAAAATTGCCGAAAAAGAGCATTATTTTTACGCCGATTATGATCGAGTTCAGCAGATACTTTTATACTTGTTAAAAAATGCCCTAAAATTTACCCCCGAACAGGGTGCTGTCACGCTGAGACTGTGGAAAGAAGACAGTCAGGTCATTTTTCAGGTAGAGGACACGGGCATCGGCATTCCTGCTCAAAAAATACCGCTTCTGTTTGAAAAATTTACCCAATTGGATGGCTCCCGCAAACGTCGTTATGGTGGTGTGGGATTAGGATTGGCTTTAACTAAACAATTAGTGGAACTCCATTGCGGCACGATCGAGGTAGAATCTTGCTTAGATAAAGGTTCCATCTTTACCGTCCGTTTACCTCAACAAAACCCATCCAAATCTCAACCCCAACCCTCAGAGCATAATCCCCATTTTAATCACCACCATCCCACTATAGTTTTAATTGAAAGTGACGAAGAAATCGCCAATCTTATTTGTGAGTTATTGATGGTGGCACATTATCAAGTTATTTGGTTAATCGATAGTGTCTCCGCTATCAAAAAAATTGAGATCGTGCAGCCAAGTATTATAATTGTCGATCGGAAAATGCCCGATATATATCATCTCTGTCATCTCTTAAAAAAATCTAGCCAAACTCAAGCCAGTAAAGTGCTAATCTTAAATGATACCCCTGAAATCAGCGTTAATTTTCTCGGTCTTCATGGCATTGACGACTATCTGCTCAAACCGATTCAACCCTCCCTATTGTTGGAAAAAATCCGCTATCTAACCGCTTTATAAGTAGGGTTTGCGGCAAAAAGTTTTTCGGTGCGGGTAGGGTGTGACCCCCCCAACCCCCCCCGACATCGGGGGGGTGTGGGGTGTGGGGTTTTACCCATTTTCATCTGGTCAATTTTTTCTTTTTTCCTCAGAAAATAGGACTTGAAAACTAACTATCAAATAGCTAATTTTCAAGTCCTGAATTGTAGGAATCCTAGGCTAAATTAGGATTCACTTTCGATATAGATAAATAACAAACCCATCACTACGGCTGGCATTAACCAACAGACGATCGGGATTAAAATCCAAGGCAGATAAGAAGCTGCGTAGGCACCAGTCATGTCAAATGCTCCTAGTAAAAAAATAAGGAAATGATAATCAGGTAGAACCAGGGTTAATTATTGATTAAAAACCCCGCGCATGATGCCATCAACGACACCAAGATTTTCTAGGAGGAAATAGGCAACAAAAGCGCCACCCATACCACCAATAAAGAAACCAGCAGCGAATTGACTCCAACCCTCGGCCGATTGCAGAGGATCACCAGTAGCGGCCTTACCTTGGAAGGAGACAAGACCATAACTAGCTAAACAACCCGTAGCCAAGAGAACCATGGCCAAAGCGGGGATTAAGCCGCCGAGATTGGCATATTCCGAGTCTCTCAAGGGACCCAGGACAACCCAGGGACCACCGAGGAAATAACCGTGGGCCATACCCACTTCTAGACCGCGCAGAATCGGAGCTAGACCGGGACGATAGGCAGGTAAGTTACCAATAAAAGCTTTGGTAAAACCAGAAGCGGAAATGGGGGTAGCTAGATGACCAATGAACGGATCATCATTGTAGGGTGTCACCACCTGTTTGTATCCAGTTTCAGCCATTGTGTTTGAGTTCTCCTTTTTCCGATCAACAGGAAAATTGATCATAAAACTTTAAGATTACACTTTAGGCCTAAGAATTACTTCAAGCAACCCCATCGATCGAGTTTTCAAGGGTTGACGGCTGAAACTCTCACAATTCGTTACATTTCTCTCAGGAGACAGGAGTGGGGAGCTTTGTTTCAGTGTTGCCAAAGGCACGGCGTAGCCGTCCAGTAAACAGTAAACAGTAATCAGTGAACTGAAAACTCACATCTGATACTAAATCCGTTGAGTATAGGCTACATATCAGGATAGGCAAGAGGCAAGGGGCAAGGAGCAAAAGGAGGAATAGATAATCAGTCTTTAATAACTGGATTTAGTATGATATAGCGTTTTTCAGTCTGCTGAGCTACAAAAGTTATGGGTTTTAGGCACTCATGCACTCATGCAAGAGGCAAAAGGGAAGAAAAATAGGTGTACCTCACTAGCTTGGGAAACGCTATAACTGCTCACTGATAACTGATAACTGCTCACTGATAACTGATCACTGATTAAGGGATAATCAACACTGGACAGGGGGCAAGGTTAATAACTTTGGTGGTGACGCTTTCGGACACGCCTTCGCTGGTTAATCCTAAACCGCGACAACCCATAACGATCAGGTCGGCATTAACTTCATCGGCCACATCACAGATGACAAAAGAAGGTATTCCCTCCCTTTCAATCATTTCGGCATTGATGCCAGCTTGGGCAAAAATCGCTTGCGCCGATTGTAACAATCTATCCACCGCTTCGATCGAATTCATCTTGTCGTCGGGGGCAATTTCTCCGGCGGGTGTCGTTTCCACCACCGACAACAGCACCAAACGACTGTCAAAGATTTTGACTAATTCGATCACACTACTGGTCGCGTCACGACTTTCGCGGCTATGGTCGATGGGAAATAAAATCGTCTCAAACATAATTAGTAAGTCTCTCCAATCAAATTTTTCTGGGAAAATCAGTCTTAGAACTGCAACACTGATCCCCAAATCTGAAATAATCTTTGTCAAAGTAATTGCCGCAAGTAGCGATACCCTGATTTAATCTTTATTGTACGGTAAGCAATCTAGGAGGTTATGGGCTGTGCCAAAAAAAACAGTAGCGAATTTAACAGAGGCTGATTTAGCGGGTAAACGGGTCTTAGTCCGGGTCGATTTTAACGTTCCCATGGACAAAGCCACCGGGGCAATCAGCGATGATACCCGCATTCGGGCGGCACTACCAACTATTGAGGATTTAATCAAAAAAGGGGCTAAGGTTATTTTATGCAGCCACATGGGTCGCCCCGACGGTCAAGTTAAAGAAAATTTGCGTCTGACTCCTGTGGCTAAACGTCTCTCGGAATTATTGGGCCAGGAAGTAATCATGTGTCCCGATTCTATTGGTGAGGGAGTGACGGCAGCGATTAGTCAAATGTCTAACGGTCAAGTGGCCCTTTTAGAAAATCTGCGTTTCCACGGTGAAGAGGAGGCAAATGATCCCGATTTTGCCAAAAAATTAGCCGCTAACGCCGATTTATACGTTAATGATGCTTTTGGTACCGCCCACCGCGCCCACGCTTCCACGGAAGGCGTTACCCACTATCTCAGCCCCTCGGTGGCGGGTTATTTGATTGAAAAAGAGTTAAACTACCTACAAGCAGCTATTGAAACTCCCCAACGTCCCCTAGCGGCGATTATCGGCGGTTCTAAGGTTTCTAGTAAAATTGGCGTGATTGAAACTTTATTGGAAAAGTGCGATAAACTGCTCATCGGTGGCGGTATGATCTTTACTTTCTACAAGGCCCGCGGTTTAAGTGTTGGTAAGTCTTTGGTGGAAGAAGACAAACTAGAGTTAGCTAAATCCCTAGAGGCAAAAGCTAAAGAAAAAGGGGTGGAATTCCTCCTTCCTACCGATGTGGTGTTAGCGGATAAATTCGATAAAGATGCCAATTCCCAAATCGTCAACGTCGAAAATATTCCCGATGGTTGGATGGGATTGGATATCGGCCCTGAATCAGTTAAAGTTTTCCAAGAAGCTTTATCTAACTGTAAATCTGTCCTCTGGAATGGCCCGATGGGGGTGTTCGAGTTCGATAAATTTGCGGCGGGTACAGATGCGATCGCTAACACTTTAGCCGATTTAACCGCTACTGGTACAACTACTATTATCGGTGGTGGTGACTCGGTAGCGGCGGTGGAAAAAGTGGGAGTGGCGGAAAAAATGAGCCATATTTCCACCGGTGGTGGCGCTAGTTTGGAATTACTCGAAGGGAAGGTTTTACCCGGTATTGCCGCCCTCGATGAAGCCTAATTATCGCTAATATCTCAGGTTTAAACAAGGTGGGTGTTGCCCCACCTTTTTTTATGAATTAGGGAGTGGGTTTTTAAAGTTGGATTGGGAGTTAATCATACCAGGACTTTTGCGGCAAACCCTAAATAGGGCTTGCTGAATAAATCTAAAAACCTTGTTGGGTAAGACTTTTAGACTTTTTGTCAATCAAAAAGTACCAGTTGTGGGAGAGATAGGGGGAAAATTCTGGGACTTTTTCTCTTAAAATTAGGTAATTGACCAGATGAGAATCGGTAAAACCCTACACCCCACCTGCCCCCCCGATGTCGGGGGGGGTGGGGGGGTCACACCCTGTCCCCACGAAAAACTTTTTCAGCAAACCCTAAATAGTTGAATCATTAGGATACTTCAATTGCGGTAAAATCCAGCCGCTGATATAAATCTGTCAGGGATATTTGAAAATCTAGAGAAAACAAAGTTAAAATCGCTTCTTGCTCGTGATAATCCCGAAATGCCCAATGATCGCCTCTTTTATGAAATTGTTCGATATAATAACCATATTGATCGATTAAAATATATTCTTCAAAACTATTAAGAGAGCGATAAAACTTAAACTTATCACCCCGATTATAGTCTTGAGTAGATTTTGATAAAACCTCGATAATCACCTGTGGATTGGTAATCGTATCGGTGCGTCCTCTTTCAAGAATTGGTTCTCCCTTAACGATCATAATATCGGGATAGGTGTACACATTATAGGCGGGTATTGCCAAGCGTAGATCGGTGATAAATATATCATAGGCTTGATTCTGGATAGTTAAGGGAAATTTTCTACAGAAATTCAAGGCAATGCGATTATGGTTAGGAGTTCCCCCGGTCATAATAATAATTTCTCCATCTCGATACTCGTGTCTGTCGGTGGCAGTTTCCTCTAGTTGAAAGTATTCTGCGACTGTGTAGCGTTTCTCAGTGGTTGCGACCATATTGCCCCCTTGAAAGCAAAGCTCTGTCTTTATGATAACCTGTTTTCCAAAAAGCTACAATTATCGGTTTTAATCAGGTGCTGACTGCTGTATAATACTAAATCCGTTGAGTAACGCACAGAAAACGGGTTTCTCCGAGAAACCCGTTTTCTACTCATTTTTAATAACTGAATTTAGTATAAATATCGAGAGACCTTGTTAACAAGGTCTCTTGAAAGTGGGTGGGATTATTGTTGCTAATTTGTTAATCTGGTTGGGATAATTTGAGGATAGCGCCGGTGACTTTCATGCTTTCTTGATAAAGCACGTCCTGGCCCCAACGCTGTAACTGTTTACCCAGGAGAGTTTCTGTTTTTTGGTCTTCCAGATGGGACACTTGTTCAATGCGGCAAGATTGGGCCCCTCCCGAAGCTTCCATCCGCATACAGCCAGTAGTTCCCGAACAAATTACCGTGCAACAATCGGCCTGAAGATTAGTAGAAGTGAGTTTAATACTAATCAGATCTCCTTGTACTTCACCCCAATCGGCCACGGGAACACCGGCTAATTCCGCCTCAATTAAACGCTGGTCCTGACCGAGGAAGCTAATCCGATGAATAGCGTAATCTTCCGACTGGTGAGTATATCCCACCGGTCGCCATTGTAACCGGCTGGCCATCCAACCGAGGAACATAAAAGCTTGGCAAGGATTGCCCTTTTCGTAATCAATAGTAATGCGATCGACTTCCAGAATAGCATCCCGGCGCTCCGGTGGATCAAAAGCCTCGGCGGTTAGTTCTTGCCAGGGGGCGAGACGACTCCAGTTCAGGTCAGCTAATGGTACATCTGTTGCTAATAAATCCCCCACTTGCAGCAGTTCCGTTTCCGGTTCCCGAAAAGTGCTGGAATCGACGATAATCGTATCACATTGACTGGCCAAACGTTTAAATAGTCCATATTCCGCATCGGGACTGGCTTTCCACCAGAGAAATTTGGGCAAACTGGGAATAGTTAACTCGGAAATAATGCCGCCAATTCGTTCCAAAGCTTCCGCCGTACCGCTTAAAGTGACGTATTCACAGCAAACTAAGGTGTTCTGACTACGTTTGTTAACGGGACAATAGGCAGAAACAGAGGCTTTTACCCCTTCATCGGCCTCGGCGGTGGGACAGAGGGTAATAATGCGACAGGGATTGGAAGCAGCGATCGCATCTGCCACCCCAATCGCATCCAAATCGGCGGCGTATTGACGATGATTAGCCCCATCCTCGGCGTTTTTTTCCGCTTCCCAGGCTGCCCTTAACCGGACGACAAATTCATCGCTAGAAAGTCCAGTTACTTCTAGTCCTAGGTCTTTCTGGGCGACTTTGATGGCGGCGTGGGTCCGGGGACCGGCAATACCATCAATCGGGCCGGTGTAATAGCCAAGAAGGGTTAACAATTCCTGTACCGCGTCGGGTTCATAGACAATAAAGCTAAAGGTGGTGGCCCGGGTGGCGGCCATCCCATCCTCATTATTATTATAGGATTGCCAGATATCGCGCAGTTCCTGCTCGATCACATCGATGGAAACATCTTTTGGTGCTTGCAGGGAGACAATGGGGGGGCTTTGGGTAGTCATGTCAGTTATCAGTTATCAGTTATCAGTTATCAGTTACCAGTTATCAGTTATCAGTTACCAGTTATCAGTTATCAGTTATCAGTTATCAGTGATTCAGTTATCAGTTATCAGATGTGAGTTATCAGTTATCAGATGTGAGTTTTTAGTTTACTGATTACTGTTTACTGTTTACTGCTCACTGTTTACTGCTCACTGATTACTGATTACTGTTCACTGTTTTAAAGTCGTCGCCAACGACGGCCATCGCGGTTAAGGAGAAATTCCGCTTCTGTGGGTTCCCAGGTACCCGCTTCGTATTGGGGTACGGAGGCGGGATCGGCGGGAGCGTCCCAAGCGGCGAGAGCGGGAGTAACGATGCGCCATGCTTCTTCTACCTCGTCAGAACGGGTAAATAGGGTTTGATCTCCTAGCATAGCGTCTAAAAGTAGCCGATTATAGGCATCAGCGCTGGCAACACCGAAGGAGGAACCATAACTAAAGTCCATTTCTACCGTGCGCGTGCGTAATTCTGACCCCGGCATTTTCGCCTCAAAACGGAGGGCAATACCTTCGTTAGGCTGAATCCGGAGACTCAGTACATTTGCATTAGTTTGTTGGGCTGCCGATTGGAAGATTAATAACGGCACATGGCGGAATTGGATGGCAATCTCGGAAACTTTTTTCGGCAGACGTTTACCCGTACGCAGATAGAAGGGGACACCCTGCCAACGCCAGTTATCGACGATTAATTTCATGGCCACATAGGTGGGAGTGGTCGATTCTGGATTAACCCCCGGTTCTTCCCGATAGCCCAGAATGGGTTTTCCTTTCATCCAACCGGCTTTATACTGGCCGCGGATGGCGGATTTTTCTAGGTTATTAATATCGGCCAGGTGAGTCGCTTGCAGGACTTTGACTTTTTCGCCGCGGACACTATCGGCGTTAATAGCGTTGGGTGCTTCCATCGCCGTTAAGCAGAATAACTGCATCAGGTGATTTTGCACCATATCGCGCAAAGCTCCCGATTTTTCGTAATATCCGGCCCGCTCCTCCACTCCCACGGTTTCGGCCACGGTAATCTGGACGTGATCGATAAATTGACGATTCCAGAGGGGTTCAAAGATGGCGTTAGCAAATCGGAACACCAGTAAGTTTTGGACGGTTTCCTTGCCTAAATAGTGGTCAATGCGATAAACTTGGTTCTCCTGACAAACCTCTTGTACGACTCGATTGAGAACTTGGGCAGAACTGAGATCTTTGCCAAAGGGTTTTTCGATCACTAACCGGTGTTTAATCGGGTCTTTCAGCATTCCCGCCGCCCCGAGGTTTTTAAGACCGGGGGGAAAGAAATTAGGAGAAACCGCTAGATAAAAGACTCGATTGCCGCGGGTTCCCCGGATTCCGTCTAATTCTTCCAGAAAGACTTTCATTTTGGCGTAACTTTCGGGATCGTCCATGTTGCCGGGGAAATAGTACAACCCTTGGGCGAAGTCTTGCCAATATTCCTCGCTACCGATCCCGTCGGAAAATTCTTCGATGCCTTGGCGCATCTGTTGGCGAAAATAATCATGACTCCACTCTCGGCGCGCTGTACCGACGATGGTTAATTCGGCCGGCAGTCGTCTTTCCCGTTTCAGTTGATAGAGGGCAGGAACCAGTTTTCTTTGGGTTAAGTCTCCCGATGCCCCAAAAATGACTAAAATTAGGGGTTCTGGGGTTCTTTCTTGTCGCAATCCCACTCGGAGAGGATTTTCGAGCAGCTTTACCATAGGATTTTGTCTAGCCGAGGTGCATTATTTTCCAGTCTAGCGAAAATACTCGACGGGATACCTAAATTGACGCTCCCATCGCACTCAAGCGCTTCAGGATTCCCTGTTCATCCAGTTACCTTATCTATTAGGCTTTCACTTAATGGGACTTAGACAAAAAACAAATCGAGAAAAGCCTCAACCCCAATCCCTGCTTGGGATTTACTTCGAGAAGCCCAAAATCGCTGAAACCCAGATAGATCAAGGAAAATCATAAATCGAGGTTAACCCTTTGTCCCGTAATGGTTTGAGCCTTTTTTGCTGCCCGAAAATGCCTAAGTCCCATTAATAGACAGTGGGTAGTCTGTCCGAGGGCTTGAATTTCTGTCCGCCCGACAGTATTTGCCCGTGCGAGAATGTTTATAGCGGCGTTTTCGTCTCTATCCAAGACACACCCACAAGAACAAACATGAGTTCTTACAGAT
>NZ_JACJQV010000141.1 GCF_014696875.1 Microcystis wesenbergii FACHB-1317 | reverse complement strand
AGATTAGTTATTGTCACTAACTCTTTTGATTAGAAAAAGATAAACTTGAGAATTTTCATTCAAATTTATTGACTCAAAATCCGCTGTACTTAATTTAAATGAATCAACCCTACGATGTCGGGGGGGCAGGGGGGTGGGGGTTGGGGGGGGTGAGGGCAATTAACCATTTCTGGCATTACTTGTAAAAAATGTTATAAGTAACTGAAAGACTTCACCTTCAAACCTTTTCAAATAGGGACAAAAAGCTAAATAGAACAGACAAAAAGCCTGTTCTATCCCTTAGCAGAAAAAAACTTAAACGGTCATGATATCTTTTTCTTTTGTCGTTAATAAATCCTCGATTTTGGCGATAAATTTATCGGTGGATTTCTGCACTTGATCCTGTAAATACCTGGATTCATCCTCAGAAATTTCGTGACTTTTCTCCTGTTTACGGATAGCATCGATCGCATCCCGGCGAATATTGCGGATCGCCACCTTTCCCTCTTCGGACAATTTTGCCGCTAATTTGACCAATTCCTTGCGGCGATCGCTAGTGAGGGGAGGGATATTTAAACGAATGGTCTGACCGTCATTACTGGGAGTTAAACCCACGTCCGAGAGAGAAATCGCCTTTTCGATCGCCCCCATACTGGTACGATCAAAGGGTTGAATAGCGATCGTGGTTGCGTCGGGAGTGCTAATCGTCGCCAGGGACTTGAGGGGAGTTTCCATGCCATAATACTCCACCACGATCCGATCTAAAAGAGAAGCATTTGCGCGGCCGGTACGAATCGTATTAAAAGCTCTCTGGGTTGATTCGACGGTTTTCTGCATATGGTCTTGAACTTCAGCTAACTTCACAGAATCCTCCTACCAATGTTCCAACGGGTTCACCTTTGACAGCGCGAACAATATTACCTGTCACCGACAGATCGAAAACGACTATCGGGATATTATTTTCCTTGCACAGAGCGATCGCCGTTCCGTCCATCACCCGCAGATCATGGGTCAGCACATGACCGTAGGTGAGACTTTGAAAGCGTCGCGCATTAGGGTTGTGAGAGGGATCGGAATCATAAACTCCATCCACTTTCGTCGCTTTAAACACCACTTCCGCATCGATTTCGGCAGCGCGCAAGGCTGCCGTGGTATCGGTGGTAAAGAAAGGATTACCCGATCCCGCACCAAAAACCACTACCCGACCTTTTTCCAGATGACGGATTGCCCGCCGGCGGATGTAGGGTTCAGCTAATTCCTGCATCGCAATCGCTGTTAATACCCTAGTCGGTACTTGCGCTCGTTCTAGGGCATCCTGCAAGGTCATAGCGTTCATGACTGTTGCTATCATACCAATATAATCGGCCGTGGCCCGATCCATGCCAGCCGAGGCGGCTTTCACCCCGCGAAAAATATTGCCCCCACCGACCACGATCGCCAATTGGATGCCTTGGTCAACCACTTCGGAGATTTCCTGGGCGATAGCGGAAACCACCATCGGGTCGATCCCATAGCCGAGATTGCCCATCAGGGCCTCCCCACTCAGTTTTAATAATACCCGCTTGTACGCCATGCCCTTACTACCACTCGCTAAAACAAGATCTAGATAATTTTTGTCTCCCCATAAGATAGCAGGTTTTGGCCTTGATTTAAGCTGACCAGTTTACTCTCCCCCGAGGCCGACAAGTTAAGATTAATAAATCTTTTCGTTGGGAAATTAGTATTTAGTGATACCTTTGTTATTAAGGGAAGCTTAGTTTTATTGAGAATTAATAACCGTGGTCAGCGATCGATTACTATTGGTTAACAAAAACAATCAAAGGGCTGCTAAAATCGATACCTTTGATTGGGTGTATGGGTTTCAGGATGGAACTCGTCTGATGGGCAAGGTTTGCGGTTACTTAGATCCCGATAGTAATCGTCTTCTCGATCCCGAAAACTGCAGCGCTATCTACCAGAATGTTCGGGGACAAGTCCTTAGTCGTTGGCAAGCTGGAGATTTTATCGCTTTTGAACTAACCACCACCGGGGAAGATCTCCTGATCGTGGCTTCTAATGATAATTGTGTCAGTAATAGTCTCTGTTTGGTTTCGGGGATTAGTCGCAGCTGCGCCCAAGTTAGCGATGAAGGAAAATCCCTCGTCCGGGAGGTTTTTCAATACCCGGCTTGGTCTTTGCAGGGCGATCATAGCAATTCTAAGCCGGCTTTCAGTTGGAATTGTTCCGTATCTCCCTTTTTCCCCTTTGTTTCCCTGCGTTTTAATCTCCAGTCCACCAGCAGCAAAAAATTCTATCGTTGGACGGTTTCCCCCTATTTTCCCTTTTGTCCCCTCTTAGAAGTGGGAGAATCCCTTGCCTAATTAGCCTTCTCTATTCTTTTGCAAATAATCGACTAATGCCCATAATCCTAAGCGATAGCTTTCGGCCCCAAAACCGCTAATCTGTCCAATAGCTATATCGGCAATGTAGGAATGATGACGAAAAGACTCGCGTTTGTAAATATTGCTTAAGTGGACTTCCACACAGGCCATTTTTGTGCCTAAGAGTGCGTCACGGATGGCGATACTGGTATGAGTATAAGCTCCCGCATTAATCAAAATACCGTGCTGCTGACCCCATGCTTGCTGAATCCAGTCCACTAATTGCCCTTCTTGATTGGACTGGTGTGCGGTTAAATTCACCCCTAAACGGGTAGCTTCTTCGCTTAAAAACCGGTTAATCGTCTCTAAATTAACGTTACCGTAGAGATTCGGCTCTCTTTTCCCCAATAGGTTTAAATTCGGCCCGTGCAGAACCAGAATGCTTAGTTTATTCACCAATCTCCCCCATCTAGACCACGAGAATTAATCTTATCTCGATCAGGGACTATTGCCGATCAATAACATTTTTGCTGCTACGGTAATCACCGCACCAATAGTAGCACTGAGCGCACCGACGATGATCGGCAGAATCAGACCTCGGAATCCCTGGAGGTCGGAAATAGCTTTAATCATGGTAGCCTGTTCATTTTCCACCTTTTCGAGTCGTTTATCCATCCCTCCGACTTTCTCGGTTAAAGCAACCAATCCTATCGATTTAACTTGTTCATTTTCCACTTTTTCCAGTCGTTTATCCATACCTACGACTTTCTCGGTTAAAGTAGCTAATCCTATCTCTACTTTATTTAATCTTTCATCGATTCTGTCAAAGCGCTCATCAATCTTGTCAAATTTTTGATTAACGTCCCTTTGTAGATTATCTATTTTTCCCTCGATCCTGGTCAGAATAGTTTCTAGGGAATAAGTGACGGTTTCTCCGGACATTCTGGTAAACTCCCCTTAGTTTTATCTTGATCCTTCTCCCATTCTCGCTTTATCGATGGGAGACTACCCTTTAATTATCACCCCAAAATATAGCGCCAGTGTTTGTTTCCCCAGCAGATACCGGCATCTGTCCCCTTTTGTCGATTAAATTTGTTAGATTTTGGAGGAGAAATGTTAACTTATTTTAAAATTTATGCTGACCAGCACTGCTACCCATCCCGTCGGGGGAACAGATATCGATCGCTTTGATTGTCGTCAAGTTTGGTATCCTATCTACTACGTCAAAGATTTAGACAAAAAGCAGCCCCAACGCTTTACCCTACTAGAAGAGGATTTAGTGATTTGGTGGGACAAAAATCAGCAAGAATGGCGGGTTTTCGAGGATAAATGTCCCCATCGTCTCGCTCCTCTCTCAGAAGGTCGTCTTAACGAAAGCGGACATCTAGAATGTCCCTATCACGGTTGGTCTTTTTCCGGAGGGGGAGACTGTGAATTTATTCCCCAACAACCGGCAAACAGTCAAGCTAACACCTCTCGACGCGCTTGTGTGCGGTCTTTACCCACGGCTATCCGTCAGGGATTATTATTCGTTTATGCGGTTGACACTCCCCGCTCTAAAGAGACGGGGATTCTTGGTTCACAGAGATTACTTGCTTAGACAGAATTGCTTCTGAAAAAGTAGAGGTATTCTCTCCCCAAGCGTTTATTGGAT
>NZ_JACJQV010000140.1 GCF_014696875.1 Microcystis wesenbergii FACHB-1317 | reverse complement strand
ACACTTTTGTGGAAGCTTTAGAAGCTTTTCGGACAGCGATGTCTTTCCGTTTCTTTGAGTGGCTGACCGAGAATCGGGATGTGTTTGCCGCTTACAAAGCCAGTTTAGGCTTTATTTGGGCTTGAAATTTGTTTAAGTCCCACTAAGTATATCTTCTAAAATTGGTCATTACTTCCGATTTTATCAGTAAATCTAGGCTTTTGGGGGTAGAACCCCCCAAACCCAGAAGCACATTTGCTGATTGTCGGTATTTCTGCAAGAGAGGGTCAAAAGTTGTCAAAATATTTGACAAAATTGCCACTTTATGGTAGGGATTTGGGTCATTTTTGTCCCTTAAATTTTAAATTTCATCCCATCCAGTTAAGCCAGAAGACATAACATAACTGGTAACGGTTGCTTCAAAAAAGTTAGCTTTGGTGTGGCCTTCTTTTTTGGTATCGGAAAAGCGTTCCAGATGGTTATAGGGACTTTTGTTATACTTTTCTTCCCTGTATAAAGGCTCAAGTCCGATCGCTTTTAGTCGAATATTAGCAAGGTATTTAGTGTACTGTTCGGTACTGTATTCGGTAATACCTAAAATGTCGTTGCCAACAATGTGATTTGTCCAGCGACATTCGTGTTTAACGGCACTATCGAACATCTCATAAATTTGTTCAACAGAATGGGGAAAAATTGCCATGGCTTCAGGAATAAGTTTCTGATACAAACGGACGTGACTTAATTCGTCCCGGTTGATCATTTTGAAAACGTCAGCGCTACCAGACATTAGCTGTCGAGAAGCGAGATTATAGAAAAAGATGACGCAACTACCCATCCTTTCAGAGTGGGGCTAGAACATACCATTATCTCCTTGAACCTTTTATAGCGTATTTACCAAGAAGATACTCACCCTCTGTTCGTTGAACCTTCCCCTTTAAAACAGAGGCTTGGCTGCTGATTACCCATTGTTTTTAATAGCTGCCTTACGGCTTTTATTAAATCCCTTAACTTTTTTCTGCTCTCGCTCCTTTACGCTTATCTTTTCAGACTTCGCTTTGGTTTAAGGGCTTTAGGGCTTCCCAGCAATTTGGCGAGTTTTAACTAACACCTCACGATGCTAGTGGGCTACCTCATTATTTAACCCATTATAAAAATACAAACTCTCTAGCAAATAATCGGCAAGAAGGGCGATAAAATAGCTTTCAGTAGTTTGTTTATCGATGTATTGCTGGTAGAGACTAGCGATAAATTGACAGCGATCCTTGAGAACTTTATCGGTGCGCCAAAAGTCATACACTTCACCCCTACGATCCGGGGGAATAATCGTTTCAATTAAGTATTGATAACTTTGATTGTGCATGGCTTCTTGAGAAATTTGTTCCGCCATACAAAGACTAATTTCTGGCGCAGTGACACTACTTTTTAGGTGAGGAATATTACAGGTTTGTACGGAATCAAGAAAAGTTAGATAGGACAAAATACCATGATATGCATATCTTTCTTCGTCGGTAAGATGCCCGTATTCAGTCACGTCTTGAGTGATATCTAAGCGTTGCGGTATCCAGAAATTTTCGCGCATTTGTTGATATAAACCCACCGCCCAGGTGTAGCGGACATCGTTTAATTGCATCAGGTTGGTGGTGTTACCAAACCAGATCGAACGGTTTTCGATCGCATCATCTCCCGACGGATTGAAGATCGGGGAAATGGGCATCGAATGGCAAGAATTAACTAAATGTAAGGACATGATTACTTGGATATTATGGCACTTTTAGGTTATAGTAGGTTTTCGGTAAAAAGTCAAATGGTTTGATTAGGGATAAATTCAAAATCTAGGGCTTCTGCCAAAGTAAATGGGCAATCCTTCGGGAATTTATCTAGGTTTATCCCTGTTTCAATAGCGGCTTTTTTTCTGGCTTTATTATAGCATTTTTTAACATCATCTTCTGTTAAAAAACTCTTAAGACTAGGGCTATTTTCTAAATCTTCTTCGATTCTCTCTCGATGCTCAAAAAGGGTTAATGCCCAGCTTCTGGTTTGTTTTTCTGGCTCTTGTAAGTATTTTAGTAAATGCCATAAAATCACGATCAGATTGCTTTTTAATGCTTTCTGTTGACTGATAGACATAGATTTTATTTCGTCAATTAAATTCTCTAAATCTAAATCAGAAAATTGATGATTTTCTAGTAAATTAATAGTTTTATCTAACCAGAGATAGTAATCTTTTTCGTATAAGTTCCTTTCCATAATTATCCCCATTATTTTGATATTTCAGGAAACCAATCCTCATTTAACGCCTGTTCTATAGTGCAAATTGAATCTAAACTGACCAAATTTTCAGCCATTCCCGATAATTCGATAAAAGAAATACGAGCTTCTTGAAAAGAGTTATTAAAAATTTCAACGAGATAAGGCTGTAAACTAGGACTATCGGCAATAATTCTTTTTATGGCACGACGGAAATTCCTAATTTCATTTTTCCATCCTCTTTGATTGTATTCTAATTCCGATTGCCAGTAAACCAGTTTTAGCAAATGTTCTAATAAGCGAGTTAAATAACTTTCTAAACTTCGTTTCTCACTTTTACCCATGCTGCTAATTTCTTCAATTAAATTCTCTAAATCTAAATCAGAAAATTGATGATTTTCCAGTAAATTAATGGTTTTATCTAACCAGAGATAGTAATCTTTTTCGTATAAGTTCCTTTCCATAATTATCCCCATTATTTTGATATTTCAGGAAACCAATCCTCATTTAACGCCTGTTCTATAGTGCAAATTGGATCTAAACTGACCAAATTTTCAGCCATTCCCGATAGATCCAAAAATAATTTACGAGCATTTTGATAACAGGGCAAGAAAATTTCCGATAGATAGGGCTTTAAACTGGGACTGTCTTCAATAATTTGTTTAATTTGTAGGCGAAAGTTACGAATTTCATTTTTCCATCCTCTTTGATTATATTCTAATTCCGACTGCCAGTAAACCAGTTTTAGCAAATGTTCTAATAACCGAGTTAAATAACTCTTTAAGCTTTGTCGTTGACTTTTGCCCATGTCGCTAATCTCCTCGATGAGATTATCTAAATCCAAATCAGAAAACTGATGATTTTCTAGTAAAGATCTGGTTTCCTCTATCCAGAGATAGTAATCCTGTTCGTATAAATCACTCTTCATTGCTTAATCCTCTCCGAGAAACTCAGGAAACCAATTTTCATCTAAAATTTGGTCAATTGATCCAATAGGTGTAGCACTTAAAAGTCTTTTATCGATGCCAGAACCTTCGACAAATAGATGGCAAGCATCCTCATAACATTGATCGAGAATCTCGGTGAGGTAAGATACTAAGTTTGTATTATAGGTTCCATCCTTTTTGTTGCTAATAATTCTTTTTATTTGAATGCGAAAATTTAAAATCTCTCGTCGCCACTTGTTTTTATTGTAATCGCGCTTAGATTGCCAATAAGTTAATTTAAGTAAATGTTCCAAGAGTTTAGTTAGTAAACTCTCTAACTTCTGGCGTTCTCTTCTGGACATATCTTTTATTTCTTCAATTAAATTTTCTAAATCCAACTCAGAAAACTGGCGATTTTCTAGTAAAGATATGGTTTTCTCTAACCAGAGATAGTAATCCTGTTCGTATAAAGTCTTATCCATAGGTGTGATTAATTGATGAATAAGACTTATCTTAACCTTAATTAGCGCAACTAGAACAACTATCGTCAGACTCTCGAAAATTGTCCTTTTGTACGGTGCGGACATAATAAATCGCTTTACACCCCAATTCCCACGCCATGATTAGAGTATCAAAGATATCTTTAGCAGTGAGACAACGGTTGGGTTCTGCGGGGAAATAAACCCCTTCATTGAGGTTGAATAATAATTCCATAGAAATTCCTGTATCAATCCATTCTTGCATAGTAGCGATCGCTTTTACCACTTGCTGCTGTTCGAGGTTTTTATTCTCTGGATAAAACCAGAAAGCTTCTTCAATAAAAGGTGGTGCGATGGGAACGGTTCCCTTTGCCCATTTATCGTAGAAAAAGCGACTATAAACCGGCAAAACACTGGCAGTACATCCCTGTACCAAACTGGAGGAAGTATTAGGAGCAATGGCGGTAATATGGGAATTACGGATGCCAAATCGTTGAATATCTTCGGCTAATTGTTGCCATCTTTGCGGTTGCACTGCGTTATTTAAAAACCATGCCACTGGTTTTGCTCCGATTAATTTACCTTGACTCCATTCGCTACCCAAGAAAGCTTGATAAGCGCCGCGTTCTTTGGCTAATTCCATCGAGGAATAGGTACACCAATAGCCAATTTCTTCAAATAAATTACTAATTTCTGACAGGTTATTGTAGGATAATTTCCGTTTAGCTAACCAGTCAGCCAATCCCATCGCCCCTACCCCAATAGTGCGATATTTATCGTTGTGGTTTTTAGCATTATCAAAGGGAGGATTAGTAATATCGATAGTATTGTCGAGAATCCTGACAGCGATTTGACAATTAGACTCGATTTCTTCCCTGTCGATATTGGCTAAATTAAGGCTAACTAAATTACAGCAATGGGCAGTTTTATCGGGGGTGACATTGCTAAAAGATTCGGTGCATTGTCCTGTGAGAATGCCGTTAAACATTCCCAGATGACGCTTGGGTTCTGTAAAACAGTAGGTGTCATCTCGACGACAGGTTAACTCTACCGATTCAATGCGGATAAACTGAGTGGCCGAACGTTGGGGTTCTTTTAAAGTCCATTGTAAGCGATGGGTTTTAAGTCCCAATTGACCAAGTTGAAATAGTCCGACAGAATTAATCAGTAAACGATATTTTGGTTGACAGAGATATTCTTGATAATTTCCCTTTCCATTTGGCATCAATTTATAGCCGCCGTCATCCATAAAAGTAACTTTGGAATCAACTCCTAAAGTCTGTAACATTAGGCGAATATCGAGCAAAAATTGCCGGTTAACAGCAGCAATCTGGAGAGACTCGTTAGAACCATTGCGGGCAACTGTTCCATCGGCATCAAGTAAACCAGCTAACCATTCTAAACGAGATTTAATTGTGTAACCATTGAGAGGAACTGTAAATTTACTGGGAATATCTAACGGGAGTTTACAGACGATCCGATCTTGTTTACTGTCATGATATACCCCTAGGGTATCAGTTTCTTTTCTCCAAAAAGTACCTTTTTCAATAGAGCCATTTCCCCGATATTTGTTACGAATAGCCAATAAGGGAAGTAACTCTTTTTTAACTCCGTATAGGTCAACTTCTGGCATTCCATTGTTTCCGTAACTCCCATCTCCAGAAAAGAATCCTGCGGTGTAGGCGTAGGGAAAGTCAAGGTCATTTTCTGACTGGATGAGAGGCAGCTGATATTTAATTAATTTATCTCCTTGTTTGAGGTCTTTTGCCTCCACAATTTCCACGGTTCCCTTGTAGTTTTTCTGAACGTAAAACTTATGGTAGTAAGTACATTCTAAGGCCTCTCCGTTAGAGAAATTGACCTTTAATAAAGGCTGGTTTTCTCCAGTCTTTTTAACTAATACTTCTGACCACTCCAATCCATTCCAGACATTAACATATTCCCCCACCAAATCAGCGATTGCTATTTGTCCTCGGTCAGTGAGAATTTTTGTTTCTCCCGCAACGCATAAATTTACACCAGGGATGTAGCCATCGTGTTTATTAGGATTAGCGCGATTGATGGTATCTTTGAAGGCAATGTAGGGCATTCCTGTTTCTACTTGGGAACGCATGATACTTTTAAATAAGTCCCGGGCATTGATTTTTTTATAGAGGAGAATCTCTTGATCTAAATTAGCTTCTACTAAACGATAAGCCTCTTCAAATTCTTCCCCCCATAGTTCCGCTAATTCTATACCTAATTTTCTGCGAACTTCGTAGGGATCTACTAATGTCCACTCGGCTTTAGTTATCACCCGACGCATAAATTCATCGGTGATAACTAATTGGGGAAAAACATCATAAGCTTTGCGTCTTTGATCACCGTTTTCTGTCTGCATTTCCAGAAATTCTGGCACATCTAAATGCCAGATGTCAACACCGATAGTTACTGCCCCGGCGCGTCTTCCCCCCTGATTTACTGCAATAGCTGTATCGTTGAGTAATTTAATCCAAGGAATAATCCCCCCGGAAGCGTTAGCTTTCCCCATTACCCAGCTACCAGTGGCGCGAATTCTACTTACATTTACCCCGACACCGCCACCATTTTTTGAGATGCGGGCAGCATTAGTAATCTCGCTGAAAATGCTTTCTAAACTGTCGTCAATGGAGAGGATAAAACAACTGGTTAGGGAACCTTTGGGTGTGCGTAAATTGGCTAAAATTGGGGTGGCAAGGGAGATTTTTCTTTGAGCAATCCCTTGATAAAATTTCTTCGCCCAGGGGAGTCTATTAGTCGGTTCTTCCACAGTGGCAAGCAGTAAGGAACAGGTTAATAATGCCTCTTGGGGTAACTCATTTTTGAGTAAATAACGGCTAGTGATTAACAATGCCCCGGCGTAATCATAATCGATGTCCCAATCGGGATTAATCCAAGAACCAGCTTCTTTTAATTCTGCTTCGGAATAGGTGAGAATTCTTTCGTCGTACAGCCGATTTTTAACTTGAGTTTTGACAGTTTTCTCGTAATTTCCGTACTGATAACCCCGGACTACTAAGGTATCTTTCCACAGACTCCAAATATGCAATCTTCCCGCCACATAGCGCCAATCCGGTTCCTCTGGACTACACATTTCTAGGGCGCAATTAATTAAATTATCCTGTATTTCCCTGGTGGTAATCCCATCCCGCAGGCGTGTGGTTAAACCCGCTTCTAAGGCGATTGAATTGACTTTTTTACCTTCACAAGCCCACTCTACCACCTCGCGAATTTTGCCGATATTTAAGCTTGTGGTGGAACCATCGCGCCGAATCACTCTAATTCCATGGCTGCCCATATTAGCTAAAGGGGTAGAACGAAAGGGTATTACTTCGTTATTTTTGTGAATGGAGACGGTAGTAGTCAAGGGCTTTGATTGCATAATTGAGAAATTGCGGCGTTAAAAAACTTGACAAATTAATCTATTTGTACTAGAGTATTCTATCAGATTTTCTGGGAAAACACAACATCTAGCGTGTTAAATAATCCTATCACTCTATATATGGTATAGCCAGGATTATTTTGTTCCCTAAAAACAGTGTTTTGGCTGACATTTTCTGGAAAAAATTCTCGATTCTCTCTCAAGGTAGTTCTTTTGTATGCTTGACAAAAAGCTTTTTCTTTGGTAAGAAAAACAGATTGACAAAATACTTTTGATCCGATTCTGCTTGACTGCTGAGGAGGTTGTGGTCAGACTTTATTTGTTCTTAACTTTTCGATAATTTAAGACAAGAGTGGATTAAAAGTCAAATTTCCTCCGAGAACCTCTGAGAGAGTAAAATTTCTCTTTTCGCTATTTAGTGGCTTACCGCTAGAATAATAGGACAAAAACGCTATATATAGCGTCTAGCCAGTAGAGGACAAGGATGAAATATTTAGAAGAATGGCGTGGTAGCGGGGTGGACGCGGAGTTAATCCATCTCAATGTCACCAGTTTAGCGGGGTTATCTCCCAGTGAATACCTACTCTACTCCCAAGAATTACCGCGACGCAATGATGGCAGGGTTAGGGATAGTATTCTCAAGCGTTATGAACATACCAGTCAAGGCGGTTGGTGGTGTTCAGGAATTGACTTACTAACGGGTAATTATGACCTTTGGGGCTGTTTTAAGCCCGATTTTCCCCGTTTAAGCTTCGATAAGGCTAAACCGATTAAGTACGAACATCCCCCCCAAACCCCTACGGGAGTCTTTGCTTTGCGGGTTCCCCTGAAAATTTGGCAAAGGATATCCCAGTGTATCAGTATTAATATTTTAACTGAAGAAGTGGATAATAAGCAAGAGGATCTCGGTTTTTGGTCTTGGGTAATCAAACATCCAGAGATACCTATTTGTCTTACGGAAGGAGCGAAAAAAGCGGGGGCATTACTAACAGCAGGTTATGTGACAATTGCCTTACCCGGGATTCACAATGGTTATCGTACTCCCAAGGACGAATTAGGTAGGAGAATCGGCAAATCTCATCTAATTCCGCAGCTAGAAAAATTAGCTAATTCCGGACGAAAGATTTATCTAGTTTTTGATCAAGAAACTAAACCAAAGAACCAACAAGCGGTTAATTTAGCTTTACAGAAAATGGGTTATCTATTCAGTCAGGCTAACTGTGAGGTAAAGGTGGTTACTTGGGATGCTGCTGATGGTAAAGGGGTGGATGATTTACTAATCAATCGAGGGGAAGATTACTTCCAACAAGTCTATCAAAAAGCTACCTCTTGGGAAATTTGGAAGGCAGCGAGTTTAAATAGTTTAACTCTCCCACCTCATCTAGAGTTAAATAGCCGTTACTTGCCAGATATTGCCATCCCGACATCAGCGCAGTTAATGGCGATTAAATCGGCTAAAGGTACGGGGAAAACTGAGTTTTTAGCCAAGATAGTTAAACAGGCTGTTGCCAATCAACAAAAAGTTTTAGTTATTGGTCATCGGGTGAAACTGGTAGAGGAGTTATGTCAACGCTTTGGTTTAAACTATATCAGCCAAATTAGGGATAATCCTGCGGCACAAATTTACGGTTATGGTTTATGTATTGACTCTCTCCATCCCCAATCACAAGCTAAATTTCAAGCAGAAGATTGGCAAGGAGCTATGATTATTATCGATGAGATCGAACAGGTTCTATGGCATGGGTTAAATGGGGATACTTGTAAAGCTAATCGAGTAGCAATTTTAAAGTCTTTAAAGTCTCTGCTACAAACTGTGGTCAGCAGTGGGGGTAAAGTCTTAGTTGCTGATGCTGATTTAAGTGATATTTCCCTAGATTATTTAACTTCTCTAGCGGCGATTAAACTAGAAACTTTTTTAATTAGTAACGAGTGGAAACCTAGTTATCACGAAGCTTGGCGAGTTTATAACTACTCCGATAACACTCCCCAACAGCTAGTTAAGGATTTAGTCAAACATATTAACGAGGGAGGAAAACCTTTTGTTTGTCTGTCAGCACAAAAGTTAACCAGTAAATGGGGGACGATTACCCTAGAATCTTATCTAAGAAAGCAATTTCCTCACAAGAAAATTTTGCGGATAGACTCAGAGTCATTGCAAGATTCTAGTCACGATGCTTATGAAGCGATTGGCAATTTAAATCAGTTGTTGCTTAACTATGATATAGTTCTAGCTAGTCCTGCGATCGAAACGGGAATTAGTATTGATATTCAGCAACACTTTACCTCGGTTTGGTGTTTAGCACAGGGGATTCAAACTCCCACCTCTATCGCTCAATTTTTAGGGAGAATTAGAGAGAATATTCCTCGTTATATTTGGTCAGCAGTGTACGGATTTAATCAGGTGGGTAATGGTTCCACTTCTATCCCCAAACTTCTCACCTCTGGACACCGATTAACGGAGGTTAATATTCGCTTACTACACCAATCAGATTTAGAATCTCTGGAGGATTTAGATACAAGTTTTCAAGCGGAATCTCTCCTCTGTTGGGCTAAAATGGCTGTGCGAGTAAATGCTTATATGCTTAATTATCGCCAGTCAATTCTAGGGATTTTACAAGCAGAAGGTCATAAAATTAAAGAATGGAATCAGGAAGAAGAACTAGAAATAACCAATCATTTAATGGAAGCAATTGAAGAAATTAGAGAACATAATTATCGTTCTGAATGCGAGGCAATTGCCAGCGCAGCTGCGATCACAGAATCAGAGTATCGTCTGCTTAAAAAACAGTTAATTAAGTCAGTGAAAGAAAGGAGAATTATCAGGAAATATGACCTATACAAACGCTATGGAATCCCCGTCACAGCGCAATTAGTGATTAAAGATGATCAGGGATGGTATCAAGAACTACGCCTACATTACTTTTTGACAATTGGGCGACAATTTTTGTGCGATCGAGATGCTTTAATTGCCCATAAACTGATAGAATCAGGTCAGGGAAGTTTATTTATTCCCGATTTTAATGGTAGTCAATTAGGAGTGATTATCGGGACGTTAGAAGTGTTAGGAATTCCCGTATTATTAGCTAATCCTGAAAGAGAATTAACTAATCATGATGCCGACTTACAAAAAATGGCCGAAATCGCCATTAAAAACCGCAACGAGATTAAAACTATCACCAAGATTAATCTCTCTCATACTTCCCGTCCTCTGACGATTATTCGTAATTGTTTGAACTTGTTAGGTTATGAATTAACCAGCAAGGGCAGCCAGAGAATTGCTAAAAAATCTCTTAAAGTTTATCAGATTGTTGCCCCTCAGGATGGTAGAGAACAAGTGTTTCAACAATGGTTATTTAGAGACGAAAAATGTGCGGGAAGTTCTGAGATTTGGTATGAGGACTATCTCTTTTCTCTCACCCAGAAACCATCTCTAGGCGAATCAGAAAATGCTTATATTCAATTAAGTCTAGAATTTAGTCTAGCTATGGAGAAATTGCCTATTTAAGCGACTTTTTTCCCTAAAATGACCACATCAGCCAGAAAATCGTCTAGAGCGGCAATTTGGGGTAAATAACCCCATCGTTGAAAGCCGAATTTTTCAAAGAGACAAATGCTGGCTTGATTGTGGGCAAAAATAATACAGATAAGATTAGATATACCCAATTTGGGACAGCAATTCAGGGCATATTCTACTAATAATTTACCGATTCCACGACCTTGATAATCGGGGGCAATATATAAACTAACCTCTGCCGTTTTTTGGTAAGCGACACGACCATAAAACATCTGTAAACTCAGCCAACCCACCACCCGACCTTCGATCGCTATTACCCAGATGGGATACTGTTCAGGAGCGTGCTTTTTAAACCATTCTCGCCGACTTTCGAGGGAAATAGGCTTTAAATCTGCGGTTGCCTTGCGAGTGGGAACAGCAGCATTATAAATCTCGATAATTGTTGGTAAATCTGTTTCTTTAGCCTCGCGAATAATCATAAGACCTCTGGCAAAAATCAAAAATCTTCCGTTAGCTGAGGAGTCAGGAGTCAGGAGTCAGGAGTCAGGAGTCAGGAGAATTAAGAATGAGCATTAATCAATTAAATGCTCTATTTAGGGATTTTAGGCAATTTTATCTCTATTTTTCTCATTTTTGCCCTCTCAAAAATTAATTATGCAAGAACTCCATAGAATATCAAGTAAAAAGTAAAAAGTAACAAAGGACTATTTTTTATTTTCTATCTACCTATCGGGTTGATTCTCAGGATGAAGTATAACCTAATTTTGCCTTGTCTCCTAACTTCTGAACTCTCCTATATCTCTCAATATTACCTTAAAATTGAGTTTGATAGCGGACGGTAAACTCATTCAAATTGTAATCGTAGGAGAAGCGTATAAAAGACTGGGAATTAACTCGATAGACGGTTTCCAAATTGGGAAGAATATTAAAATCTGTTGCTCTGATCGCATTACTAACCGCATTCTCCACATCATACACGACTCCTTGGGCTAAGAGGGGAATTGCCAACTGAACCACTCCAAATTGAATTAATTGTTCTGTATTTTTCCCCTGTAAACCATTAAAAACCGACAGCAATTGTTCCCCCAAAAGTCGAACGATTTCCCCTTGGCTGCGGGGGGGAGTGCTGGTTAATTTAACTAGGGGAGTATTAAGCAGTCCCTCATCTTCACCTCTAGCAAAAGCCACTGCTTGTAAACAATTAGCAGCTTTTTGTAATTCTGCATTTGTATAGTTTTCCTCTAGGGGAAAAGGGGGACTATCGGGACGAATTTGGCACACTTCATTGATATTACGGCCTAAATTTGGTAGCAAGCGATTTAATTCCCCTTCAACGCTGAGGGTGACATCGATCCTTTGAATGCGATTGAGGCTATCATCGGGAATTTCATTACTAGGAAAATCCCCTCCTGGACGGGAGATAGCAAAATTTCGAGATTGAGAAAATTCGCTGAGAATTGTTCGCAGTTGAATATCAACAAAGGGATTAAAAAGTCCCAACCCGCGACTAGAATCGAAAACAATAACATTTTGATTGCGTCGGTTAAGAAGAAAACGAGTATCGATGTAACTAACCCGTCCTCGATCGAGATTAATCACTCCATTAGTTTGTAATTTCTCCAGTGAAGTGAGCGAACCGTTCAAGGTTAAAGCACCACTAAAATCAAATTGATACAAAGGTTCTTGTTCGATGGATAATCCCGCTAAAGACACTTGGAAATTATTTAAAACTGGAGTAATATTGGTCGTCTGAGGAATGTTGAGAGGCTGCAGCCAGCGACTGACTGGTTTATTCGTTTCTTGATTAATTTCTGGAGTGCGAGGAAGAAAAACTTTACCTCTAGAAAGACGCACATTCCCCCCGATAATTGGTTGCTGAACTGTTCCTGTCACCATGGCATTCCCAGCAATTAATCCCCGATAAAGACCATTAATTGCTATATCTCCCTCTTGAATATTAACTGTTAAGGGATTAGGATTATTTTTGATGGCTTGAAAGAAAGGTAAAACTCCCATCACAGAAATTTGTCTGTCAGCGATCGAGCCTTGTAATTCCTCTACTGTTAAGTTTTCAGGGGTTAACCCAATGCGGCCATTTACGGTTAAAATCTCTGGAAAAGCAACACTGCGGATAGCGGCATTATCGAGAGTAACTATACCATTTGCTTCTAAATCTTTGATTTTTAAGCCTTCTTTTATGTCTAATCTTCCCGTCGCTGAAAGAACTACCTCCCCCTCACCATTAACCCATTCGATGGCGTTTTGACTGATAGCTTCAATCAATTTGATTGCATCGGTTCCCAATTTTGCTTGGATTTTTAATTGATCATTACCCGGTAAGGGAGGATAGGGAATGCTGGCATAGAGTTGGATTGATTCGGGGGAGGTTGTCCGCAAATCAAAACGATACTGATTATAGGTAAATAAACCAATTATATCTTGATTAATATTTTGGGCATTAATTGCACCATCAATAAAGCCAAAGTTACCCTGAATACGAGGATTTAATAAAGTTCCTGTAATTTGACCTTGAGTTTTTAGACTACCGGATACATCCAAGGGAAACTGCACAAAATTTCTCAAGAGATCGAGAGAAAGATTTTCCACGGCAAAAGTTCCCTCTAATTTTTTTAAAGAAAAATCACCCGCTAAAAATACGGAAGAATCTCGTGATTTTAATCTAATCGGTTCTATCCTGAGCAACTGACGATTTAAGTTAAGATTAATTGTTACTTCATCAATCGGAATTAATTGGGTATCGGTGGTGACAATTCCCAGAGGGTTAACAATATTTACCGTCGGTCTTTGGGGTCGCCATTCCCATCTATTGCCCTGAAATTGTACGCTAAGATCGGGATTTTTTAAAGTCCCGGTTAAGGCTATATTTGCTTGATAACGGCCGCGAAAATCTAGTTCGGAAGGTATCCCGACTACCCCTCTTTCCCCTGCTAATTGCTGGATTATTTCTTCAATTTTTGCCCGCAAATTTACCTGTTGTGCTAGGGAAGCTTCGGGATTACCTACTCCTAGAGGACTAAGTTGAATAGCTGGGTCATTCTCTGAGGAGAAAAAGTTGATTAAACTGGTTAAATCATAGATACTAGCAACTGATAATAAATCTTGAATATAACCTTGATCTACCCTGAGTTTAGCTTCTATTGCTTGGGTTTGCCAATTAAATAAACCTTGCAGATTATATTGACTTGCACCCGCTTGTAAACTCCCCGCTTGCAGTTGAACTATGGAATCCCGATAAACCAAATTTGCCGTTAATTTTTCCCCGATTAAGTTACCTAAACTAGGTTGATTAATCTCTAGTTGTCCCTCACCCTGTAAGTTAAATAAATTGATGTCTAGATTAGCATTCAATTGTCCAGCAATAATCCCCGGAATATTGTAGGCTGCCGTGGGAGATATTTTCAGGATTTCTAGGGGAAAATTGGCAATCTGAACATTTAAATTTTCTCCGCTTCGTTTAGCTGTTGCTAGAAAAGGAGTCTTATTTCCAAAAGCTTGGCGAATATTTATCTCTAGGGGAAGATAGGGCAGCCGACAATTATTTTGTTGGCAAGGATCGAAAGTTAAGTCAATAATGTCCTGATTTCCCCGCAGATTTAGACTAATATTTTGACCGATTCCTGCTTGCATACTTCCTTTTAAGACAGGTTCAAAAAGTCGTTCATTAATGCTAAAGTTAGCTAAATTTATATCTCCCTTGATTTGTATATTTCCCACTTTTTGCCAAGCAGTTAAGAGATTTTTACCCGTAATTTGTCCTTGAAATTCTCCGATCCCTGTTAGTGTCGATTCTCTGGGTTTTAGGTTAGAATCAATCGGTAAAAGCGATATAATCTGCGTTAGCGGTACAGTAGCAAGGTCGGTTTTTGCCTGTAGATTTAAGTTAACCTCAGCGATATCGGGTTGACTGGTAAGATTAGCTAAAAGAATATTTCCTCGCACATCAAAGTTATTTTCTCCCCACTGTGCCGAGAGATTATTAACCTGAATTGGTGTTACTCCCTGCCAAATTTCCTTAATATTTCCTGCTAAATTAGCTCTAAAATCTAAGTTAGGAATCGAGATTGATTTTACTCCCCGCAATTGCCCTAGCAGGGCAGCGGGATCGAGATTAGCGGCAATCATATCACTTTGCCAGAAGTTATTATTCAGCTGTGCCTTAGCTTTAATTTCTCCTTTGGCTACATGAATACGAGAGTTAAAAACTGCTTTGACACTGCCTAAGTTTAGTCGTTTTTCTAGCAGGGAGTCGAAAATAGTTTGGGCATTTCCTGTTGCTTGAAAACTGGTTTGGTCAATATTCAACGCTAGGGGAATATTTGTCTGAAAATTCTCTAAGCTACCGAGAATATTAAAAATCCCGTTGTTTAATTGAATAGCAGTATTAATCGGATTATTATCTACTAATAAGCGAGTATTTACCCTAGCATTGACGGTGGACAAATTAGGGATTTTTCCCGCTAGTAAATTATTGATTGCACCAGTGAAATTGACTTGGGTTTTCCCTAGACTAACAGGAATATTTATATTGGGTAAAAACGGATTTAAGTTAATGCCAGCCGTATTAACTATACCGCTTAAAATACCTTGTTCCAGTTGGGTTGTCGTTCTCAGGGATTGATTATTGACAAATAACTGTATATCTCCCTCTCCGCGCCAAGTTTGTAAATCCGTTAAAGTACCACTAATCAGAGAATTTATTCTGCCAGCAAAGTTAATTTTTGCCCTGCCTAAACTAACGGGAACTGTTAAATTTTCCACTAGAGGATTGAGACTAATTCCCCTGGTGTTAACTGTTCCTGTCAGGAAACCTCGATTCAGTTTGGCTGTGGCAGTTAAGGGATTATTATCTACTAATAACTCCAGATTTCCTTGACCTTGCCAACTGCTGAAAATATTATTTTTATTCTTCAGCAATTCCCCTAAATAGCCTTGTAAATTAATTTGCGATCGCAGTAATTTAACTTGGGTTGGTAAGTTAGGCAATAGGGAATTAATCGGCAATCCCGCTAGGACAGCTTTCGCCTGAAGATTTCCTTGCAATACTTGACTATTGACTAAAATTGTGCCTTGTTTACCGCTAATTCCTAAGTTAGCAATTCCGTTTAAAGTATTAATATTTAGTTGGTCAATTTTGCCACTAACTTGAATATTAGCTGTCTCTAAATTTAAGGGTTCTAGGGTTTCTAGGTAGGGGCAAATACTATCTACATATTGACAAACGATAGGCACAAAAGGAGTCAATAAAAAGTTATTACCCGTGATTTTTGCTCTGACTAATTTGCTAGTAAAATCACTATTAGCATTAACCTGTAGTTTGCCGCCATTTGTTTTAATCACCGTATCGGTTAAATTTATTTTGTTGCCACCTAAAAATACTTTACCCTCCCCAGCAATATTAATTAATCCTGATTGGTTAACCGTGGGTATTTGCCAATTAATTAATAATTGGGGCAGTCCTAAACTACCTCTAGCTTTAATCTTAGCTTGCAGATCACTTATATTAAGTTTAGCGGGAACTGTTGCCAATTGAGATAAAATTTTTCTCGTGGGGAAATTGGCTTGTAAATTCAAATTAATCGCCATTTTTGTCCCGTCAAGAGGTTGATTTTTTTGCAGGGATTGCAGAATATTTAATTGCAATTTTCCTTCCCCTTTAATTTCTCCACCTGCAACGGGTTTAATTTGGATTTTGTCTAAATTAAGACGATTGAGATTTGTTTGAAAATTACTGGTTATTGATTGAATGGGAATTTGCTCAAAAATAATCGGTTTGCTGTTGCTAACGGTTCCTTTAATTAGAGGTTGATCTAATTTTCCCGTCACTTGAAAAGTAGATCGTGCTTCTCCCCGTAAATCTAGAGGTGATTGCAGATAAATAATTCTTAAAAGTTGTTGTAAATCCACCGATTCTAGAGCGACCTTGAGATGATAACCAGTTTGCCAATTTACTTCTCCCTTCACCTCAGTTTTAATCTTGCCAATACTTGCGCTTGCCTGTTCGACTAATACTTTATCTCCCTGTAAATTTAACTTAGTTGTTAGCTTAATTGGATACTGGAAAGGTTGGAATTTTCCCGCCAAATCTGTCACCTGAAAATTGCCATTTCCTTCGGTTTGATTTAGCTTTGCCCAACTGGGAATATTGAGAGCAATATTAGCATTTACTTGTCCTTGATTTAATTGGAAATTGCTCCCAGGAATTAAAGTTAATAGTTCACTTAAGTTCAAACGATCAATCTGAAGATTAGTTAGACTTTCCCCCGTTTTTAACGCCGTTTTTCCTTGTATTTTTACTTGACTTTTGAGGATTTCTGCGCTAAAATCGTAGGTGAGAGGCTGCCTTTGATTATCGATGAATCTTCCCTGACCATCGGCCTTGATTTCTATCGGTTTTTTCAGGGCATAGGGTTGGATAGTAATATCTCCCTTCTCCACCTGAACACCCAGATTTAACTTAATAGGGGCCTGCCGATCAAAGTTACTAGATATTTTTTCTAAATTATCGAGCCATTGACCATTTTTATCCTGATCGAGATAAATACTGGGATTAATTAACTTGACATCAACTGGCAGCGGCAGACCTAAAAGTAAGGGCAGCGGATTTAATCCCAATTCGATCGCATCAATAGATAAACTATCGGCAGAATTTGCCGTAGCTGGAATTTCCGATTTACCGATACGAATGCGATTAAAATAAAAGCCTTCTATCTTACCTACCCTGACGGGTCTATGCAGCATTTCACTGAAGATATTATCTAAAATTGGGGTGAGACGTTCATAAACTAAATAACGAGTCGTAAAATAGCCAAGGGAGGTAATTCCTAGGAGAGTAATTCCCCCGACAATTAAAGTAGAAGGCCGGCGTAAAAATCGACCGATACTCAGAAAAAGATGAGGACGAGGAGAAGGATCGCCAGGGGAGTTACTCATAATTGTTTACCTCACACACACCAAAGAAAGGGCAACGGCTCACCAGAGCTATTGAAGTATGATAATTCACCGCGGCACTGATAGCCCTCAATCGATTAATTGCCATTTTTTAGGCAATTATTGGGCTTAAATCCTGTGAGGAAGTCAAGGGCTGCGGCCAATTAAAAGCTTCTCTCCCCATCTTAACCTAAGACTCGAATGGCTGGCTAAAATTTTCAACAATTCGCCAAAATCTCGCCAGTTTCAACAGCCAACCGAATTAATATTGATCAACCCACCAGTTCAAGCAGAATATTGCTCAGATCAATAGGTTCGGAAATTGAAGATTGAGAGAAAACTTGTGCGGACAGACAACAATCTGGCGCAGTCTGGAACAACAACCAGAAGTATTCAGTCTTAGAATATTGGGACTAGCACGTCTATTTTTACTGCAAAAATCGTCTTATAGATAAAGATCATGAAAGCCAGATTATCGATCGCCCTAACCGCCCTAATGACCTTGGGCATAACTTCCACAGCAGCGGTCAACTTTGACGAACAGAACATCGAGCAGACCCAGGTAATAGCGATCGCTCGTCCCTACGGAGGTAATAAATTTGACCTGCTAGTATTGGAACAAATCCCGGGAAAACAGAAGTGTTGGAGCGAAAGTGGCTCAAATCCCGTCATGATTGACCCGCTGCTCCTCAACTTTGACTTTACCGGCATTTGTCGCCGCGCCACCGATAGCAATGGTTATTCTATCCGTCTCGATGGCCGGGATTTTGGGCTAGATTACATCTTGCGTATTGTGGAACGCAATGGCGAATTATACTTAGTGGGAACTCCCCGGGATGCGCGCAGACCGGAATTAGTGGTGGGAAGAACCCGAGGAATGCAAACAGGATTTATGAAAATTATCCTCGAACCGGGTTGGAAATTTAGCCGTCGTACCTTTGAAGGCAAAAGTTTAGGCCACTTCTACTTTAGCGGCAAAGAAGCGGAAGTTCTCGCGGCCGCCGGCAGACCTCCCATCAACGAAACCACTCCTCCCCCCAGTTCTGGGGCTAGTTTCCAGGATATTAGCGGTGATATCTATAAAACTGAGATTGAAAAAGCGATCGCTATTGGTGTAGTGGCCGGTTTTAAAGAAGATAACACCTTCCGCCCCGAAAATCCCGTCACCAGAGAACAATTCGTCTCGATGATTATTGAAGGGATGGGAACTGTCACCAAAATTAACCTAGAAGAGATTCCCCCCGGCAGCGGCAGTTTTAACGATGTGGATGCGACGCGTTGGAGTGCCAAAAAAATCCAATGGGCCCGGGCCAATGGTATTGTTGCCGGCAAAGCTAACGGCGAATTCCGTCCCACCGACCCCATCACCCGGGCCGAATTGATGGCGATTCTCAAACAGGCCGCCACCTACCTGAAAACTCAGCAAAAACAAGCCCCCGATTTAGCCCAAACTAAAACCCCCGTCAATTTTTCCGATACTTCCGGTCATTGGGCCGCCAGTTTAATTACCCAGATGTCGGGATTTTGCGGTGTGGCCTCTCCCTTGAACGAACAGGGTAGTGCTTTTGTACCAAATGATCCCGCCCGTCGTAACTATGCGGCTGCTGCGATCGTCCGTACCCTTGATTGTGTTAAAACCGCCAAAAAATAATGGCCTCTCCTCAATCAGGGTTTGCGGCAAAAAGTTTTTCCTAGGGGTAGGATGTGGGGTGTGGGGTTTTATCCATTTTTAGGAAGTCAATTACCTAATTTTCAGGGCAAAAGTCCCCCAATTTTCCCCCCGCTCACTCCCAGGCCCGGAACTTTTTGATTTCAAAAAGGCCTAAAGATATTATCCAATTACTGATGACTGATGACTGATCAGTGATCACTGATTACTGATCACTGATTACTGATTACTGATTACTGATTGTGGTTGTTAATTTTTACCTTAAATGTCGGTTTGAAGGAACCCTCGGTTTCACTGACGAGATGAAAAACCGACCAGCATAAAACAGCGAAGCACAACTAATATTCAGGGGAATCCTGATTCTCGACATATTTCTTAAGTTGGTCTATTGTGACACCGCCACAACTGGCCACAAAATATGCCCCTGTCCACAAAATTCTCTTATCTTGACCATATATCTCTTTCAAGTGGTCTGAAAAGTTATCCCACATCAGCTGGCAAGAAGTTGATTTTAAGTTAGCGATTAGACTACTTAACAGCTTATGGGGTGGGTAAGTCAGAAGGATATGGATATGGTCTGATTCTCCGTTAATCTCTATTATCTTCGCCTCCCATTTCTCGGCTATGTTTTGAAAAACTATTCTCAAAAATTCTAAATGCTTTTTCTGGAATACTTTCCGATGATATTTTGTCACAAGAACTATATGTACGGTGAGATTAAAAGTGGCTCTACGAGTCTTAAAATAATTAGTTTTTATGCTCTTGATATTTTGTATAGTGGATTGCTATAATCATGGTATAACACATTGAGAGGTCGAATCGATGCGAGTCATAGAGTTTAAGTTAAAAACAAATTCACACCAGAAAATAGCCATTCAAGAGGCTATCAGGGTGGGACAGTTTATTCGGAACAAATGTCTAAGATTTTGGATGGACTCTACCAAAGAAGCTCAGGTTAACTATGCTACTTTGTGTAAATTAACTACCGAATTTCTAATAGTCCTGAATTTTCTTTTGTTGGTAAACTCAACTCTATGGCTCGTCAGGCAAGTGCCGAAAGAGCTTGGTTTTCTATATCCCGTTTTGACAACAATTGTCAAAGGGGTTTGGCAAAAAAAGGCTATCCCAAATTCAAAAAGTTTTCAAGGTCTGTCGAGTACAAAACTTCTGGTTGGAAACTAACAGAAGACAAAAAGTTTATCCACATCACGGATAAAACAGGGAT
>NZ_JACJQV010000014.1 GCF_014696875.1 Microcystis wesenbergii FACHB-1317 | reverse complement strand
CATTGATGATAGCCATTACATGAAAACGGTCATAGATGATTTTAGCATTGGGAAATAATTCCTTGATCACTGCTGTAAATCCTGACCACATATCGACGCTCACTTCTTTCACTTTCTCCCGAACTGCGTCTGGCTGTGCTTTTAAGGCTTCCATTAATTCTTCTTGCTTATGTCCTTTAATCACATCTAGTAAAATTTTCTTGTCCATATCTACGACCGTTGTGATGAAATCTTTATGTCCTTTTAAGTTACTAAATTCATCTAAGCTTATTCGTTCTGGTGCTTCCCACTCTTCCTTTTCTAGTTCTTTAGCACAGTGATTAAATATTAACTCAACTTCTGACCATCCTAACCCTTCTTCTCGACTTATTTCTTCGATGCTACAATTTTTTACTCTCTCATAAATCATCGATTCATAGCGAATTGTATGATGCTGTCTTAATCTCATAAAACTCAGTCTTTCGCTGATATACTTTTGGCACTTTTGACAATGAAACTGACGGCGTGGTACTTCTAAATATACTGGATTACCTAATATTGACAAGTCTCTGACTAGATTATACTCTGTCTGATTGATTCTGTCTAAGGTTTGATGGCAATTCGGACATTCAATTGTTTCATTTAAAAGAGCAAGCTTTAGGAAAATTGTCTGAGCAATTTTTTGATAATTGACCACTGTTACATTTGGTAAATCGAGGAGTTGATCAAAATTTATCCACATAACCCACCTCCTGTTCTGTGTTACTATTATACCATGCTCACACAGAACCTAGAAGAGCCATCTATCTTCAGCAAAAGTTACTCATTTTAGCTATCTAGCTATATAAATGAGTATAGTCATTTCAGATAAGTCTGATACAGTCTAGACCGACAAAACCCTTATGAACTCTGGGATTGATATTCTCAATCTTAATTGAAATGACTATAACTTTAAAAGGTTTTAGATAGAGTTTTGGTTTCTATATTTAACCCCGATCCTCACAAACAAAGTCCACTACTCGATCGATTTCCCGGGATGAGCGGATGCGACGACTACCGCTGCCGAGTTCGCCACCACGACAATTGGCCCACCAACGCTCGCGACTGCCATTAACAATCGCATCAAATTCTCTAATTCTGCCACTATCATAATAACTGCGGCGATCAACGACAAAACGACCGATATTGGGGAGGCGAAATTCTTCGTAAACATTACCTTCCCAACCGCCACCAACATTACCGTGATGGTCGTCGGTGCGTACCTCAAACTCGCCCCGACAACCATTTCTGACCACAATATTGCCGTTTTGGAAATCCCAATTACCCTCACAGGGAGCAGCGGAGCGAGTACGGATTAATCTTACTTGGGCCCATCTAGCGTTGACGGGACAGCGAGTAGTGCGACCGTTTTGACTTTCACAATTAATTCTCGTGGTTCTGGCCGCTGCTGGCTCGCTCCCCAAGGGACAAATTAGCAATAAACCGAGACTAGATAATAAAATTTGGCGAAACATTGTCTTTATCTCCCAGAAATTCTCTAGTTTATCTTACAGGGGTATCCAGAAAATGAGTAGTAGTTGCTTGAGGTGCCTTAATCAACAAAAAAGAAGGGTGATTTAACTTCACCCTTCCCCCTATTCGGTAAATTTTCTTGCCATCTTTAGAGAGCGTTACCGCGAGGTAATACTTCTTCAGGGAAGATAAAGTTTTCGTGGGGTTGGTCTTGGGGAGCCATCCAAGCTCTCAGACCTTCGTTAAGCAGAATATTTTTAGTGTAGAAGGTTTCAAATTCCGGGTCTTCGGC
>NZ_JACJQV010000139.1 GCF_014696875.1 Microcystis wesenbergii FACHB-1317 | reverse complement strand
TGGAAAAAGTAGTCAATCAGCTTTTAAATGAAGGGGGATTGATTATTAAATGGAGTAGAAAACTTAAAAATAAGGGTAATGCTGTCAATGTAACTTAAATGCGTAAAAGCTTATTTTTTAGATTTAACTCCTCTAAGAGAATTGATGCTTTCCAGAACCTTCTGGTTCAGTCTCAGCATCGTATTCTCTATTTTGTACAGTATCTTATTCTTACAAATCGCTTTCGGTAGCGAGTACAGTATTCAGGATGACGCACGCCGTATTATCGTTTGGATGATGCGCTTCTCTGATTCAGAGCTTTTTCCCGATGATTTCCTGATGAACTATTATCAATGGTTGACTCCTTCGGGTCTCGCGAGTCTTTATAAATTGATGTCAATGGTGGGGATAAACGCCATAGTTTTTAATAAGCTCGTACCGATCGCCCTAGGTTTAATATCTACCATTTATTGCTATCGAGTCTCCCTACAAATTCTGCCCGTACCTTTGGCTGGATTTATCTCTACACTATTTCTCAATCAAAATCTGTGGTTAAAAGATGATTTAGGTTCCGGTACCCCAAGAGGCTTTTTATACCCTCTTTTTCTGGCCTTTATCTATTACTTACTTCGCTCTTCCACGATTCCTTGTTTACTCTCTTTAATTTTACTGGCTTTCTTTTACCCTCCTTCGGTTCTGGTTGCTTCTGGAGTCTTAGTTCTCCGTCTCTTCTCCTGGAATAACCAAAGATTGCGTTTGACTACAGACCGAAAAGAGATTGTTTTTTGTATAGTCAGCTTGCTGGTTGTATTTTTAATCTTACTGACATATCTTTTCAAAAGTAGTGACTATGGAGCCATGGTTTCTCTGGCGGAAGCTCGAAATTTGTCAGAGTTCGGACAAGATGGTAAAATCGGATTTTTTCATCGAGAGCCGCTGACCTTTTGGACCTGTAATGATTATAGCGGTTTTTTCCCGAGAGATTGGTGTATTTTTAACCCCTTCAAGAGAAAATTTTTCCTCTTACCACCTCAAATTCTACTCGGACTAGCCTTGCCGATTATCCTCTATTATCGCTCCCATTTTTCTCTAGTGGAACGAATCACGAGCGCACGATTTATCCTGCCACAAATTTTGCTTTCCTCGATCGCCTTTTATCTAATCTCTCACGCTGTCCTCTTCAAGCTATATTTACCGCAAAGATACACGGAACATAGCCTAAGGATAGTTTTCGCTATTGCGGGGGGAATCGCTTTATCGATGCTGATCGATAAACTGTTAGAATGGGGGGCTAAAAAGACTATAGCAAGTGGAATAACCATCATTATCTTTCTCCTACTTCAAGTAGCAATGATTTATTCCTACCTGCCGATTCTTTATTTCAATCGAACTCGCTCGCTCTTGCTGACTGGACTGATGGTCATCCAAGTATTAGGATTAGTTTATTTTGTCGGAAGAGATAGAAAAAAAACACTTCCCGCAAGAGAAGTTTGCTTATCGAGAGTTTTTTTAACCTATATAATGCTCATCGTTATTGCGGTATCCGCACTACTGTATCCGCTCTCTCTGAAAAAATACTATTTTTTCCCAAAAGTTAGCTATATTACGGGAAAAGAACCGGAGCTTTATCAGTTTTTAGCTAAACAGCCGAAAGATAGTCTCGTGGCTTCTCTCTCCCTAGAGGGTGATAATATTCCCTCCTTTGCCCTGCGTCCCGTGTTTGTCCACCGAGACTCCTTAGAACCCTATAACTTGTTATTCTATGAAAAACTTCGCCAAAGATATATCGACTTGATCGAGGCCCAATATAGTCCCGATCTGACTGCCGTGCAGAACTTTATCCAGAAAAATAACATTCGTTTTTGGTTACTCGATCGCTCCGCTTTTTCCCCAGACTACCCAATCGATAAAGTTGGCCTTCAATCCTTTGGATCGGTAACTTCTGATGCGGTAGAAAGACTGCAAGCGGGAACCCCCCTCGTTTTATCCCAGTTAAGCAAGAGTTGTTCGGTTGTCGAATCAAAAAATATTATCCTCTTAGATGCTTCATGTATTCTCGATGCAAAAAACCCGGTTCGGTAGTTGCGCGGGGAGTAGATAACTTCAGTTCGGGTTAAGGAGGTTTTGCCATGAATTCTAGGAAAGAATAGGGCTGACCGGCTACGGTAAAATTAGGGTTTCGGCTGATACCGAACTCAGGTTAGTTATGATACTAGCTAATTTGATAGCTTTTTACTATCCTCCGCTGCTGCCGCTTCTAGGCTGGTAATTGGGGTTTCTGCCGTCAAAATGTCAGGAATATCACTTAAACTAGCAGTTTGATAAACCTGTTCATTTCTAGCAAATAAATTGCTCATATCTTGAGAATAATTAGAAGCGATCGATAGCAAAGCTCCGGCAAAAATATAGAGAGGTAACGGTAAAATAAAACCCTTTGCCCACTGATAAAATTCCACCAACAAAAATAAGAAAACACAGCCCACAACCCAAACTTTCATCGCACTTTTTCCCTATTTTTACGAGAAAAGGTGAGCAAAAAGCCCACCCTTTATTTAACTAATTCCAGTGAGAAGTTATTCAATCACGGGAGCGATTAACTCACGTCTTTCACCGGAAATAACTTTCACCTTACCTTCTTCGTCGATATCGACCATGGCCGTATCCCCATCAGAAACCCGTCCGGAGAGAATTTCCTCAGCCAGAACATCTTCCAATAGACGCATAATCGCACGACGTAAGGGACAAGCAAGGTATTAAGTCTCCATCACTACTACCCAATCACCAGGAAAAGTAGAGTGCTGATCAAAGCTGTGATCAAGAGGAATCCCCAAATCTTCCAGAGCAATCCTTGCGCTTTGTTGGATTTAAGAGGCCAGAAATACACCCTACTGGCGAGATCGGACTTACTGTACTTTCTACCAGCGAGATCAGACTTACTGTACTTTTCCTCAGTTAAGCAACTTTGGGATCGAGAAAGACCAATTAAGCAACTAACACTGTCGATACGTTCACCTAAACGAAACCTCAAAAAACTTTTTGGTTCTGCAAAGTTGACCACACCACTATTTACACTAGGGTCAAAGACAAGAGAAGCAAATTGAACCAAAATGGCAAGAACAACCAAGCTGCTAATTAACCATCGTTTGAGTCGATTAACCGATAACATCTGTAAGATTAGCAAAGCTATTAAGGGGAGAAGTAGTAGCTGAACTGAGGTAACGTGATAACGAGCAGCCCAAGAACCATCTCCATGCCAGAAATCCAGTTTGCTGGTTAAGATAATATGAAAGACAAGTGCAAAAATTGAGGAAATAAAATATATTCGTATATAAGGTGTTAATTTGTTAAATAAAATAATCCCCAATACTAAACACGGTAAAAGAAGGGGGTCGTAAATAAATATACTTTTAGCTGGTGAGAAGAGAACGCCGAGAATACCAACGTAGGGAGGGTGTATGAGAGGATAATTAGGGGGCAATTCTGGCAACCCTGAAAAGATTGCTCCATTGCGTATTTGCTCCATGAGTAACGATGTTCCCGTTGTCCAAAAATCCCCAAAGCGTAAGTAATTAAATAATCTACTCATAAAAAAGAAGGGAAATAAGCCGAAGTTCCAGAGTATGACCGTCTTAAAGATTTGATTCAGCTGGAAATTTTTATAAATTAGACAGCTAATTAGAAACCCAAAAACTGTTAGAGCATAAATGATAGTTGTGGAGCGAATTATAATAGCTGCTCCGATTGCCAATCCACTCAAAAAAACATAGGGTACTTTGTTAGTTTTAATATAAGCCAAAGCACAAGCATAACCTAAAATTACACAAAGTAGGACTGGATTATTTTGTTGAAAAGTTTGTGCATAGTGGAGAACGGTAGTACCTAGCAACCAAATCAAGCTGGCAGATGCCGCAATTTTCTCCTGAAAATCAAATAGTCTAAGTAACCAATAACAGGAGATAACAACTAATACATTTAGAGGGATAACTACAAGAAAACTAACCGCAAATTCTCTTAATAAATAAGGCTTAATACTAGGAAAAACTTTAGAGAGTTGAGTGCCAATCCAATCTGCTGGCAACATTAATAAAGATTGTCCCATATCATAATGTTCATATCGTTTTCCATCTACTCCTAAAACACCAACACGGTCTAATCGAGAGGAAGGACGATAATTTGGGGGTAAAGAAACTTCCTCAGTTCCTGTCCACAGGGCATGGGCCATTTTTAGCCTAACATCGGTATCTGGAGGTAAGTTGGCAGGATTGATTATTGTTATCCAGAGTAGGGCAATAAGAGCTACTTTTGTGACTGTTTTCATGATCATCTATTTTTAGAATCTGTTTGAAAAGTTATCGGGCGTTGCTGATTTTAAGTATCAATTGTCCTCTCGGCAATTTTTAAAACCTAGCACTAAGGTAACTTGTGGATAGGAGGCACAATTTAGTCTTCATGTCTTGATTCAGCGACACCGCTTTTTACTATCCTCCGATGCTGCCGCTTCTAGGCTGGTAATTGCGGTTTCTGCCGTCAAAATAGGAGGAACATCACTTAAACTAGCAGTTTGATAAACCTGTTCATTTCTAGCAAATAAATTGCTCATATCTTGAGAATAATTAGAAGCGATCGATAATAAAGCTCCAGCAAAAATATAGAGAGGTAAAGGCAAAATAAACCCCTTAGCCCATTGATAAAATTCTACCAACAAAAATAACAAAACACAACCCACAACCCAGACTTTCATCGCACTTTTTCCCCCTATCTTTACGAGAAAAGGTGAGCAAAAAGCCCACCTTTTATTTAACTAATTCCAGTGAGAAGTTATTCGATCACGGGAGCGATTAACTCGCGTCTTTCCCCCGAAATAACTTTCACCTTACCTTCCTCATCGATATCGACCATGGCAGTATCCCCATCAGAAACCCGTCCGGAGAGAATTTCCTCAGCCAGAACATCTTCCAATAGACGCATAATCGCACGACGTAAGGGACGAGCGCCGTAGGCCGGATTATAACCTTCCTCGATCAAGCGTTCTTTAAACTTATCAGTAACAGACAAAGTAATATTTTGTTCTGTCAGACGTTTAAACACATCCTTGAGCAGGATTTCGGCGATTTCCTTGACTTCTTCCTTATTGAGTTGACGGAAGACAATAATCTCATCAAGACGGTTGAGGAATTCAGGGCGGAAATACTGTTTTAATTCCTCATTAACCAGCGATCGAATGCGATTATACTGGGCTTCGGCTTGATTATCGGCAAACTCGAAACCTAAACCACCGCCACCCTTCTCGATCACTTTAGAACCGATGTTCGAGGTCATGATCAACAGGGTATTTTTAAAGTCCACCGTGCGACCTTTGGCATCGGTCAAACGTCCATCTTCAAGGATTTGCAGAAGCATATTGAAGACATCGGGGTGAGCTTTTTCGATTTCGTCGAATAGCACCACCGTATAAGGACGACGACGCACCGCTTCCGTTAATTGTCCCCCTTCGTTGTAACCAACGTAACCCGGAGGCGAACCGATTAACTTAGAAACCGTGTGCCGTTCCATGTATTCCGACATATCGAGACGGATCATCGCATCTTCGGAACCAAAGAAATAAGCGGCCAGAGCTTTAGTTAACTCGGTTTTACCTACCCCCGTTGGACCGGAGAAGATAAAGGAAGCAATCGGACGGTTGGGATTTTTCAGACCGACGCGAGCGCGACGAATGGCGCGAGACACCGCTTTAACTGCGTCCTCTTGACCGATGAGACGCTGATGCAGGGTATCTTCCATGTGCAGCAGTTTCTCGGATTCGGTTTCGGTCAGTTTGTTGACGGGAACCCCAGTCCAAGAAGCGACGATGTGAGCGATTTCCTCGGCATCCACAAAGGGTTCATCGTTGCCATCTTCGCCTTTTTTGGTGGAAGCGAGATTCCGGATCTGGGTTTTGATTTCCATTTCCCGATCGCGCAATTCCCCAGCTTTCTCGAAGTCTTGACCGCGCACCGCGTCATCTTTTTGTTTGAGAATTTGCCGCAGTTCTTTATCTAATTCCTTGGCTGCTGGGGGCAATTGGGAATTAATCAAGCGCACTCTCGAACCAGCTTCATCGATTAAATCGATCGCCTTGTCCGGTAAAAAGCGATCGCTAATGTAGCGATCGGACAATTTCGCCGCCGCTTCCAGGGCCTCATCTAAGATTTTTAATTTGTGGTGCTGTTCGTAGCGTTCCCGGAGACCGTAGAGAATTTCGATCGTTTCTTCTACGGAGGGTTCACCGACCATAACCGGTTGAAAACGTCTTTCTAGAGCCGCATCCCGTTCGATATGTTTGCGGTACTCATCCAAGGTCGTCGCCCCGATACATTGCAGTTCTCCCCGGGCCAAAGCTGGTTTGAGAATATTGGCCGCATCGATCGCCCCTTCGGCTGCCCCGGCACCGATGAGAGTGTGAACTTCATCGATAACAAGGACGACGTTACCCGCTTGGCGAATTTCGTCCATGATTTTTTTGAGGCGTTCCTCAAATTCGCCGCGATATTTGGTTCCCGCCACTAACAAGCCGATATCGAGGGTGACAACCCGTTTTTCTTCGAGAATGTCGGGAATATCCTTGTTAGCGATGCGTTGGGCCAATCCTTCTGCGATCGCTGTTTTACCTACCCCCGGTTCCCCGATTAGGACTGGGTTATTTTTGGTACGACGACCGAGAATTTGGATAACGCGCTCGATTTCCTTTTGTCGGCCGACCACGGGATCGAGTTTACCCTCGCTGGCCATTTGGGTGAGATTGGAACCGAATTCGTCAAGAGTGGGGGTTTTAGTGCGACCTTGAGAAGATGAACCGGCGGCCACTTCGGCGGTTTCCCCTAACATTCTGATTACTTGGGTGCGAACTTTCGAGAGATCCACGCCGAGATTTTCCAGAACCCTAGCGGCCACACCTTCCCCTTCGCGAATTAGTCCTAAAAGGAGGTGTTCTGTGCCAATATAGTTATGGCCCAGTTGACGGGCTTCTTCGAGGGAGAGTTCTAAAACTCTTTTGGCTCTGGGGGTGAAGGGAATTTCCACGGCTACGAATCCGGAACCGCGACCGATGATTTTCTCCACCTCCACGCGCGCATCTTTGAGATTGACACCCATGGACTTGAGGACTTTGGCGGCAACTCCCGTTCCCTCTCCAATTAGTCCTAGTAAAATCTGCTCTGTTCCCACGAAGTTATGGCCAAGGCGGCGGGCTTCTTCTTGGGCGAGCATGATTACTTTAATGGCTTTTTCCGTAAATCTTTCAAACATAGCCTATCCATCACCTACACAAGCGACCCTAGATATGCTGATTTTAGCACGGCTTTTTAGTTTAGCTGTCTCTCAGTGATCAGTTATTGGGGAACGGCTATTAGTTATAGTGGTTATAGCTCTGAAGATTTTTTCTGGGGTCAATGGCTCTTAGCTGACTTGCGGAGATGCCCGGAATCTCCCAGATTATGGTTTTAGCCCCCCGGAAACCTGCTGATAAGTTGTTCACCCTTGCATAATCCCCTAAAGTCGTGGTCATTCCCATCTCTCGATCGCTCGACTATTGATCGCCCATTTTCAGGTCAAAACTCGAAGTATAAGCAGATTAAATATTACTACCTATTGACAAATGACTATATATGTTGTAGAGCGGGGTGACATACAGAAAGTTGACCCCTATCGTTACTCTGGAGACTGTTATGCAGAAAGTTGACCTATAATATATAGTCAGGTCGCTTAGTATTTGAGTCATCACTATGTATGCCTAAACTAACGCTTCAAGTCCGAACCCATGACAACTTGTTAGAACTACTCGCTCAATCTGAATCGGGAGCTTGTCTGTATGGATATCGCGGCTACACTAAATGAAATTACAACTTTAAGTGTTGAGGATAGAATCCTTCTGGTTCAAGCGATTTGGGACAGTATTGCAGTCGAACAGGTGTATCCTGATTTAACCGAGGCGCAAAAACACGAACTCGATCAGCGGATTGAGGGTCATAATAATGATCCCGATAACGTCCTCACCTGGGAAGAGATGAAAGCATCAGTCAGAAAGCAAGCATGAAGTATGTACTGGTATTTCGTCCAGAAGTCCGTGACGACCTCAGCGATGCCTATGATTGGTATGAGAGTCAACAAGCTGGTTTGGGTGATGAATTTATTGATTGTGTAGATGACTTACTCAATCAGATCGGCATGATGCCAGAGTCTTATGCAATCGTTTATCTGGACATTCGACGAGCAGTCATCAGACGATTCCCATATGCTGTCTACTATCGAGTGATTTCAAGTCGGGTCGTTGTGACCGCAATTTTTCATGGTCGGCGTGATCCAAAGTCATGGCGATCGCGAACCTAACAACCCCAATGCACCGGACCATTGAGGTTATTGGTTAGCAATCTTGTAGGGTGCGTTCCCTAAGGCAACTTCTACCGCTTCAGCGATCGATTTTGGGGAACGCACCATGCACATTGATTGAAGCTGTGAGTCTAAGTGCGATGCAGCCTTTGTGGTCCCAGTTGGGGAATGTTAGCGAAGATTGCCAATGTTTAGGTTAAAATAGAGGGGCAAAAGTTGCAACGGGGTCAGGACAATGACAGTTAATCAACTCCGCTACAGCAAAGAAGAATTCGCCCGACGTGGTAATGAGATTTATCAATCTCAGGTGCGCCCCCAAGTCGAGGAAGGCAATCATGGGAAGATTGTAGCCATAGATATTGAAACAGGTGCTTTTGAGCTTGCCAATGACACAATAACTGCTTCTAATCGATTGCTTGAACGAAACCCTGATGCTCAAATCTGGCGTGTCCGAATTGGACATAAAGGCGTTCACCGCTTTGGCGTAGGTCGTCTGCTTTAACTTTATGATGAACGGAATTGTTGATCAAAACTGCGAGGCGAGGCTTAGGTTAGTCGTAAGCAATGAGAGTAAACAGAGGCAAGTAATTGATGCTGTTATTGATACAGGGTTCACAGGCTTTTTGACCTTACCTCTGACAGTGCGATCGCAATCTTGTAGGGTGCGTTCCCTAATGCAACTTCTACCGCTCCACTGATCGATTTTGGGGAACGCACCATGCTCATGGATTGAAACTGTGAGTCTAAGCCTCGTGGGTTGGGTTGAGCGAAACAATACTGGGGCGAAAATAGCTCAATTCGCTTGAAAAAGCGCAACCCAACCACCCCAAAGGTTACTCTTTGTTGGGTTTCCTTGGGTCAACCCAACCTAAAATAATTGCTAAACTACTGCTATCATCCAAAGTTAGTGACGGCGGGTGAGTTCAACCGTTAGACATTCAATCTACTTACAGATCAGAGGCAGGCATTGACAATTAATGTAGGATTAGTTAGTATGATGCTCTAATCCTACTGGGCTGTCGTGGGCAGTTTAGGGCAATGAGTAAGAAAGTCAGCATAACCTTAGACGACGAAGTTTTGGACTTTGTAGATCGACTAGCAAGCAATCGTAGCCGCTTTATCAATGATGTTCTCTGGCAAGAGAAGAAAAGGGTTTTTATGAAAGAGCTAGAAGATGCTTATAAAGATCAGGCCAATGATCCAGAGATGCAAGAAGAAATTTCTGTCTGGGATATTGCAGTGGGCGATGGTCTAAATGCCTAATGGAAGACTAACCTATAAGCGAGGAGAGATCTGGTGGGTCGATCTGAAACCCGTTGTTGGTTATGAAACCGATAAAGAACGCCCTTGCCTGATTTTACAAAACGATATTGGCAATCAAAATGGAACAACGACAATAGTTGCTCCATTGTTGCCTGGGAAAAAGACTTATGGTTCTTCGTTACTTGGTATGGTTCGATAGGGGGGCATAAATCGACTAAATCCTTATCTGGCAAGAGACTTAATTGATTAGTTCGCTCTAGACAAAAACAATTGACAAAAATCGCCAAATGCCTTTCTATATAAGGGTTCCATCCCTTATACCCCCCGTCCATTGCATAACACAAACCGAAGAACCAGACTTATCCTTTTGTTGTCAATATTACCCCGACAGTGCAGAATGGACTAGACGGAGATCGACACATCAACTTAAGTCAAATGAGGGCTGTAGATTCTCAAAGAATTAAGAATAAACAGGGTGTTTTAGAAGACGTTTATTGGGAAGAAATAGAGAAAGCAGTCTGTATTCAACTCGGTTTCAGTTTAGCTTTTAAGTCTTCATAGTGCGATGCCAAAGGCACTGCGTAGCAGAGCGCACCGCCTCATACGTTGAGTTGAGCGAAACAAGACTGGGGCGAAAATAGCTCAATTCGCTTGAAAAAGCGCAACCCAACCACCCCAAAGGTTACTCTTTGTTGGGTTTCCTTGGGTCAACCCAACCTAGAATAATTGCTGCTCTATTGAGCGCCTATTTTCAGACCAAAACTCGAAGTATAAGCAGATTAAATATTACTATCTATTGACAAATTAGTATATATGTTGTTACGGGACGGAGTGATATACAGAAAGTTGACCTATAGCGTTACTCTGGAGATTGTTAGACCGAAAGTTGACCTATAATATGTAGTTAGGCAAAGAGTCAGAGTTACATAGCTAGACTCATCCAAAGTTAATGATAAGATTGGGACATACACGGAAATGCAAGATCTACTCCTATGTTCTACAAACTTCCACTTTTGCTTACTCCTCAACCAGAAGGAGGATTTACAGTAACTTGCCCTCTTCTACCTGAACTAATCACAGAGGCGGATTCTTTGGAAGAGGTTCTGGAAAATGCCAAGGATGCCTTTGAGGCAGTTTTGGAAACTTATCAAGATTTAGGCAAAAAACTTCCAGTCAACTTGCAAGCCTTTAATCAGGAGTCACCGGCCCTAGTAGAAGCAATTATTTCTGCATGAGATACAAAGAAGTAGCTCAAAAACTGAGGAGGCTTGGCTGTGAAGAAATACAGAGAAAGTCAAAAGGATCACATAGAAAATGGCTGAATCTCTCTAATCAAAATGTAGCAGTAATTCCTGATTGGGGTAGTAAAGACTTAAAGTTTGGAACAATTAAGGCAACCATAAAACAGCTAGGCATAGAGTGGAGTGCCTTTGAAGAGGCATAACAAGTCACTACATCCGATCGTAAGGTAAACTACTGCTATCATCCAAAGTTAACGGTAATCAGTTATCATTAAGAAAATGCCGGATCGTTAACTTAACAGAATTAACCCCACAATCCCACCCGAAAAGCTTGAAAAACAGGGAACCGGTTATGCCAACCACCTACGATTGCGATTTAATTCTTTGGGCCAGGGATACGGCTCAACTTTTGCGGGAACAACGCTGGGATGCCATTGACTGGGAGCATTTAATCGAGGAAATCGAGGATTTGGGGAAAAGTGAACGCAGTGCGATTGGTTCTCAAATGGAGCGAATTTTGCTTCATCTCCTCAAGTGGCAATATCAACCCCAACGGCGCTCCGATAGTTGGCTGGATTCCATCAATGATGGGCGATCGCAAATTCGTCGTAAGTTAGAGGATAGTCCCAGTTTAAGCAGTTATCCCGCAGAAATTTTGGACAAGGAATATACCAGAGCGCGTCGAGAAGCCGCCAAACAAACAGGTTTAATCCTCAGCATTTTTCCAGAGTTTTGTCCCTATACTATCGCGCAGGTGATAGAAGATTGGTGGCCCAGGGATAGCCTTGATTAAAGGTTAAATAATCCTAAATCCGGTTATTAAAGACTGATTATTTATTCTCCCTTTTTGCATGAGTGCATGAGCAGAAAACGGGTTTCTCCGAGAAACCCGTTTTCTGTGCGTTACTCAACCGATTTAGTATTATGTGACAGTTGAGGGTGCGGAATGTGGGATTGATCGCCCATTTTCAGACCAAAACTCGAAGTATAAGCAGATTAAATATTACTACCTATTGACAAATTAGTATATGTGTTGTAAGACCGGGTGACATACAGAAAGTTGACCCATATCTTTGCTCTGGACAGTGTTGTGCAGAAAGTTGACCTATAATATGTAGTTATACCGATTAGAGCCATGACCAGAGAAAGCCAAAAACTTTACGAGCTAAACGTAGTCAAGCTATTTCGTGATGCAGGAGGATTGAGCCACTACGCAGAACTGCACGTGCCAGATCACCTGGAAAGACCCGATATCATAGCAAGAATTGATTCTATTACGATTGGAATCGAAATCAGGAATCTATTCAATGACGAGAAAGAGGGGTCTGGCAGTCGCGACCGTAAGCGTCGTGGCATATATGAATCTGTAGTTAAAACTTGTTCCCACATTCATTCAAGGCGTAGCGACAAATGGATTGATGTCCAGGTATCCTTTAGCCGTTATCGTGATGCTGACCTGATCGCAAGGCGAGAAAGAAAAATAGCTGAGATGCTAGTGAAATTGGTTGAGAAGTATGATCCTAAAATTGGAGATTATTTCACCTTGTGTGCTGAAAAGTTGTGGGGGCCGGATTGGCCTGAAGAAATCGACTATGTTCGCGTAATGCGACTTGAAGGGGATGACCCCCCTCATTGGAGTTACACAGATAGCTTTTGGGTCGGTGAAACAACAGACGAACTAATACAGAATGCGCTTGACGACAAAGAACGGAATATTCTGAAATGGCGTGATGGATTTGATGAGGCATTGCTTTTACTTGTCTTAGATGGCAGCGTCGGCGCAAGTATGCTTCGCCCGCATGAGCAGTTGATGAATAATGAGTATCTAAGCTCTTTTGATCGAGCCTGCGTCATGGAGTTCGATGGGAAGAGTTACAGAGAACTGCGTCTGCGAAGAGCTAAGGTATAACGCACTGCGATGTCAAAGGCACTTCGTAGTGCGATCGCAATCTGGTAGGGTGAGTTCCCTAAGACAACTTCTGGCGCTCCAGCGATCGATTTTGGGGAACGCACCATGCACATTGATTGAAGTTGTGAGTCTAAGTGCGATGCCGCTCTTGTGGGCCCAGTTGGGGAATGTTAGCGAAGATTGCCAATGTTGAGGTTAAAATAGGGGGGCAAAAGTGGCAACGGGGTCAGGACAATGACAGTTAATCAACTCCGCTACAGCAAAGAAGAATTCGCTCGACGTGGTAAAGAGATTTATGAATCTCAGGTGCGCCACCAAGTCGAGGAAGGCAATCATGGGAAGATTGTAGCCATAGATATCGAAACAGGGGCTTTTGAAGTAGCAAAAGACAGCCTCACAGCTTCCGATCAACTTTTAGCCCGATTGACCTATGCTCAAATTTGGTTCGTAAGAATCGGACATCGAGCAGTTCATCGAGTCGGTTTGATTGGGGCAAATTTATTTCAATGATTAATCAACTCTACGCCTGTTTTTGCACAATCTTCTCACTCAATTCTAGGAAGGTGGGACAATATTAGATTAAGTACTAATAACTTAATATCTTATAGAGTTTTTCAAAAAGCGTGAGTTGGGTCAATGATCAGGAAACCTAACTATTTTCTAACCAAACGATTAGGAAACAGTTAGGTTATGATTTTCAGAGTAAGCCGGAGATGATAAGACACCATGAAAAATCGCATCTTTACTGTTATTTTGTACAAAGAAGATAATATGTACATTGCTGAATGTCCAGAAGTTGGTACAGTAGATCAAGGAGAAACAATTAGACCTCCTGCAAAAATAGGAACTGATTATGTAAAATAAAGTAAAACACTCAGAAAAACAATGACTTACGAAAAAGTAAAAAATTTGAATCCAGAAGAGTTTAAACGCTTTT
>NZ_JACJQV010000138.1 GCF_014696875.1 Microcystis wesenbergii FACHB-1317 | reverse complement strand
AAATTAGCTAAAGCCGTTCAGGATATGGGTTTTTACGAGTTCCGAAGACAACTTGATTATAAAACTCAGTTGTATGGTTCGGAATTAATCATAGCCGATAGGTGGTTTCCTAGTAGTAAAACCTGTTCCAATTGTGGGTACAAGAAAGAGTCTCTATCTTTAACTGAAAGAGTTTTTGAGTGTGAACAATGCCATGTAGTTTGCGGTCGAGACTTGAACGCTAGTCTAAATCTAGCTTCTTTGGCGGTGAGTTCCACCGTGTCAGCTTGTAGAGTAGATAGTGCCGACACTACTACAGTGAAGCAGGAAGTTAACGTCAAATTTGCTCATGAGTAGATTTGAGTAGGTTTAATAGAACGGAATATTAAGAAAAGAAAGGCACTGGAGACGACAGGCTCTAAAAATCGATAAGATACAGGTGTCTGCAACCACAGAGGTGGGACAAACCATGCTGTTAGATAGAGATTTGATGCTAGGAAAGCGTCTGCGGTATCAAGAATTACAAGAAAAATTAAAAGAGATTTGGCAGGGAGAAAACGTTCCCGAATCGGATGAATGGGATTATGATATCCTAGTTGTCCCTTCTTTTAGTATCGATCAGAGAGTCGGTCAAAAAGTAGCGGGTTTTTTGCACTACGAAGAAAGATTATTATTTTCTCTGATTCGGTTGCGACACCCGAAAACTCGTTTAATCTATGTAACAGCGCAGCCACTGGCGCGGATGGTGATTGATTATTACCTGCAATTGTTGCCCGGGATTCCTTTTTCCCATGCTAATAATCGTCTGTTATTACTGACAACTCACGATAACTCTTTTCAACCTTTAACCCAAAAAATTCTGGAAAGACCGCGCTTAGTAGCAAGAATCCGGCAAGCGTTGCGTCGAGATCGTGCCTACATGGTTTGTTTTAATTCTACTAATTTAGAGCGAGAATTGTCTTTACAATTAGATATTCCTTTATTTGCCTGTAGTCCAGACTTATTGTATTGGGGTTCTAAAAGTGGCAGTCGCGAGATTTTTGGTCAAGGCAATATTCCCCATCCTGACGGTAGTTTACAGGTAAATACGGTCAAGGATTTGTTATACGAAGCCGCTAGTTTGTGGTCCCGTCAACCGCAATTAAAACGCATGGTAGTGAAGTTAAATGAGGGGTTATCGGGAGAAGGAAATGCAGTTTTAGATTTACGTCCTTTAGCGGAAATTGTTGATAGTAACAGCCTAGATTTAAGCGAGAGAATGAATCTCTTGGCTAAACAATTAGAGAAGATGAGTTTTCAAGCAAGGGATGAAAATTGGGAGAGTTTTTCTGGCAAAATTGCTGAATTAGGGGGAATTGTCGAAGCTTTTATTGAAGGAGAAGAAAAGCGATCGCCAAGTGTGCAAGGTTATATTACACCCACGGGAGAAGTGAAGATTCTTTCCACTCACGATCAAATTTTAGGGGGTCCCGATGGTCAAATTTATCTAGGTTGTCATTTTCCTGCCGATGAAAATTATCGCCTACAATTACAGGAATTAGGTCTAAAAATAGGGGAAATTCTGGCAGCCAAGGGGGCAATTGAACGCTATGGAGTTGATTTCGTCGCTGTGAAAAATCCAGAAACTTTAGTCTGGGATTTACAGGCGATCGAAATTAATCTGCGAAAAGGAGGAACTACCCATCCTTTTATGACTTTAAAGCTTTTAACTAATGGTGAATACGATCGAAAAACCGGATTGTTTTTCAGTCAACCTCACCAGGAAAAATACTATATTGCCTCCGATAATCTCCACAAACCCCAATACAAAGGTTTACTTCCCGATGATTTAATGGATATTATTGCTAAACATCACTTACATTTTGATAGTAGCAGTAAAACGGGAACAGTTTTTCATCTCATGGGTGCGCTGTCAGAATTTGGTAAATTAGGGTTAACTTGTATCGGCAATTCTAGTGAGGAAGCTGCGGCAATTTATCAGCGTGTGGAACAGGTGTTAGATTGGGAAACAGAGCCTAGTTCCATAAATTTAGGTTATTATTCTGGATTACCGATCACTTGGATATAGAAGGTTTTTCTGGCAATAATTTTCGTTTTAGGGAATCGATAGCTCGTCCGGGTACTTCCGTCGCTTGAGCGAGAATTAAATTCCAAAGATAACCATATTTAGGGAAATTTTTCAGGAGAATCACCTCGGCAATAAAGTAAAAACGTTTAGTTCTTTTATACTCAGGAGGATTATCTTCAATCCGCAGTTGTTCGGCTATTTCTGGCAGCCAATGACCGATAGTTTTACCTTGCTCAAAAAACTTGGCCTGAATATATAAACCTAGTAATCTATCTAAACACCAAAAGGGAATATATTTAATCGGACCGGTGACACTCATGGAAGCGGTAATCTCTTTAACTGCCGGTTGTACCAGTTCGTTTTTCCAAACTTTTTTATCAAAGTTTTCCATGTGAGGACCCTTGTGATCTCGACGTTTCCCGATCAGGGCGCTAGGATTAAAAGGATTATCTAAAGGAGCGATCGGTACTTCTAATAAATAATTATTCTCTTTAAATAAGTTACTATTATTTTCTCTTCTGCTACAGATAGCTAAACTTTTTACATCGGGAATTGTTGGCCAAGGACTCTCTAATTTTTCTCGTTCACCGTAGGGAAATCCACGTCTGGCTAATCGCAATACCCAACTGTTGGGAAAGCGGTCAAAATAGTCTTTAACTAAGGTGACGATCTCAGGGTGTAAATATTCATCGCAATTGATTGTGAGAATATAAGTACCTCTGGCATTTAAAAATCCTGTACTTCTTTGAATAATTTCACCTCGTAAAGCACAGACAATCTGTTTCATGCGTGGATCATTCACCGGCGAAGGTTTGACCCCAGGAGGATGAACTAAAATAAATTCTATATCTCCCTTGACTTTCAACAATTCTCCTAGCCAATATTCGCCAAATCCCTCGCGCATCGGGATAACGATCGATAGAAAAGTATTAGACATAAATTAACTCTTTAGATTTGCTTGTGATTTATCAAAGTTGTCTTGACTGTAATCTCTGGACGCTACTGGCACTTAACTGGTTTAAATAGCTTCTAAATATTTGCTATCGAGCAGAAATGAGCCTCGATCGAATTTTACACCCCAATAACCCCCCGGCCGGCGATCGATCACCGTGCCGATATCGTCGATATCGAGCAGCTCTGGCGGCCGTAACATAGGCATAGGATCGGCGGTTTTCAGGTAAGGGGGAATGGCAATCAGACGGACTTTTCCCCCGACGCTAATTTCACTCATGGTACTGACTAGATGCGATCGTGACATCGTATCTCAACTTAGCATATTTCAAATCATTCTCAAGATAGATTTTCCAAAGAATAGGTGTTGTGTAATACTAAATCCGTTGAGTAACGCACAGAAAACGGGTTTCTCGGAGAAACCCGTTTTCTACTCATGCAAAAGGCAAAACGGAGAATAAATAATCAGTTTTTAATAACTGGATTTAGTATATAGCGTTTTTCAGTCTGCTGAGGTACAAAAGTTATGGGTTTTAGGCAAAAGGCAAGAGGCAAAAGGCAAAGGGGAAGAAAAACAGGTGTACCTCACTAGCTTAGGAAACGCTATAAGCTGTTTTCGTCCCCCTTTCCCCTTGGCGTTAAGTTGGGGTGTTGCTTGACCTAGCGGCGAGGGTGGCGATCGCTATCAGTACAATCAAAAAAACCCCAAATCTGAATTCCTAGTTGAGGAGAGAAATGTAAAGATTTCCTAAACTGTATATTTTGATACAGTTGTGGGGGGGGGAATGTGTATAATCCCATTGTCTCCCTTTGGTGTTGGGTTAAGGTGTTGCCTGACCTAGCAAAGAAACGACAAAAGTAGGCTAATAGCCTCAAAGCTAAGACTACAAACTTACACACAAAAAACACTACTCAGGAGTAAAAAATGAAAAATTGGACTTTAGCCTTGGCTCTTGGAGCGGCTGCAACGACTACAATGATTGGCTTTGGAGTAAATCCTGCTTCGGCTGGAACTCTCACATGGAGTTTATCCTTCGATATAGATACAAACCTGCTGCCTCCAGGAAAAGGACCAACACTTTTCCCCACACCTGTTAAGGCGACAGTTATTACCGAAGATACTTTATCTCTATCTCCGGTCACCCCAGGCTTTAAGGGATATAAAGTTTTATCCATAACTGGAACTCAAGGTACGAGTCCATTTACTGAGAAAGACACTGGTCCAATAATTGGTCTATTAGATCCCGGCACAACTCAGATTGGTGGTGATCCTTCTGCTACTCCTCCTATTCCTCCTATCGCTGCCCTAAACGATAATCTATTTAATCCAAATGGTGTTGAAAACCCCGGACTTAATACAGCATCTGCCTTTTTCTCTCAAGGGGGACTTGCTTACAATATTAATGAAAAGAACACCACTCCTCCTACTGTTGACCCTTATCAGGTATTCTATGATGCTACTAGTCAAACTTATATGGGGTGTTTACACCCGTGTGTTACTGTTCAAAACCTGGATGTAAAATTAGTTCCTGAACCCTCCTCAACCGCTGGACTTTTAGCTATTGGCTCCTTTGGTGCATTAGGTGCAGCTTCAACCCTGAAACGCAAACTCAAACCCTCTAAATCCGACGAAAACTAAACCACAAAAGTAGGCTAAATTGCTTCTAAAAATACCATAAATGCCCCTTCATTCAGTCGTTTGAGGGGGTTTATTTTTTGTCCATGTTTCTATTCATTAAATTTTATTAATAAATCGATCACAAGTATTTTTTTGTGATACAATGGGGGCAGTTCATACAAATATTTTAAATTTTAATGACTATTGTGATTCCCAACGAAATTATACAAGCAACAGGAAAAAACGAGCAACTGTTGCAACTAGAACTGGCAATCATTATGTTTAGAGATTATCATATCAGTAGCGCAAAAGCGGCTGATTTTGCCAACTTATCTTTAATTGAATTTCGTCAAGAAGTCGCCAAGAGGAATATTTGTGTAAATTATGATAGTGTAGATTGGCAACAAGAATTACAAACCTTAAAAACCTTAGGTGATCTGTGATTGTTGTTAGTAACACCTCTCCGATTACCAGTTTAGCTGCTATCGGCTATCTTAACTTGCTCCATGATATCTATGGAACAATTATTATTCCAGTGGCTGTTTATGAAGAAATGACAGGATTAGGTTATTCAGTTCCTGGCACTATTGAAGTTCAAACCCTATCCTGGATAGAAAAGCGAGAGTTAGAGAATCGGTTATTATTAGAAGAATTACAGAAGGAATTACACCGAGGAGAATCAGAAACGATAGCTTTAGCGATTTCTTCAAATGCTGATAGAGTAATTATAGACGAGAACCCTGGCAGAAAGAAAGCAATTAGTTTAGGATTGAATGTTATTGGAATTTTAGGTATTTTATTAATTGCCAAAAGAAGAAGATTAATTCCTAATATTCAGCCGTTAATGGATGATTTAATTTTTAAAGCAGGTTTCCGTGTTAATCAAATATTGTATTTAGACATATTAAAAACAGCGCAAGAAATTGATGAAAACCAATAACTAAAGCCTTCAAAATCTTCTTATTTAAGTAAGTAGTTATAATTAAATTGAAGATAGATTTTGCCTCTGATCCCCCCTGCCCCCTAGGGTCGTTTCATTCTCGCAAATGTCATTCAATCAAATCCTTATCTGGCAAGGTTTTCAGTCAATTTCTCAGAACAAATATCTGAAAAATTTTTAAAATGCCTTGCTTTGCTTGCCCCGTAAGCGATTGAAGACAGACAAACAAGGAATCAAACTAGAGAATGAAACAGCCCTACCCTGCCCCCCTTGATAAGCTATCCATTAGTCACATCTTTCTTAACATAAAATTTGACAAAAAGAGAAAAGTGTGCAAGATGGCTCAAGGGGGTTCTATGGGGGAACTAATTTGATGAGATAGTTTCCAAGTCTGGCTGATATCATGTAACCTTCGCAGTCCCAACCAAATAGTTTTAACACCTGGTTCACCGTCGCCTTTTCTACCTAAAAACCCCCCAAGAGAAGCAATCATTCTGACCGCTTCCGGCCAAGGAGGGCGGCTTTTCAGGTGGCGGACTCTTTTTATGAATAGTGGCACACAAAGATTGCCATTCATGTTCTTCCAAAAAACTTTCACAACTCTCCTCTCCGTGTAAGCGTGCTTGATAGGTTAACCAGAGTAATCTCCAAGCTACAATTGAATAGGTAGCTAAAGCCATCTCAATTCTCCGACCCGTTTCTAATTGCAGTTTTTCTAATCCACAACCACTTTTTAAAACAAAATGATAGCGTTCTATCAACCAGCGATAACTATACCAGCGCACACAGGTTATCGCTGATTCAAAGCTACTAATGTCTAGGCTAGTTAAGAGGAGCCAACTGATAGGATTAACTCCGCTATGCGGATTTTCTTCTTCAGCTAAAATTACCGGTAATTTGACCGGTTGACGAGGGGTCGCCTTGGAGTGATGGCTAGGTACTTGTATTTCAAAACTGGCAAATCTAACTGTTAGTTTAGCTAGTCTAGCCTCGTGATTAGGATTGCGTTTTACTTGCACATCTAGGCTACCACAGGCTTTTATTTCTCTGATGGATTGATGTAAATATTTAGTCTCTGGATGCCCTGACCTTTGCTTATCTTCGAGATAGTTAACTTTTCGGTTATGAGTTCCTCGAATTAATAAATGAGAGTTAGGACTTCTTGATTGGGCAAATAAATCAAATATGTCTG
>NZ_JACJQV010000137.1 GCF_014696875.1 Microcystis wesenbergii FACHB-1317 | reverse complement strand
GAAAAACAGTATTTTACCTTGGGAACACACATTGATAACGCTCCTGACGGTTGGAATGATTTCGAGATTGAAATTGGGCTATTATCAGACCAACTTATTATCAGCGGAGAAAGAAACTAAAGTAGGTTGGGCTTCGGCCGTGAGCTTTTGCCGAACGGTTGAAGTATGAAACCCAACGCCCGCTCATGTTACGCTACCGCTAACCCATCCTACAAATAATTGTGCCTCCCTACTTAACACCCGTCCCTAAAATGACTTGTACTTTGCTAGTACAATTATAGTAAAATAAGAAAGATTAAAACAAATAACCATGTCTCAACCGATTACCATCGAAGATATCTATAAACTTTTTGAGAAAACTAACGAAAAGTTTGAACAATCACGCCAAGAATACGATCGCCGGGCGGCTGAAGCCAAGGCCGAAGCCGATCGCCGGGCGGCTGAATATGATCGCCGGGCTGCCGAAGCCAAGGCCGAAGCCGATCGCCGTTTGGCCGAGCTAGAGAAAACAGTGGCTAATACCAGTCGTGCGGTGGATAGTTTAACCACTCGCTGGGGAAGATTTGTCGAGGAATTAGTCGAACCTGCTGTTATTAGCCTATTTCGTGCCAAAGGTATCGATGTTAAAGAAACCTACAGTCATGCCAGGGTAAAACGGCAAGGAATAGCCATGGAGATTGACATTTTAGCCGTCGATGAAACCGAGGTAGTTTTAGTAGAATGTAAGTCTCGTTTATCGAAAGATGATGTCAACGATTTTTTAGAAAAATTAAGTCGATTTAAACAAGCATTTCCCCATTATAAGAACTATCAGGCTTATGGTGCAGTGGCAGGAATAGAAATAGATGAAGGAGTAGATCGTTATGCCTATAAACAGGGTTTATTTGTGATTAAACCATCGGGAGAAACGGTAGAAATCATTAATGATTCTGGTTTCGAGCCTAAATTATGGTAGGAGAAAGATGAGTCTTTCATCTGGCAAAGTATTGGCAGCAGGTCTAATTTTTCCAACCTAGGACTAGACTAACTTATGGATACGATGCAGAATTAGTATTCATATCTTGGTTAAGTAACACCTTGCATAAGTAGGGAGGCACAATTATTTGTAGGGCGTTGGGTTTCATGCTTCAACCCAACCTACGTTCATCTTATATTTAATTCCACCCACCCACTTAATTAATTTTTGAGGATTCAAAAACGGCAAAAATAAGGATTAAATAGTATAAAATCTGTGAATGGACTATTTCTAATTCTTCTGACTACTGACGACCGACTCTCAACCCGAACAACAATTTTTTATTTTTACCAGAGGTCTAGTAACGTCTTGTCCTAAAATTGCCAACACCCAGTTTCAATGCACAAGAGCCTGATGGCTAAAAACTGGCTCCAGTTTTTGACCGAGATAGCACAGCTTGATCGCAGTGGATCGTAAAATGGGATAATGCTAACTTTGAGAGTCAGAGAGACTATGAGTGAATTCGACTACGATTTAATTATTATCGGTGCTGGCGTTGGTGGCCACGGAGCAGCCCTACACGCAGTCAAATGTGGGCTAAAAACAGCTATTATCGAAGCCAAAGATATGGGAGGAACCTGTGTTAATCGCGGTTGTATTCCCTCTAAAGCTTTACTGGCAGCCTCGGGACGAGTGCGCGAATTGGCCGATAGGGACCATCTGAAAAGTCTAGGTATTGCCATCGCTGGCGTTAATTTTGACCGTCCGACAATTGCCGATCATGCTAACAACCTTGTCAGTAAAATTAGAGGCGATCTCACTAATAGTCTTAAACGTCTCAAGGTTGATACTATCCACGGTTGGGGAAAAATCGCTGGCCCGCAAAAAGTTAGCGTCATCGGGGATAGTGGCGAAAAAATCTACACCGCTAAGGATATTATGCTCTGTCCGGGGTCGGTTCCCTTTGTCCCACCGGGGATCGAGATCGATCATAAAACGGTTTTTACCAGCGATGAGGCCGTTAGATTAGAAACTTTACCCAAGTGGATTGCAATTATCGGTAGTGGTTATATCGGTCTGGAATTTTCGGATATATACACCGCTTTGGGTTGTGAAGTGACGATGATCGAAGCTTTAGATAGTCTCATGCCTGGATTTGACCCAGAAATCTCGAAAATTGCGGAAAGAGTTCTGATTAAACCTAGAGACATCGAGACTTATGTGGGAGTTTTGGCAAAAAGTATTAAACCGGGGAATCCTGTGGCCATTGAACTGGTGGACGCAAAAAGCAAAGAAGCGATCGAAATTTTAGAGGTAGATGCTTGTTTAGTCGCTACAGGAAGAATTCCGGCGACCAAGAATCTCGGATTGGAATTTGTGGGGGTAGAACTGGATAAACGCGGTTTTATTGCCGTTAATGACAAAATGCAGGTAATTCAGGACGGTGAACCGATTCCCCATCTCTGGGCCGTGGGCGATGCTACGGGTAAAATGATGTTAGCTCACGCTGCTTCGGGTCAAGGGGTAATAGCCATTGAAAATATCTGTAATCGCCCAAAAACCATCGATTATCGCAGTATTCCCGCCGCCGCTTTTACCCACCCCGAAATTAGTTATGTGGGTTTAACGGAACCGCAAGCAGAAGCCTTGGCACAGCAAGAAGGGTATAAGGTCGCTGCTGTCAAGACCTATTTTAAGGGAAATTCCAAAGCTTTAGCGGAAGGAGAAACGGAAGGCATCGCTAAAGTCGTTTATCGTCAGGATACGGGGGAATTACTCGGTGTTCATATTATCGGTATCCACGCATCGGATTTAATTCAAGAAGCGGCTAATGCGATCGCTGAACGTAAATCTGTCCATGAACTCGCTTTCCGCATCCACACCCATCCAACTCTCTCAGAAGTCCTCGACGAAGCTTATAAACGAGCAGAAGTAGCAGCATAGAGTCAGTTATCAGTTATCAGTGATCAGTTATCAGTGATCAGTGATCACTGATCAGTTATCAGTTATCAGTTATCAGCTTCTGAAGGCAAGAGGCAACAGGCACTCGTGCAAAAGACAGAATCTGGCAATTCTCCAAGTTTCCGACTTCTGAATGCTGACTCCTTTCTCTTTTTTTACTTTTTACTTTCAAGATTATGTTTGGATTAGGTTGGCCAGAAATAGTAATTATTGCTGTGGTTGTTGTCCTGATATTTGGACAGAAAAAAATACCCGAATTTGGGGCAGCTTTGGGGAAAACTTTACGGGGATTTAAAGAAGAAATCAATAAAGATGATCAAGAAAGTGAAGACAGTGACGAGAAGATGAGATAAATTTCCCTCTTGACTAAGTTGGTAGAGCAAGTTTCTTTGTTCTATGTTAAGATGTTGAGGGCTTCGTTTTTGGGTCTGATTTGTTGTTGTTAATGATCAGACAGTACCTGATGAGCCTTTCTCTGTCAATTCTTGAGGTTGATGCGTTTCATTTTTGAATTGGTGATGGATAATTCTTGACAAATGAGGTTAAATTTATCTTCAAGAGGTTAGGGAAGGGGCTTAACAAAAATTAACTTGATTAGGGTTGACAAACTTTCCTTGAACCACTTCATCAATTAAGTAGTCGTGCAGAATTTTGCTATTTTTGAGAGATGTCCTCTTGTAAAAGGCAGCCTTTTACCCCATCTCCCCATCTCCTAATCCCTGACTGATAACTGATTACTGGTCACTGATAACTGAATATCCCCCAATAACTAAAGGAAAGATAAAGTTATCGATCGCCCTCCGGAGCCAGTGTCAGAATAAAAGCAGGGAGATGACCAAGGAAAACCGACAACTCTCCATATTTTTCCCGTCATCGCCCCTAAAATTTATTTGGTTCAGATTTATGCAAACTGCCAATCCTCCTCAAACGGAGAAAAAAGAGCATCCCAGTGGCGATAAACGCTTCAAAGTCCTCGACATTACCATGAAGCGAGCAGGATATAATCAATCAGCCCTGATTGAAGTCCTGCACAAAGCGCAAGAAGCTTTTGGATTCCTAGAAGAAGATGTTCTCCTCTATGTTGCCCGGGCGCTAAAACTGCCCCTCAGTCGCGTCTATGGGGTAGCAACCTTCTACCATCTCTTTTCCCTGAAACCGGCGGGAAAACACACCTGTATCGTCTGTATGGGGACTGCTTGTTATGTCAAAGGCAGCGGCAAAATCCTCGAAGACATCGAAAACAGCTTTGATGTCAAAGTGGGAGAAACCACCGCCGATGGAGAAATTTCCCTAGTGTCGGCCCGTTGTATTGGGGCCTGTGGGATTGCACCGGCCGTGGTCTTCGATGGAGTCGTGGCCCCGAAACAAGATTCGGAAACTGTCTTAGCGAAACTAAAGAGTTTCTCCCAGTAATTTTTCACTCTAGTGGATTGAGAAAAATATGGACTTACAAGAATTATTGGCAGTGGCCGCAAAAGAAAAAACTAGACAAAAAAGCATCCGGGTGCATTGTTGCACTTCCACCGGTTGCCAGGCTGCTAACTCCCTCCAAATCAAAAAAAACCTCGCCACCGCCGTCAAAGAGGCGGACCTAGAGGATACAGTCGAAGTGGTGGGGGTTGGTTGTATGGGTTTTTGTGGTCGCGGTCCGTTGGTGGAAGTGGATCCCCAGGATCTCCTATACGAAGAAGTCACCCCAGAAAGTGCGGCCAGCATTATTGCGGCCTTAAACGGCGGCAAAACCGAGGTGCAATTAGGGGACTCAAAACATCCCTTTTTCTCCCATCAAGTCAAAATTGTCCGGGAAAATAGCGGTAAAATCGATCCCGATCGCATTGAGGAATATATCGCCGTCGGTGGTTATCAATCTCTCTACAAGGCCCTCTACGAGATGACTCCGGCCCAGGTGGTGGAGGAAATCACCAAAAGCGGTTTGCGCGGCCGGGGCGGTGCGGGTTATCCCACCGGTTTAAAATGGGCGACGGTGGCTAAACAACCGGGTAAACAAAAATACGTTATCTGTAATGCTGATGAAGGCGACCCCGGGGCGTTTATGGACCGTAGTGTTTTGGAAAGTGACCCCCATTTAGTCCTGGAAGGAATGGCGATCGCTGCCTATGCCGTGGGGGCGGATCATGGTTATATCTATGTTAGAGCCGAATATCCCCTAGCGATCGATCGTCTGCAAAAAGCGATTAATCAGGCCAAAAAATTCGGTTTAATGGGTTCCCAAGTATTCGAGTCCACTTTCGATTTTAAGGTGGATATCCGCATCGGGGCGGGAGCTTTTGTCTGTGGAGAGGAAACCGCTCTCATCCATTCCATCGAAGGCGGCCGCGGCACTCCCCGCACCCGTCCCCCCTATCCGGCCCAATCGGGTCTCGATGGTTGTCCCACCCTGATTAATAACGTGGAGTCCTACGCTAATATCTCCGCTATTATCCGCGAGGGAGCCGCTTGGTATGCCAATATCGGTACTGCCAGCAGTAAAGGCACAAAAATCTTCGCTTTGACGGGAAAAATCCGCAACAATGGGCTGATTGAAGTGCCGATGGGTATTACTCTCCGGGAAATTGTCGAGGAGATGGGGGGGGGTGTTCCCGATGGTCAGGTGAAAGCGGTACAAACCGGCGGCCCCTCTGGGGGTTGTATTCCCGCTAATTTACTCGATACTCCCGTGGATTACGAATCCTTAGCCAAACTCGGTTCGATGATGGGATCCGGGGGTATGGTGGTTATGGATGATACCACCAGCATGGTGGAAGTGGCGAAATTCTATATGGAATTCTGTCGCGAGGAGTCCTGTGGTAAATGTATCCCCTGTCGCACGGGAACAGTACAAATGTTTGAATTATTGGCCAAAATTATCGCTCGAAAGGCCGATATTCACGACCTCGAAAACCTAGAACATCTCTGTCAGATGGTCAAAGAAACCAGTCTTTGTGGTCTTGGTCAAAGCGCTCCCAATCCGATTTTAAGTACCCTAAAGTATTTTAAGGAGGAATATCTGGCTCTGTTACAGGAAATCAAGCACCCCGTCTCTGTTTGAGAATAACTCGATCGAGGCCCAACAATGTTCGGCCTCGAGCAATTTTTTCGGTTACGCGAAGTCTGGTGGGCTGCCGGGTTATCTTGGAGAGAGTTAGCAGTAGTCTCAGGAGACAATAGATTATGACTTGGCGCGGCTCAACCGATACAAAAGATCGCATTTTTGCAGCCTTAGTATATCTTTTACCCTTATATTCGGCTTTTGCCTTCGGGATCTTTATCTTTCAGCAAATTCCTTTTTTAGGAGCGGCCTTAGCAATAGCCTTATATCCCTTAGCTTTTCTCTATAGTTCTCTGGGAAGCTTTGGCAGTTTAATTATCTTCCTTGTCCTCTTTTTCGCCGTGGTACGCAATCCCCGCATCAGTCATTTTATCCGGTTTAACACCATGCAGGCGATTTTAATCGATATTTTGGTGTATTTACTGGGATTGGTCTTAGGTTTCGTCGCTAGGGGTGGGGCGAATTTAGTGGTAGAAACTCTTTTTAACGTCGTCTTTTTAGGCGCATTTGCCGCCTGTGTTTACAGCATTATACAGTCGGTTATCGGTAAATACGCCGATATTCCCACAATTTCCGAGGCGGCCTATTCCCAAGTGGGAGGTTAGGTTAGGCTGGCTGAATAAATCTAAAAACCTTGTTGGGTAAGACTTTTAGACTTTTTGGCAATCAAAAAGTACCAGATATGGGAGTGATCGGGGGGAAAATCCCTGGACTTTTTCCCTGAAAATTAGGTAATTGACCTCCTCAAAATCGGGAAAACCCTACACCCTACACCCCACACCCCACACCCTCTCCCCACAAAAAACTTTTTCAGCAGACCCTAATTAAGCTTGAGTTTGTCCCCTTTTTCGGCTACAGTCTCTCCAGAATCAATGCGTTCGCTGCCAGGCCACATCTATGAGTCCATTTAAACAGACGCTACGGGAACTCAACGCTCAGAAGGGGAAAATAGCCGCTTCTGTGGGCAGAAAAACGCCTAAACGAGTTAATCGTTGGTTTAAATGGCTTTCTCCCGGTCTTTTTGTCAAACGCTGGCTTTTAATTAGTTTAACCGGCGTTTTTCTCACCTCCTTCGGTTTGGCTATTTGGGTAAAATTAACCCCAGTTAATCGCTTTTTAGAGTTTGTTTCCCAAGCATTAGAAACGATCGCCCGTTTGGTCCCTAATTCTGTTTCCGGGCCGCTGGCGGTTTTGCTGGGTGTCTTTTTGTTATTCTGGGGTCAGAGTCGCACCGTCGAAACGATTACAGAAGCACTACAACCGGACGCATCGGAGGAATTAGTTGATCGCCTACGCACCCATCGTCGTCTCCATCGCGGTCCGAAAATTGTGGCGATCGGTGGCGGTACGGGTTTATCGACGCTTTTACGCGGTTTAAAACAGTATAGTTCCAATATCACCGCTATTGTCACCGTAGCTGATGATGGCGGTTCTTCGGGCCGATTACGTCGGGAAATGGGCATTTTACCCCCGGGGGATATTCGCAATTGTATCGCCGCTTTAGCCGATGAGGAAAAGTTATTAACGGAATTGTTTCAATATCGCTTTCATGCCGGGGATGGTTTATCGGGCCACAGTTTTGGTAATTTATTTATCAGCGCTATGACCGAGATTACCGGCGATCTGGAACAGGCGATCGATGCTAGTGCCAAAGTTTTGGCCATTCGCGGTAAAGTGCTACCTGCTACCCTTACCGATGTTAGTCTCTGGGCTAAGTTAGCCGATGGGCGCATTATTGAGGGAGAATCGAAGATAACCGAAGCTATGGGGCAAATTCGTCAGATTGGCTGTCATCCTGCCGATCCGGTCGCTTTACCGGCTGCTTTAGCGGCAATTAAGGAAGCAGATTATATTATTATCGGGCCGGGTAGTCTTTATACCAGTATTATCCCTAATTTGTTGGTTCCCGCAATTCGTCAGGCCCTAGCACAGGTGACAGTCCCCCGGGTCTATGTTTGTAATATTATGACCCAGCCGGGGGAAACGGATAATTATTCGGTGGCTGATCATATTCGGGCGATCGAAAAAGTCTGCGAGGAACGCATCTTTGATGCAGTTTTAGCCCAAAGAACTGCACCATCGCCCCAATCTCTGCAATTATACGCCCAAGAGCATAGTCATCCTGTGTTTTTAGACCGCGAGGAGGTGGGAAAAATGGGTTATCGGATTGTTTTAGCGAATGTAATGGCAGAAGATGAAGTTACTGCCAAAGTTAGTCATGATCCCCAACGTTTAGCGCGAGTTTTATGGCGCTGGTATGCTAAAAAGTGAATAGCGAGATGACTAAATGTTTTTATCTAGCTTTGTCAAGTTATAAAATCATATTTTTTGCTTTAATTTGCCGACATTAGCCAAATTTGCTGATTAAAGCCCTAGGAAAAAATTAGCCTAAAAACCATTTCGCCTTATTCTGTGTTATACTCAGATTTTCAAGAGAGATGATCATGCACTACTCTACTAAATCTAATCAAGAGACAGGTGCGACAGTCTATTCCCCAAGCGATGGAAGTGAATTAATTCCTGCTGAGGTTAAACTAGATATAAACGGGCAAAAATATCAATCACTTAATATACCTCTCCCAGAGGGCTATACAGTAGATGATGAAGGAATCATCAATAACTATGGTAGCGAACCCAAGATTTATCGATCAAAATCCCCATCTTTAGAACAGCAAAAATGGTATATTTTGCAAGGAGTAGGGGCGGTTTTGATGGTTGCTTTGGTGTTATTAATCACCTTTTTCGTTAGCTAGATAAAAACCGTGGGATTGACATTTAAGTTGAGCGAGACAGGAAAATTTTAATTTACACCATAGAGTCTGCATCCCAAGTATCGGGAGCATATATTGGAATCGACTCTATCTATCTGTGCAAATAATAAATCTGACAGCTGAACTTTTTTACTTTGCTAAACTTGACAATTTTTTTCAGTTTTTTGTGGGTTGCTTCGTGATCAACAATAGAACCACCAATAGAGATAACTTCTCAAAGGAAATTCAACAGGTATGAAATTTAATCCTTCTCTTAGTCAAGAACCTCGCTATCAGGCAATTCCTGTTATGCAGATAACTTCCAAAGAAACCCTTCTCCATTGGTTAGAACGGACAGGAAGATTAAAATTACGTCAATCTGATGCTCATCCCGATTTGCAAATTTTAGAAGAACTAGACGATATTATCGATCCAGATAATTATGCTATAGAAGAAGAAGAATAAATAGTCTTACTGGGAGTTAGGAGTGAAATTTCAATTATCTAATATTCAGGAGATTAAGAAAGTGGTATCAACGAAAAAAACGGCTTTAATTTACTGTGAAAATCAGTTTGGACGTGTGGACGGAAAAACGGCAGCTGGCTTGATCCGACAATCAGAAATATATACAATTGTTGGAGTGCTGGATAGTTCCTTAGCAGGAAAAGATGCGGGAGAAGCATTAGGAGACAAAAAAAATCATATTCCCATTTTTGCCAATTTACAAACAGCCTTAGAAAAACTTAGAGATGTTCCCAATTGTTATATCTACGGCAAAGCACCCTTAGAAGCGTTTATTCCCCCCCTAGAAAGGCTGCTAATTTTAGAAGCAATGGCAGCAGGAATGGATATTATTAATGGTTTGCATCAATTCTTCTCCGAGGATTTAGAATTTAGGGAGCAAGCTAGTCAGTATGGTGTGCAAATTACAGACATTCGTAAACCACCACAATTAGCTGATCTTCATGTATTTACTGGGCAAATTTCCCAAGTAAATATACCCGTTATTGCCTTTTTAGGAACCGATTGTGCTTGCGGAAAAATGACCACTGCGGTGGCAGTTAATCAAACTCTCCAAGGCTTGGGTATTAAGTCTGTCTTAGTCGCTACTGGACAAACTAGCTTGATGCAGGGAGCAAGATATGGGGTTTCGATCGATGCTTTGGTTTCTCAATTTGTCATCGGTGAAATTGAAAATGCTGTGGTTCAAGCTTTTGAGCAAGAAAAACCCGATATTATTTTAGTCGAAGGACAAAGTTCTCTGAGTCATCCTGCTTTTATGAGTTCCCTGGGAATTTTGAAAGGAAGTAGGCCCGATGGGATTATTTTACAACATCCACCAGCCCGAAAATTTCGCTGTGATTTTCCTCATTTAGCCATGCCAAAATTACAGGAAGAAATTTCACTAATTGAGGCAATTTCTCCCACTAAAGTTATCGCTATTGCGATTAATCACGAAAATCTCACCGCAGCAGCCACTGAGCGTATTATTGCCAAATATGAGCGAGATTTTCAGTTACCGACTACTGATGTTTTGTTACACGGATGTGAGAAATTAGTCCAAGCTTTATGCGATCGCTTTCCGAAATTAAACCGGAAAATCAAAGGGGAAATTTTAGCTGCAATTCCGGCAATTGGGAGCAAATAGGCTGATGAAAGACCTTTTGCCCAGAATCGAGATTTCTCTCCCGAAAATACGCCATAATGCTCGTTTACTCTGCCAATTATACGGCAGCAAGGGACTTTCTGTGATGGGAGTTTCCAAAGCGATTTTGGGTGATCCCTCGATCGCCTTGGCGATGATTCAAGGTGGAGTCAACTTTATCGCTGACTCTCGAATCGAAAATATTCTCAAAATGAAACAAGCAGGAATAGTGACAACTTTTGTTCTGTTGCGTACGGCCTTGAGTCAAGCAGAATCAGTGGTTAACATTGCAGATATCAGCTTAAATACCGAATTAGCAACAATTCAGGAACTTTCCTATTATGCTCAAGAAAAGCAAAAAATACACCGCATTATTATCATGACGGAGTTAGGGGATTTACGAGAAGGTGTACTGCCGAAAGATCTGGTCAAGTTCATCAAAAAGACCCTCGCTTTTCCCTTTATCAAAATTGTTGGACTGGGTTGTAATTTGGCTTGTTATGGAGGTATTAAACCTGATAGCCATAATATGAGCAAATTATCTGTGTTAACAGATACAATTGAGCAGGAATTTTTAATAAAATTACCGATTATTTCAGGAGGCAATTCTGCTAACTATCAATGGTATCAAAAAAGTAGGGAAGTTGGTCGGATTAATAATCTGCGTTTAGGAGAATCAATTTTATTAGGTTGTGAAACAGTTAATCGACAAGTGATACCTGGTTTATATACCGATGCTTTTCGGTTAATTGCTGAAGTAATCGAATCCAAAGATAAACCATCTCTACCCTCTGGAGAAATTGGTCGAGATGCTTTTGGTAATGTTCCTAGCTTTATTAATCAAGGCATTCACCGTCGAGTTATTATTGCATTAGGAAGACAGGATGTTCTTATCTCTGGATTGCAAGCGAGTCAGGAGATAAAAATATTAGGTTCTAGTAGCGATCATCTAGTTCTTGATAGTCATAATAAGAGGTTAAAAGTAGGGAGCGAAGTCAGTTTTAATCTTGATTACGGAGGACTTTTAACAGCCATGACTTCTCCTTTTATTACTAAAAGTTATGCTCTCAATGCAGTAGCACAACTGTCTTGATCGATGAATAAATATCCACAGATATATTTAGGGTCTGCTGGCTTATCACCTTGACATCAGGGCCGTAGAGATTTGTACTCAATTACTATCCTATCGCTAAATTCTGGGAAGAAATCAAAATCCCCCTCAATCCTTAACAAATTCCTAATCATCTCGTTTGGCACCATGATAAGCCGCCCCGAGGTATAATTCCCCTACTTTCGGGTTATTGAGTAAATCTTGACCCGATCCCTGAAAACGATCTTGACCACTTTCTAAAACATAACCTCGATCGGACATCATTAGGGCTTTTTTGGCATTCTGTTCCACTAAAATAATTGCAGTTCCCGTCTGATTAATCGCTTTTATCTGTTCAAAAACACTGGTTACTAAGATAGGAGATAAAGCTGCCGAAGGTTCATCGAGAATTAATAATTCCGGCTCCAACATCAGCGCTCTTCCCATGGCTAACATCTGTCTTTCTCCTCCGGATAAAGTGCCAGCTTTCTGACGACGGCGCTCAAGCAAACGGGGAAACATGGCATAAATACGCTTTTTTAGCGGTTTAATCGCTTCTTTACTGGTAAAAGCCCCCATTTCCAGATTTTCCTCGATGCTCAGGGATGGAAAAACATTAGCAATTTGGGGAACATAACCCATACCGAGGGGAACGATTTGATTAGATTTCCAACCAGTGATATTTTTTCCCTTAAAAGTGATAGTTCCAGCACTGGGTTTTAATAAACCAAAAATCGTCTTAGCGAGGGTAGATTTTCCCGCACCATTGGGACCGATAACCGTGACTAATTCCCCCGGTGCAATGCGAAAGTTAACCCCTTGCAATATGTATAAATCCTGCACATAACCAGCATAAACTTGTTCAACTTCTAAAAGATAATCCATGGTAAGGTAAAAAGGAGATGGGAGAGAGTAATATGAATTATGAATTGGGAAGTGGGAAGCATTTTCAGTGAACAGTAATCAGTGAACTGAAAACTTACATCTGATCACTGATAACTGATCACTGATAACTGATAAATTAGGGAGTTTTTTGTAAATCGGGACGTTCTTCTGGCAGAATTGCACCTTCGACGGGGCATACTTGTAAACAGATACCACAGTCGATACAAGTGGCAAAATCAATCCAATACCAATCGGTTCCTTTAACATTTTTACCTGGTCCTGGATGGATACAAGCAACAGGACAAGCGGAAACGCAATCGGCAACCCCTTCACAAATTTCAGTGACGATCGAATGTGGCACAGTGTTTTCTCCTCTAATTCTTAACATTACTTTACCACTTTTAGGCGCTGCCGTGCCAGAATTGGAATCATTGTTAGGAAACTTCCCTTAATTCCCTAAAATCTTGAAAGTTTTTTCTTGATCTTAGCAAGAAGTAAGATAGGAGTTTTCCAGAGGGTTTTTACTATTCCCTTACGGGAGGACAAATAGTTAATTTCTTCCTGTAATTTATGATTATTTGTCTGAAGATTATTATGATTATTTTCTAATTCTCTTAGGGATATTTCCATCTCTTGCATAGTATGATAATCTTGCTGTTGTTTAAGATACATTATCTGTTGTGCTTCCTGTAATTTTCTTAACTCTAACCAGACTTGATTCTGACTTGATTCCTTAGTTTCACTGAGCGCATACCAGAGAAAATCAGTGATTTCTGCCGCTATTTTTTGATTAACTTCAAAAAGCTCGATAATATCAATTTTTTTGGGGGTAATTTTCGGGTACAACCTTCTTAAATTTTGGGCGATATTAGAGGAAAAAGCGATGATTCTAGAAGCGGATAAAATGGCATAGTGTTTTTCTAAATCCACTGGTAAATTACCGTTTTTTTGTTGTATTTCAGAAGCAAGAACAAGTAGAGAAGGAGTGTTTAAGGGACTGGTATAAAAAGTGGAAATAAATAAATTTGCCTGTAGGCGATCGCAAATAGCTTGGATTTTTCTGGCATCCTTTCCCGTACAATTATAATCGTAGGATTCTGCGGGCCAATATTTAAATTCTTCCCATCGTGGTACGGTGTTATTTCTATCTAAAATAACAATGTGTTGACTCAATTCTAATTGACTCCAATGCTCTAGAATTGAAGACCAAACCCTGGCTAATTTTCGTTGCTCAAGTTGAAAAATCACGCCATCAATAACAATAATTGGGTATCTTTTCCGGGAGATAGCTTGAATTGTTTGTAATTTTTCTCGCTCATCTTCCTGTAAAATTATGCCTAAATCTTCCATCTTAACTGGATTGGGTTTAATTTCTATATCCTTAATGTCTGGGTGGGGAATTTTATAGATTTTACACACTTGATAATGTTCCTGTAATGCTTGACCATTACTGCCATGTTCTAAGCCTTGGAGATTTAAATAATATAACCCTAAAATCTCAGGAATCAAAGCCATTTTTTCCCCTTGACTGCCGATTCTTAACCAAAATTCGTAATCACCAGCACAGTGAAAACTTTCCTGAAAATAACCATACTTATCGTGCAGCATTTTTCGCCACATTGGTTGAGAACCCACACAACAACCTTGACGCATCTGTTGATAGGAGTAATTTGGCCAATTCCAATGTTTTAAAGCTGGGGTAGTGGCAAAAGTATCATTTTTGATTGTAGTAATTAATTGATCGGCATAAACCAAGCTAATCTCTCTATTGTTATCTAGATAATTAGCCATAATTTCCAGAGCATTAAAACAGCGACGATCATCAGTATTCCCATTGGTGAGATAAAGACCCCTAGCTAGTTTAATAGCGCGATTCCAAGCGCAGTAGAGGGTTTCTCGTTCTCTAGTTCTCTGGTAAATAATATTAGGATAATTTTCTTGAAACTCTTGGATAATCTCCCCTTCATTCTCCGGAGAAGCACTATCGATAATAATAATTTCTACTTCTCCCTTTTCATAAAGAGTTTGAGTAACTAAATCCTCTAGACAACCCCGGATAAACTCTGCTGATTTATAGGTAGAGACAATTACAGAAACTTTGATCCTCTGCACGGGTATAGAGTTATTACAACTAGGATTCATTGGCTTATCTGATCGCAATTCAAGACAGGGAAATTTTTTGATAATTCTGAAAAAGAAGATTTTAAGACTCTATATTCGATCGGGAGAATTGTCAAGGTGTTATCGACTTTTACTGAAGATACCAGTTTATTTACCTTTTGCTTGTTAATTGACATAATAAAAAACTATAATGGGAAGGCTGTGGAAAATGAGCAACAATGACCGTATCTTCCTCCCTAGACTGGTTAACCCGTGGAACCAGTGATTTATTCCCCCATCAACCCGACTCCCAAGATCCTAGGGAAAATTTAACCCAACTACTGCAAACTACCGATCGCCCTTTAAGAATTAAACTAGGTATTGACCCCACCGGCAGCGATATTCACCTAGGTCATAGTATCCCTTTTCGGAAACTGCGCTCTTTCCAGGATGCTGGTCATGTAGCAGTGGTGATTATTGGCGATTTTACCGCTAGAATCGGCGATCCGACGGGAAAATCGGAAGTTAGAAAACAATTGACGAGCGAAGAAGTGAGAGCTAATGCCGAGAATTATCTGGCACAATTACGCCCAATTTTAGATTTTAACACCCCTAATCGCCTAGAAATTCGCTATAACTCGGAATGGTTGGGGAAATTAGACCTCTCGCAAATTCTCGAACTTCTCTCCACCATGACCGTCGGGCAAATGTTGGCAAAAGAAGGCTTTTCCGAACGCTACGACCGAGAAAACCCGATTTTTCTCCATGAATTTCTCTATCCCTTAATGCAGGGTTATGATTCCGTAGCTGTTGAGGCCGATGTCGAATTGGGAGGAACCGATCAAAAATTTAATATTGCCGTCGGTCGCGATTTACAGAAATATTTCGGCAAAAAACCGCAATTCGGGTTACTTTTACCGATTTTAATCGGAACCGATGGCAGTCAAAAAATGTCCAAATCCCTGAATAATTATGTGGGATTGCGGGAATCGGCCCTGTCCATGTACTCGAAACTGGAAAAAACCCCCGACGCTTTGTTAAAAGATTATTACGAACTATTGACAAATTTGCCTTTAGATGCTACCCCAAGCAATCCGCGGGAGGCACAAAAACAACTGGCGATCGAGGTAGTTGCCCAGTTTCACGGGACAGAGGAGGCATTAAAGGCACAAAAAACGGCGCAGGAGATAGTTCTACAGGGAAATACGGCAGCTGCGGCCTCTGTCCCCGAATTTTCCCTAACAGCGGTCACTTTTCCCCTAAAACTATTCTATCTTCTCTCGGCCACCGGCTTATGTAAAAGTAGCGGCGAAGGGAGAAGACAGATTCAGGGGGGTGCAGTCAGAATCGATAGCGAGAAAATCACCGATGTGGACAAAAGTTTTGAGACAGCCAAAGCTTTAGCCGGAAAAGTCCTACAGGTGGGCAAAAATAAATTTATTCGCTTTGTAGCTTAAATAAGCGAAAAAGTCCCTATTCGGCGGCTTTTTCCACGATTTCTAACTCAAAATCTCGAAAATGGGCTTTAAACTTTTTACTGAACTGGACGAGGATGGGTAGGTTGGCGCTAACCGGCCTACCACGCCATTCGGTGACAAACGCTTTCACCTCTCCCTCTAGTCCTTTCACGTCAAAAGGAGCCGATTTGTGTTCAGGATGGTGATAAACTACCACGGACTCAATTACACGAACTTGATCGCCAACTTTCATAAACTCTCTAGCGAAGACAAACGCCTATTGTATCTTTGAAAACAATCTTATCATCCTACGCGATATCAGTGATCAGTTATCAGGGAAATGGGGAAGTGGGGAGAAAAAAGCTGCCTGCTGCCTGCTCAAGCAAACAAGGTCATTAAACCTAAATAAAGCTTTGGGGGATCGAGGGTGACAACATATACAATGATTGGGGTTTATCCTCAAGCAACCCTAAGCCTATGCCACGCCGTGATGACTTGCAAAAAATCCTAATCTTGGGCGCTGGCCCGATTGTCATCGGACAAGCCTGTGAATTCGACTATTCGGGAACTCAAGCCTGTAAAGCCCTGCGAGAAGAAGGTTATGAGGTAATTTTAGTCAATTCTAACCCCGCCTCGATCATGACCGATCCAGAAATGGCCGATCGCACCTACATTGAACCAATTCTGCCGGAAATTGTCGAGAAAATTATCGCTAAAGAACGTCCTGATGCGATTCTACCGACTATGGGTGGTCAAACTGCCCTGAATACTGCGGTAGCTTTGGCCAAAAGCGGCGTTTTAGAAAAATATAACGTGGAACTGATCGGGGCAAAACTTCCCGCTATTGAAAAAGCCGAAGATAGGGAACTATTCAAAAAAGCAATGGAGAAAATCGGTGTTCCCGTCTGTCCTTCGGGGATTGCCAACAATTTAGAGGAGGCAAAAGCGATCGGTCATCAGATCGGTTCCTATCCTCTCATTATCCGGCCGGCCTTCACTTTAGGGGGAACCGGGGGCGGTATTGCCTATAACCAAGAGGAATTTGAACCGATGGCTCAGTATGGGCTAGACTGTTCGCCCACATCGCAAATTCTCGTCGAAAAATCCCTAATTGGCTGGAAAGAATACGAATTAGAGGTAATGCGCGATCTAGCCGATAACGTGGTGATCATCTGTTCGATCGAAAACTTTGACGCTATGGGGGTTCATACCGGCGACTCGATTACGGTTGCGCCCGCCCAAACCTTAACCGATAAAGAATACCAACGCCTCCGGGACTATTCTAAGGCAATTATTCGGGAAATTGGCGTAGAAACCGGCGGATCAAACATCCAATTCTCCGTTAATCCCACTAACGGCGACGTAATCGTGATTGAGATGAATCCCCGGGTATCCCGTTCTTCGGCCCTAGCATCAAAAGCCACGGGATTCCCGATCGCTAAATTTGCCGCTAAACTAGCAGTAGGCTACACTTTAGACGAAATTCCCAACGATATCACCAAAAAAACTCCTGCTTCCTTTGAACCGACTATCGATTACGTTGTCACCAAAATTCCTCGCTTTGCCTTCGAGAAATTCCCCGGCTCCCAACCGATTCTAACCACCCAGATGAAATCCGTCGGGGAAGCTATGGCTATCGGTCGAACTTTCCAAGAATCCTTTCAAAAAGCTCTTCGCTCCCTAGAAACGGGACGTTTTGGCTTTGGTTGCGATAAAATCGAAACTCTCCCCCCCCTCTCGGAAGTCCGGGCAGGTTTGCGGACACCTAATCCCGAACGGGTTTATAGTATCTATCATGCTTTTAAATTGGGCATGAATGGGGAGGAAATCCACGAACTAACCGGGATTGATCCCTGGTTCCTCGATAAATTGGCCGATTTGATGGCAACCGAGAAGTTTCTCAAACGAACTCCCCTGAAAAGTCTCAGCCAAGAGGACCTATTCGCTATTAAACAACAGGGTTTTAGTGATCGCCAAATCGCCTTCGCCACCAACACCAGCGAGGACGAAGTAAGAAGTTATCGCAAGGGTTTGGGTATTGTTCCCGTCTATAAAATGGTGGACACCTGCGCGGCAGAATTTGAGGCCCTGACACCCTATTATTATTCCACCTATGAACGGGTAGAATCGGAAGTTTTACCCTCCGATAAACGCAAAGTGATGATCCTCGGTGGTGGTCCCAATCGCATCGGTCAGGGGATAGAATTTGACTACTGTTGTTGTCATGCCGCTTTTTCCCTCAGCAAAGCCGGTTTTGAGACGATTATGGTCAACTCTAACCCGGAAACTGTCTCCACCGATTACGATACCAGCGATCGCCTTTACTTTGAACCCCTGACTAAAGAAGATGTCTTAAATATCATCGAAGCGGAACAACCAGAGGGTTTAATTATTCAATTCGGTGGGCAAACTCCCTTAAAACTGGCGGTTCCCCTGCAAAAATATTTAGAATCGCCTAATTGTCCCGTAAATACCAAAATTTGGGGAACTTCACCCGATTCGATCGATGCCGCCGAAGATCGAGAACGGTTTGAAAAAATCCTCCGACAATTAGATATCCGACAACCCCCCAACGGTATTGCCCGCAATTTCCAAGAATCCCAAGCCGTGGCTAAACGCATCGGTTATCCTGTGGTAGTACGTCCGTCCTACGTTTTAGGCGGTCGGGCGATGGAAATCGTCTATTCCGATAGCGAATTGGAACGCTATATGAAGTATGCGGTACAGATAGAACCGGATCACCCGATTTTAATCGATAAATTCCTCGAAAATGCCATCGAAGTGGATGTGGATGCCCTGTCAGATGCCACGGAAACAGTCGTTATCGGGGGATTAATGGAACATATCGAACAAGCGGGCGTACATTCGGGCGATTCTGCCTGTTCTATCCCCCATACGTCCCTGAGCGCCTCGGTTTTAACCACAATTCGACAATGGACGGTGGAACTAGCGAAAGCTTTAAAAGTAATCGGTTTGATGAATATCCAGTATGCGGTACAGGGAGAGACAGTTTATATCTTAGAAGCGAATCCCCGCGCTAGTCGTACTGTTCCCTACGTTTCCAAAGCAACGGGAGTTCCTCTGGCAAAAGTTGCCTCCCTCGTCATGTCGGGCAAAACCCTGACGGAATTGGGTATCATCAGCGAAGCAATTCCCCGTCATATTGCCGTCAAAGAAGCGGTTTTACCCTTCCAGAAGTTCCCCGGTGCTGATACTCTCCTGGGACCAGAAATGCGTTCTACAGGGGAAGTAATGGGGATTGACAGCGATTTTGGCAAAGCTTTCGCTAAAGCGGAAATGGCCGCCGGCGTGATTTTGGCCACCAGTGGGACGGTTTTCGTCTCGATGAACGATCGCGATAAAACCCCCATGGTTCCCGTAGTTAAGGATCTGCAATCCCTCGGTTTTCGCGTCGTCGCCACTTCCGGAACTCGTAAAGTTTTGTTAGAAAACGGTTGCGAAAATATCGATTTAGTGCTAAAGATTCACGAAGGCCGCCCCCACGTTATCGATTGGATCAAAAATGACTGGATTCAGTTTATTGTCAATACTCCCAGTGGTGAAGAATCCCAAAACGATGGCCGACAAATTCGCCGTACTGCCCTCGATTATAAGTTACCAATTATCACCACTATCGCCGGGGCAAAAGCGACGGTAGCGGCCTTAAAATCCCTGCAATCAGAACCTTTAGAGGTGAAAGCTTTACAGGATTATCTCGCCTAATTTCAGTTATCAGTTATCAGTTATCAGTTATCAGTTATCAGTTATCAGTTATCAGTTATCAGTTATCAGTTATCAGTTATCAGTTATCAGTAATCAGTAATCAGTTATCAGTAATCAGTTATCAGTTATCAGTTATCAGTTATCAGTTATCAGTTATCAGTTATCAGTTATCAGTTATCAGTTATCAGTTATCAGATGAACGTAGGTTGGGTTGAAGCATGAAACCCAACGCCCGCTAATGTTACGCTACCGCTAACCCATCCTACAAATAATTGTGCCTCCCTATTATCAGTTCACTGATTACAGTTTACTGATCACAGCAAAAAATCTCCCATCACCCCCACACCCCACACCCCACACCCTTCTCCCTAATTCCCATGACCGATACTCTAAACGATTATAAAAACCTAATTAGTGAACTGATTAACCGTTATCAAAACCGCGTCGATTTCCTGACAATTCGTCTGGAAGAAGCGCGGGGGACAAATATTCTACTGCGTTCCGAACGAGTGGAAACCCTCAGCGAAGGTATTGCTATCGGTGGTCAGGTACGCGCTTGTTATAAAGGAGGTTGGGGATTTGCCAGCTTTAATCAATTATCCAGTTTACAGGAACGATTAGAAGATGCGATCGCTGCTGCCCGTTTAATTGGGGAAGAAGAAACCCTGATTGCTCCAGTAGAACCTGTAATTATCTCCTGTGAATTGCCTTTAACGGGAACAGACCCGCGTTTAGTACCATTAGCCGATAAAAAAGCTCTCTGCGATCGCTATAATAACCTACTGCGTCAACACCATCCCAGTATTGCCACCACTTCCGTCCGTTATAGCGATAGTAGTCAACATATTCTTTTAGGTACTTCTGACGGGACTTTAATCGAACAAAAATGGTCAGACTTAGAAATGCGTTTTTCGGCCACCGCTAGGGATGGGGACAGCGTACAAACGGGCCGGGAAACCACGGGATCCCGAAAAGCTTTCGAGGATCTGATCAATTTAGAAGAACAGGTGCAAGGGTCGGCTAAACGTGCCGTACAAGCCCTAGTTTTGCCCCCTGTCAAGGGCGATACCTACACCGTCGTCATCGATCCCATTTTAACCGGTCTGTTCGTCCATGAGGCTTTTGGCCACCTTTCCGAGGCAGATATGTTATACGAAAATCCCGACCTTTTGGAAGTGATGAGTATGGGCAAACGTTTTGGACCGGATAACCTGCAAATCTTTGACGGGGCAGGTCCAGAAGGTCATCGGGGCAGTTATTTTTATGACGATGAGGGAACCCCCGCGACCACGACTCAGTTAATTAAAGATGGGGTTTTGGTGGGAAGACTGCATTCGCGGGAAACGGCGGGCAAATTAGGCGAAAAACCGACCGGTAACGCCCGTTGTCTCAATTATCATTATCCGCCCATTGTCCGCATGACCAACACTTGGATTGAACGGGGAACCACTCCCGTTAAAGAGTTATTTTCGGGGATAAAAACGGGAGTTTATGCCCAAAATTGGCAGGGAGGCATGACTAACGGCGAAATGTTCACTTTTAGCGCCGGGGAAGCTTGGATGATTCGCAATGGGGAAATTGCTGAACCGGTTAAAGATGTGACTCTCTCCGGTAATGTCTTTAAAACCCTAGGCAATATTGAGGCAATTGGGGATGATTTCTACTGGGACGAGTCGGGAGGCTGCGGAAAAGGCGGTCAAAGTGGTTTACCCGTCGGCTGCGGTGGCCCCAGTCTCCGCATCCGCGATGTGGTGGTGGGGGGAGAAGCAGATATTCAGTGATCAGTAATCAGTAATCAGTAAACAGTTAGAAACTTAATAAGTAGGGAGGCACAATTATTTGTAGGATGGGTTAGCGGTAGCGTAACCCATACTTTGGCATTTTTACCCTTAAATCATGAACGGTGATCGGTTAGGTAGCTTGAAATCGGCAAGATGGAAAATTTGGTAGTGATTCGGTAGTAGTGGTAAGCCATCTTGCTTATCTGGACTGAGTCGTGTAGAATATTTACTAATAAAAATAATTGCTTGATAAATGTTGGGGATTTGGTTTTTATGATTGCTATTTTTATCAATATCTTCTCTTGGATAATTAAACTTTGGTTAAATTACGATGAAGATTTAGAACATTGTCTTCTGACAAAAGATTCACAAACTTCAACATCTTGTTGTCCTAAATGTGGTTCTTATCATACCATCAAAAATGGTTCTACACATAATGGCAAGCCGAAACGTCAGTGTA
>NZ_JACJQV010000136.1 GCF_014696875.1 Microcystis wesenbergii FACHB-1317 | reverse complement strand
ATTGTAGCTTGGAGATTACTCTGGTTAACCTATCAAGCACGCTTACACGGAGAGGAGAGTTGTGAAAGTTTTTTGGAAGAACATGAATGGCAATCTTTGTGTGCCACTATTCAGAAAAAGAGTCCGCCACCTGAAAAGCCGCCCTCCTTGGCCGGAAGCGGTCAGAATGATTGCTTCTCTTGGGGGGTTTTTAGGTAGAAAAGGCGACGGTGAACCAGGTGTTAAAACTATTTGGTTGGGACTGCGAAGGTTACATGATATCAGCCAGACTTGGAAACTATCTCATCAAATTAGTTCCCCCATAGAACCCCCTTGAGCCATCTTGCACACTTTTCTCTTTTTGTCAAATTTTATGTTAAGAAAGATGTGACTAATGGATAGCTTGATAAGGGGGGACTAAGGGGGGATCGAATTATTGACTAGGGAGATGAGAGTTTTTTTCAGTAATCAGTAAACCTAAAACTCACATCTGATAACTCACATCTGATAACTGATAACTGATAACTGATAACTGATAACTGAAAAGGCCTAACTTTCTGGTTCAGTTTTAGCTTCCGCTGGCGGACCGGGGGGCAAAGCTTCCTCGCTCAGGGGTTGAGGATTTTGGCTAGTGGGGGGACCGGCGGGGGAACCCTCCGGCTGATTGAGAGCGGGGGTTTGGGGAGGAGTTTCTGGGGCTTTTTCTTCGATTATCGCTTCTTTGGGCGGTTCTTGCTGGGTTGGGGCCGGATTTGGCCCTGTGGTTTCGGGCGGCTTGACGTTATCCGGTTGGGGGCTAACGGCGGGTTGCGGCGGTTGATTGGGACGAAGCGGGGTTTCAATTGCCGGCGTTACGGGGGGGGAGTTACGAGTATTGAGGTTACTACCCTCTGGTTTTGGCGGATTAGCGATCGCACCTCGGCACACTTCCGGGTTAGGGGCAAAACTGACTTGCACACGATAGCTTCTCGACTCACCACTGGGATTATTAAAACGAGTCGAGCGCACTTCCCTAGCCCCCTGTTGATTGAAAATCGGGAAGCCGGCACTTTTAATTAACTGGGGTTCACTGCTGAGACGGCCTTGACCATCCACCGTCACCCCATAAACCGCCGTCCCCGCTAATTGACGGGAACAAGCCGCGGCGGGATAATTACCGGTCAAATTGACGGTAGTTATGCCTCCGCTACCCTGATTGGGCCGATTTAGTTCATTTGCGGCGTTAGGATTAGTTTTTGCGAGGCTGGCCAGCCAAGCCAGATAATTTATCGTGGCCTCATCGTTACTGGTATTGCTTTTATCCGCCTCTAGGGAGCGCAAACGTTCCCGCATTTCCCACATTAATTGTTGACGACGCTGTTCATCAATGGGCGATTGACCATTCGGCTCCGGTGTGCGGGCCAAGGAATTGTTTAATTGTTCCTGTGCCTGTTGCGATGCACTAAGAGGGGATTTTCGCAATCTATCTAAAGTTAGATTATCTTGGTAGGGATCAAAGTAAGGCGGTATCCGGTTGTTATTAGTCTCCCTCGGCAGATTATTATTGTCCGGCAGCGTGGGAACAGAAGGAGGACTAGGTAAACTGGGGGTAGAAGTGGGAAAATTGCGAGGAATCGCTAATCTACCCAGGGAGGGGATAGATGCCACGGGAGGAGAATAGATATTGACGGAGGGTAAAGAGGAGAGGGGAGGTAAAGCAGGTAAGGAAGGTAAAGGGGGAAGGGAAGAAACCGAGGGTAAAGGAGGTAAGGTGCTGTTATGGATGCCATCGATGGGGGGGAGAGGAGGCAAAGAGGAAGAGGACGAATTGGGGTTAGGCAGTTCCGGTAAGCTGGACAGGGAGGAGTCGAGACTGGGAAGACGTGACTGCTCTAGAGGGTTCAATTCAATCAGATTGACGTTGCGTAAATCCTTTTTTGGCTCCTGCGCTGGATTATTGAGGAAATTAGGTAAGATAATCGCCAAAAGCAGGCCATGAATACCAAGAGAAGCGGCGAACGAGAGATTATTAGAGTTAATTAGTTTATTTTCTTCGGTTTCTAGACCAAAATAGGAGGATGTCATAATCTAGTTAATTGAGCAGAGCCTGGAGGGGGAAAGTTAACTCTATTCTAATCGTCAGGGCGATTTTTTTTCTTGAGGGCGGGGAATTAATTGGTGTCAGTACCCCACCACCCCACACCCCACACCCCACCTGCCCCCCCGATGTCGGGGGGGTTGGGGGGGGTCACACCCTGCCCCTAGGAAAAACTTTTTCAGCCAACCCTACTTATACTGCGATCGAGCCACAGCTTTTAATTTGGGATATAATTCTGAAGGGTCTAACAAAGGGATAAACTCATCGATTACCGGTTTAAAATTAGCTGGAAAATTCTCCCCAGTTCCAGGACCGTTAGGCGATTTAGGCACTGATTCTAATTCAGGGAATTTGGGCGTTTCCGTGGTTAACTGTGACAATAATTGCTCCACATTACTCATCCCTTTACGAGGATCATCAAAAAGAGAAGTTTCTAAGTTTAGTAAAGAGTCTTTAGTCGTGGCTACTGTGCCATTACTATCGGTTTTTCCCGCTGCTGGCTCTGGATAAGGCTGCTCAAGGGTGGTAGAAAGTATATTGACCTTTTCCTGTTTAGGGATAACTACCGTTTTTTTGCCATTTAACTGGGAATCTAGCAAGTTTTTACAAACCAAGCGCTCGAATTCCCCCGTAAAATGAAAGGTAGGATGGCCGCGACGGTGCCAAATTTTGAGGATTTCCTCCACCGAAATGACTTTGTAACGTCCCTGATAGAGTGCCTCTAAAATCGCCATGCGAATCCAATTTAGCGAATAGATGGGCAACCAGCGCTCGATTAATTCTTGCGCTTTATATCCTCTCATTTCAAATCGATATTGGTTGAGTATAGTCGCTATCTGCATGAGGTTGATCTCTGGGCTAATCTCTGCCATAGAATTTACAAAAACAGTGAGCGCAATCGTTACGGCTACTAGGCACTCTATATATTAAGATTCTATTCAGGTTTTTCCTAGTGGTTTTTCCCTATTCTCCCCACACTTAACCCATTCGGCACATCTTCGCTCAAGGTCAGTTGACTCCCTAGAGTCGGGTTCGCTTTTGGCGGCAATTTATCCCCCGCTAACTCCTGTACGGTTTAACGGGACTCCTCTGGCGACCTTAAGATAGGGTTTGTCTTTCCCTTGAGCGGGTGATCGATCTCACACCTCTTTGTTACCACAACTTGGGTAATTTGTCAAGGAAAAGGCAAAATTTCCTCAATAAACCCAGAGGAGATAGAACTATAGCACTACTCTGACAGCCTAGAACCTTACCGTTGACTGACCCCAAATCCGTTTTTAATAGTGTGATTAACTCTCAAGTTAAGTAGGTGGGTGGAATTAAATATAAGATGAACGTAGGTTGGGCTTCGGCCGTGAGCTCAGGCTTCGACGGTGAGCTCAGCCGAACCGCCGAACGGTTGAAGCATGAAACCCAACGCCCGCATGGGTTACGCTACCGCTAACCCATCCTACAAATAATTGTGCCTCCCTACTTATGAATTGTTTCTCCCTGCTCCCCACTCCGCAGCTCTGGTACTCCCTTCTCCCCACACCCCACACCCCACACCCCTATACCTTTTAAACAGGATTTAGTATGACCACCCGATCGAGTTTTTCTGAGTCTCCAGAAATTTTTTGTTAAAATTTGCAACATAACTTAACAATGTGTTACACTTCTTAACATAAGCATACAAAAGGAGCCTCCCCATGACTGCCCGCGGCTACACCACCGAAGAACAAGGAAGACTGAATAATTTTGCTGTTGAACCGAAAATGTACGTTGATAGTTCCAGCGGTCTCGGTTTTACCAAAAAAGCTGAAAAATTGAATGGCAGACTAGCTATGATTGGCTTTGTCTCTCTTTTAGCCATTGAAGTATTAACCGGTAAAGGAATCATTGCTTGGATTACCAGTCTCTAAGAATTAACAATCCCGTCGCGCTGTTCGGGGAGTTCAGTCCCCGTCCTAGCGGGTTGGTTTAGACCAGATAAATGCCCTCAAAAACAGCTTTAGCAGGACCTGTCATGTAAACCCGGTTATCAGTTTCCGACCAGTGAATCTGAAGACAACCACCGGGTAGTTCCACGGTACAACTGCGATCGCATTTAGCCGTTAACACGGCCGCCACTACCACAGCACAAGCACCGGTACCGCAAGCGAGAGTAATTCCCGCTCCTCTTTCCCAGACACGCATCTTCATATAATCCGGCGCGATTACTTCCACAAACTCCACATTAGTCCGTTGGGGAAAAACTGGATGATGCTCAAATTTTGGCCCGATAGTTTCTAGGGGAATAGAGGCCAGATCATCCACAAAAATGACACAGTGGGGATTACCCATACTAACGCAAGTAACTAACCAATCTTTACCCTCCACCTCTAGGGGAACCGCGAGGACTTTTTCTGCTCCATTGACCAAAGTGGTGGGGATTTCACTGCCGAGGAGTTGCGGCGGCCCCATATCGACCGTTACCTGTTCATTGGCTTCTAAACGGGGAATTATCGTTCCTGCTAGAGTATGAATGCGATAGGTGCGGCCAATGGTGTTGTTAGCCTCTAAACGGGCGATAAATTGGGCTAGACAGCGAATACCGTTACCACACATTTCTGGTTCCGAACCATCAGAGTTAAAAATTCTCATGGTGTAGTCGGTTGCTGCTTGGCCGGGAAGCGCAAAAATCACGCCATCGGCACCGATACCAAAATGTCGATCGCACATAGCTACAGCTATTTCTGGTGTGATCAGGGGTTCGGGACTGTGACGGTTATCTATCAAAATAAAATCATTGCCCAGGCCTTGATATTTGGTAAAGGGGATTTTCATGGTCAATAAAAGCTGCTCAACAGGAATAATAGAGGATGAACACCTCATCGATAAACTCATTATGTCTCAATTTGATCCTGGTCTGCCGAGTATTAAACAAGTACAGAGCTATATTCAAGAGAAACGGGAAGTAGAAATTAAGTTAAGCACCGATGATCTCCTCGTTGGTCGCATCCTTTGGCAAGATGTTAACTGTCTATACCTGGTCGATCACTACGATAAACCCACTTTAATTTGGCAACAGTCTCTAGTTTATTTAAGACCTAAAGCCTAGGGGGAAATTGGCGATATTTGGCTGTGGGATGCGTCCCGGACGCATCAAAAATTCAGTGCCAAGCAGATAGCTTTTGAGCAAATTTAACGTCAGTTTGGGTTAAGTAGATTTGGCCATAAATTTTAGCAAATAATCAGGTGGGATGGCGAGGATAGCATCAGAATTTCAGTTGCTCGAAAATTTGGGTCAAATTGCCAAATAAAGAAAGTCAGAGAGTCGGGCAGAGCGATCGCCATTCAACTTCAGATATAGATTGCCGCTCAGAGGAAAAAGAATCAGCAGATTGTCTGCTAACAATTTGGGACACTGCTGTACATAACCTGTTATACTCTTGGGCAAAACGACTCCACCGCGATTGTTATGCTGGAAAATCAGGTCATGGCAGATGCCGTCTCCAATGAGCAGATACCTACTCTAGAATTATCGATCGTCATGCCCTGTCTCAACGAGGCGGAAACCCTGGCCACCTGTATCGGCAAAGTGCGAGATTATCTGGAACAACATAAAATTGCGGGAGAGGTGCTAATCGCCGATAATGGCAGTAGCGATGGTTCCCAAGAAATTGCCACTAATTCCGGGGCGCAGGTGGTTCCTATCCCAGAAAGGGGACTATGATCATGAGGGATTTGAATATGTGAGGACAGTTTATCTCTATTCGATATAGTGGTTACTATCGTCTAACCCAAGTTATTGCCAAAGTAATCTAAATTATGATTAATCTACTTCAAAAGAGTTTTTACAAATTTTGTTCTTTACTATCTAGTCAACAATTTCGACGATTTTTTATTTTTGGTTTAACCTGTAATATTATTTATACTGTTTCCATATATTTATTAACTGAAAAAATCAAATTTCATTACATTGCTTCGGTAGTTATTGCTCTAATTTATACAAGTTTTCTTGGTTTTTGCCTCAATAAGTTTTATACTTTTAATACAAGTACAAAAACCTTTTTCCCGGAATTGATAAAGTACTATAATGTGATGTTTTCTGGCTTATTAATTAACGTGGCTTGGATGTTTATTTTGGTAGAAGTATTTAAACTATGGTACATGGCATCGGTAGTAATTGTGAGTGCAGGTTTAATGTTTTATAATTTTTTCTTGCATAAACACTGGAGTTTTCGTGGTTTAAATAAGCATAAAAAAGACCCTAAGAGCAGATAGTTTTCCTTGTTATTAGTAGATCAATTTCCGCTTTATTTAATTTAGTTAAGTGCAGTAAATATTATGGCAAAAAAACAATTATTGACGAGAATATTTTGCGAAGATATAAACAAATTATTCTTTGTTTTTGGGATTTTATCAATGATCATTATCAAGCTTTTTTTAATCAGAAACAGTGAAATTGTTGGTCATCCAAGAGATTCCTTGCTCTATACGTTAATGGCAGATCAGAATATTTGGTTTCCTACTAATAAAGCTAAGGCAATAATTGATTATATGCCAGGATATCCGATATTTATAATGGTTTCTAATTTTCTGAATTTTTCTCTAAGAATTAGTCATGAGATTTTTTACACTATCTCTAATATATTATTAGTTTTTAGTTTTAGGTTACTAAAAATTCCTCGATATATTTGCTTAGTTATTTTTGCAATTTTGACTTTTCATATAACAACTTTTCTGTGGTTCAATACTATTTTAACTGAAACAATAGCCATTAGCTTATATCATATCCTTTTGGCTTTAACCGTCATAACTGTTATGTCAGAAAATTTAGCGCAGAAACTAATATTTTCTGTTCTTGGCGGCTTGTGTTTAGGAATAATATTCATTACCCGTCCAGAGCAGATAGTGTTCTTGCTGAGTTACCTAGTTGTTTTTGTTATTCTTGTATTAAGGAATAGAATGAATATAGCAAGAGCTATTCGAGAAGCTTTGCCGATTTGTATTATTCCCATTGCTATAAGTTTATTAATTACTACAGTTTTTACTTTATTAAATGCTTTTTTTCTAGAATTACCAGCGTTATCCATTAGTAACTCATCGGCTTTCAAAGAAACTTTTTCCCAGATTCAGAGTATAGATGATGGTCAAAATATAGATGATTTTGAGTTTGTCAATATAAATCGCCAACAATTAAAAATGGCTTATCAAGTGAGTCCAACATTGAATCAAGTCAAACCTCTAATCGAAGAAGAATTAGCTAGGAGAATTACTAGACTCGGTGGAAAAGATACTACTAATATAGAAGTAGCAATTGATTGGGTGTACTGGTCAACAATAGAAGCAATTAGAAGAAGCAATTTAACAGAAGATAGGAGTATGTATCAAGTTTTTACTCAAATTAATTCTGAACTGCAAGAGGCATTTAACGATAAAAGAATTAACCAGAAAACTTTCTCTTTTGATGATATAGATATAGGATTTTGGCTAAACAAATTTCCTCATTCATTAACTGAAATGAGTGGATATTTATTTTTGCCACGAGTCAGTAGTAAGAAATTATTACAAAATACGGATGATCCTCGAGTAACCCCTGAAATGAGATCAATATTTAATCGAGTGGCACATCGTCGAACTTATCTAGTTAACCAACCAGATTTAAATAAAGACCTTATCTTCTATTTAAACCGGATCACTCCTTTAATTCAGATCATCAATATTCTTGGAATGATATCTTTTGTAATATTATTGGTCTATTACTTGGTTAAACCTGTTCACTCCCAACTTCTCAATCAATACACATTGATTATTTCTTTTGCCTTATCTATAATTTTACTCCGCTTATTTTTGTATATTGCAATTGATCTGGCATTTTTCCCTGCACCTTCACGTTATTTATTCCCCAGTAATCCATTGCTATCGGCACTGTCAATTCTAAACTTATATGTTACAACTAAACTTTTAAGGTCATTTCGATTTTAAGCTTGATATAGCTAAGGTTTATGGCTGTGAAACCAAGATAAACTTCAGTTTTTAATTTTTCAGTATCATTTTCTCTGGGTTGTCAAATTTTTGCCCTAAGCTGTTCGTAATCTAAACCCCGTTGTTGGGATGCTGAAGGCTGTGTCTAGCTTAGATAGCTTCGGAAATCTGGATAATGAACAGCCCAATCATTATAGGTTATTGGGGACAAAGACAAGCCAATCAATTAAGGCAGCACTATTGAGCAATCAAAAATTTGTTGTCACAAATGTCAATAATCCTGTTATACTCTTGAGCAAAACGACTCCACCGCGATTATTATGCTGGAAAATCAGGTCATGGCAGATGCCGCCTCTAAGGAGCAGATACCTACTCTAGAATTATCGATCATCATGCCCTGTCTCAACGAGGCGGAAACCCTGGCCACCTGTATCGGCAAAGCGCGAGATTATCTGGAACGACACAAAATTGCGGGAGAGGTGCTAATCGCCGATAATGGCAGCAGCGATGGTTCCCAAGAAATTGCCACTAATTCAGGGGCGCGGGTGGTTCCCATCCCGGAAAGGGGTTATGGTAGCGCCCTGCGGGGAGGTATCGCCGCCGCCAAAGGTCAATACATTATTATGGGGGATGCCGATGATAGCTATGACTTTACCAATCTCTCGCCTTTCCTAGAAAAATTGCGACAGGGTTACGATTTGGTGATGGGCAATCGTTTTCAGGGGGGAATTAAACCAGGGGCGATGCCAGTATTGCATAAGTATCTGGGCAATCCTGTCTTGACTTGGTTAGGACGGTTATTTTTTGGCAGCCCCTGTGGTGATTTTCACTGTGGATTGCGCGGGTTTAGTAAACAGGCGATCGAACAATTGAACCTACGCACCACTGGCATGGAATTCGCCAGCGAGATGGTGGTGAAAGCATCCCTCTACGGCCTGAAAATTACCGAAGTACCAATCACTTTATCCCCTGACGGTCGTAGTCGTCCCCCCCACCTAAAAACTTGGCGCGATGGCTGGCGACATCTCCGATTCCTCTTAATGTATAGTCCTCGCTGGTTGTTTCTCTATCCCGGACTGGCTTTAATGTTTCTGGGGTTTGTGGCGACGATTTGGTTTATTCCTCAACCCAGAGTTCACACCCTTCTCTATTCAGCCACAGCTTTGATTATTGGCTTTCAAATCGTCAGTTTTGCCATCTTCACAAAAGCTTTTGCTATCAGCGAGGGTTTATTACCGGAAGACCGAAAATTAAGACGATTTTTGCGTTATATTAATCTGGAGGTGGGATTGAGCATTGGCGTAATTTTATTTTTACTAGGTATGGGCGGTTCACTGTATGCTTTATACATTTGGAATGCTCGACTTTATGGAGCCTTAGATCCAGCCGTGACCATGCGGATTGTCATTCCTTCCGTAACCGCTCTAGCGTTGGGAGTACAGGTGGTTTTTTCCAGTTTCTTTTTAAGTGTTTTGGGATTGAAACGAAGATAAAAATAATGGTAACTGATTGTTATCGGCTTTATTGCTTCTAAACTTATATGTTACCCTTCAACTTTCGTATACTCAAAAATACCAAGAAATAGACAATCATCCTAGTTCTTATGGTATCCGTATTAAACAGGGTAAGCTCATCTAATTTAGCAGTTAAGTAGGTAGGCACAATTATTTGTAGGATGGGTTAGCGGTAGCGTAACATAATCGGGCGTTGGGTTTCATGCTTCAACCCAACCTACGTTCATTTTATATTTAATTCCACCCACCTACTTAATCATATTCAAGCCAAAAAAGCTGACTACGTTGTCGCCCTTAAAGCTAATCATCCGACTCTTTATACTCAGGTCAAAAACTGGTTTGAGCAAGCTCAAGCACATCAATTTGATGGTATTCAATTTAGTTATGATTACCATCTGGAAAAAGGTCATCATCGCCTCGAAAAACGTTGGTGTTGGGCTGTACCCTTAGAAGCTTTCGGCGGTCTTTATCAACAGGCTCAATGGCAAGGACTTCAAAGTATTATCATGGTTAAACGAGTTCGTCATCCTGGTCATAAAACCACTTGTGAAGTCCAATTTTATCTCAGTTCTCTCCCCGCTGATGCTCAAAAAATAGGTAATGCTATTCGTAAACATTGGGGCATTGAAAATCAGGCTCATTGGATTTTAGATGTTACTTTTAATTAAGATAAATGTCGGATTCGCTCTGGTCACAGCCCTCGTAATTTTGCATTCTTGAGACGAGTAGCACTTAACGCTCTTAACCAGGAATCCACTTACCGACGTAGTCTGGCACAAAAAAGTCAACGGGCGGCCATGGATAATAACTATATGATGGCTGTGCTGAAAGCCTTTTGTCAAGCCTAATTGAGATGCTCTTACCCTGGGTGATTCTGGCAAGAGCATTTGTTCGCTTGACTTGCTGTTCTTACTTATTATACTATAACAGTCCTTGGGCTATCAATTTTTCGAGATACCCAACTATGTAAACAAATATATTATGAATCAAGGCATTGACTATTTTAATCGTGGACATTAGACCTCCTGCAAAAGTCCTATTCAGCTACTTGATGATAGCCTAAAGCAAGTTCATAGTTGTAAATGCCAGCGATTAAATTAAATCTCAGACCAAAACGCCGTCTCCGATTCCTATATCTTGATGATAAAAT
>NZ_JACJQV010000135.1 GCF_014696875.1 Microcystis wesenbergii FACHB-1317 | reverse complement strand
CAAGAAGGATAATGCAAGGTTTTTGAAAGTCCCAATCCTATTTTCTTGCACTAACATCGGACTTTAACAGGTCAAAAGCCTTATTTTAAAAGGGTTTTACCATTATTCAGCAAGCCCTACCTATGCGGCTAATTATAGTTTAGATGGGGAAGGAGACAAGTTTATTGGGGTTACTAATAGGTTAGAAATGGCGCAAGTTTGGACTAAAAAAAAGTGCGACAAGTCGATGCTATAGCCCTAACTAGAACTGCGCTAAAGCGCAACTACAAACCTATCAGAAGCCTAATGTTTTCAAAATTATCGGTAAGGCTGTTTGACAGGCTTGGGCAAGTTTGCTGGCAGGTTCCAAAGCTTTAGCAATTGTTTCGAGAAAATTAACCGCTCGTTGGGCTTTCTTTTGCAGTCCGGCATCATCAGGATTTTGACTAGCTTGGGCAATCTTTTTCACTTGATTGGCGGCTTCGGCTTTTTCCTCTTCATCTAAATGGCTGTCAATTTCAATCGCCTGGGTTAGTTCTTGCAGTAAGGCTTTAAGTTGGGCATTTTCTGGGGAAGCATCGGCTGCAATTTGGTTAATGGTATTAGTTACATCGCCGATAATTTCGCCGAAATTGACGGCGGAATTATTAATATCGCGGATGGTAATATTTGGGGAACTGTCGTTACTGTGGCTCATGGCTTTTGCCTCTACATGGATGGGACGGTTGGCGAGGGTTTTGGTAATTTCCATCATATCAACACTTTGTTGGCGATAGATGGCGATTTCCTCATCTTTGGCGGTGAGTTGTGCCTTATATTGGGCTTCGATGGCTGCGAGTTGTAGTTGATAATTTTGGTTAAATTCTTGATGAATTTTCTCTTTATCAGTATCGGGCGGTACATGGACTTTTACCACTATCACGCCATCTCCTTTATTGGCAATGCTCTGCACCTGAAGCGGCGTATTTTCATTCTGCACTTGTACTTCTTTTAAGGCAGCAATGAAAGCTTTCCAATCCACCCCATTGCGGAAAATCAGGTCAACAGTGTCGAACATTTCGGCAAATAATTTAGTAAATTCACCGGGTTGAAATTCGCCACTGCTGGGGCGGCGCTCTTTTTGCCCATTAAGCAGATAAATGTACTGGCAGTCCACCTCATCCAGTTGGGTGGTGGCATCAATATTCCAATTTTCCACGCAAGCACCCGTCAGAGTAGCATGGCGCAAATCCGTATTGACGGCGTTGACTTCGGTGAGGTTTGCCCCCGCAAGGTTGGCGTATTGCAAGCTGGCTTCACTGATATTCGCTAGTGGGACTTAGACAAAAAACAAATCGAGAAAAGCCTCAACCCCAATCCCTGCTTGGGATTTACTTCGAGAAGCCCAAAATCGCTGAAACCCAGATAGATCAAGGAAAATCATAAATCGAGGTTAACCCTTTGTCCCGTAATGGTTTGAGCCTTTTTTGCTGCCCGAAAATGCCTAAGTCCCACTAGGCGCAAGTTGGCAGCTTGCAGGTTTGCCCCCTCCAGGTATGCCCCCCGTAAATTGGCTTGGGCAAAGTCTTTTCCGCTTCCGGTGCGGGAATCAATCAAAAATTCTCTAACCTGGGGATTGGCTAATAAGGTATGGCCGGGGCGGGCTAATTCCAATTTAATTGCTTGTTTAAAAATTGTTTTATTCAAGATTGCCTGATTAAAATTGGTACTTTTTAAGGTGGCTCCTGTAAAATCTGTTGCGGTTAAATTGGCTTGAAAAAAGGAGGTGCCACCAATGGCAGCAAAGGCTATCACAATTTTACGCAACCAAGGATCGCGGTGTTCTTGTTTAAGGGTCAACCAACCGAGCCAACAGTAAAATAGCGTCAAGGCTCCGGCTACGGCTCCGGCTACGGCTAGGGCTCCGGCTACGGCTAGGGCTAGGGCTACGGCTAGGGCTACGGCTACGGCTACGGCTCCGGCTAGGGCTACGGCTACGGCTACGGCTACGGCTACGGCTACGGCTACGGCTACGGCTACGGCTCCGGCTAGGGCTCCGGCTACGGCTACGGCTCCGGCTAGGGCTCCGGCTACGGCTACGGCTACGGCTCCCGCTCCCGCTCCGGCTACGGCTACGGCTCCGACTCCGGCCAAAATATTTTTACGCCAAGTGACAGCGCAAAAACAGATGAGAAAAATTAAGATTGACCAACCAGCAACTTGGTTTTGTGTACTGGATGAATCAAAAATTAAGCCCACCAGATAACCAGCCATGGCGGAGAAATAACTCGAAAACAGAATTAACACCAAAGCCAACCCCAGCAAAATCACCAGCCACCGCTTCTGCAATCCCGCCTTCGCCCCGGCAAACTTCACCCCCGTCAAATTCGCCCGACTAAAATTTGCCCCGCGTATATCACAACCACTGAAATCCGCCCCCGCTAAGTCCGCACTGCGAAAGTTACCACCCCGCAAGGATTCCCCCCGGAAATCCCGTCGCCCGTTTTTGTACTGTTCAATAACTGCCGCTGCCTTCATCGCCTACGAAATTGCCATACTATGCCCTCAATCTTACTACAAGTCAGAAAGCGGGTTTCCTGAGAGAATCCGATTGACACTCCCACCCCAGCGCTTCGGGATTCTTGGTTCAACGAGTCCACGTTCAAAAACCTGGCATTTTTAGGGGCAATCGCGTCAGGTTCCACACCTCACGTTCTAGAATATATCTGGATTTCCCCCATAGATATCTACTACAATAGCCGAAAAACCCTATCTATCAATGGATACACCCATTAACCTTTCTTAATCTACTAAGTAATTTTCTATGGAGAGTTAAATTATGTCGTCAACTGCCTACGAAACTGATTATAATCAATGGCTAAAAGAGACGGTAAAACATTTACAAGAGCGCAATTTTGAGCAGGTAGATTGGGATAATTTAATTGAAGAAATTGAGAGTATGGGAAAAAGTGATAGACGAGCTTTAATGAGTCTGTTAACCCGTCTTATCGAACATCTTTTAAAGCTGGCTTATTGGCAAGAAGAAAAAAAACGGTCAGGTAATCATTGGGCGGCAGCAATAGTCAATTTTCGCGCCCAAATTCAGCATCGTTTAGAAGATAGTCCCAGCTTACGGCCAGAATTAGCGGCTATGTATGATAAAGTTTATCCAGTGGCGATTAAATCGGTTTCTCAGCTTTTTTCCCTCAATTCAGACGCTCATATATCCCTCGAACAAACATTAGATGATAATTGGTTTCCCCTGGCTGAAAAATAGTTCTTAATTAGGAGTAATACTAAAGCTGAATAAATGTGAAATATAGACGAGGTAAGGGTTTTATTGTCCTGTTTCGCTCTCACAGGTGCAAGATTTTGAGAGAATCGTGGTTCAAAACCTTGGGTCTTCATCGGCCCGCGTCCTGTAGGGGCGAAGCATTCGGGCAATAACCTATCGGTGAAACCGTAGATTTTCTATCCGAATGCTTCGCCCGTACTTTTTGCCGCAAACCCTAATCAGTTTTTAATAACCAGATTTATACTAAATCCGTTGAGTAACGCACAGAAAACGGGTTTCTCGGAGAAACCCGTTTTCTACTCATGCAAAAGACAAAAGGGAGAATCGATAATCAGTCTTTAATAACTGGATTTAGTGTAATTTGGATAGTCAACAGCTTACCCACGACTATAAAATTAGCATCCATCTTGCGGGGGTATTACCCTTGTTAATACCCCCTATTTTTGGTTCGGTATAGTGTTAAGCTTCTCCTGTGATTGATAAACCCTCTACCCAAACGTAGGGACAAACACCACTAGGAGTAATAACTGCTTCCGGTTCCAGATAAACAATCGATTTCAGCAGTGTTAAAATATCCCCAGCTACGGTAGCGGAATCGATGCTAACGCGCTCATTTTTGTTAACTAACCAACCGTCAAAGGGCAAAGAGAAGGAACCTTGTAGAGAATTAACTCCCGCATGAAGTGCCTGTAAACTATCAATTAAAACCACATTTTCTGCTGTTTCCAAAGAATAGCTTTTTGGTTGATTAGCACTAGCAAAAACGTGATAAAAATGGGGACTAACTGTTACTTTTGCGCCAATGTTACCGTTGCCAGTCGGTTCCGTATTCATCCGTTTAGCGGTAATCGTGCTATGGAGAAAATTACTCAAAATCCCCTCTTTAATTAATTCCACACGACGGGTAGGAGTGCCTTCACTATCAAAAGTTTCTGCGGCAACATTAGCCGGATGGAGGGAATCATCGCACAAATTTAAGGCAGTAGCAGCGATTTGTGTCCCTAGGGATTCAGGAGTAGAAAGACTCTGTTTATCAAGGACATTTTGGGCATTAAACAGATTAGAAAATGCTCCCATTAGACTCAAAAAGGCGCGGGGGGCAAAAACCACTAAATATTTACCCGTGGTAATCGGTTGATAGTCCAGATGGCTAACAGTTTTGGTAATCGCTTCCTCGATGCAACCATCGATATCTAATTTTTCCAGTCCCGGACTCACCCGAAAAGCACCAGCGCTGCGGGGTTTTTTGCCTTCCTGTTCGGTTTTGGTGTATAAATACACACTGGCATAACTACGCGCTTCCTGACGCATTGCCCCGTCGCTATTGAGATAAAAACGTCTGACCTGCTGTTGTCCCAAACCGTTATAGGGAACACTGGCAATAGCCGGATGGGCCGCTAGTAGGGATTTTTCGGCGGCTAATAACTTATCGATGAGAGTGGATACAGCTGCTTGATTATACATTTCGCTGGCCACTTCTGTGGTAGGTGCGGTGGCGGCGGGACTAAAATCGGGGACATTTTCCTTAACCCCAAAAAAGCTGGCTTCTTGGGCGGTTTTCAGGGCTAATTGCAGTCCCACCGGGTCCACATCGGTGGTCGAGGTGACACCGACTTGATTATCCCGATTCCAGACGCGAACGATAACGCTGGAACGATTGGAAGCTTGTACCTGTTTCGGTTCCCCTTGAAACACATCCACATCGGTTTCATCCACAGAAGAACCATAGATGTCGTATTTAGCAATTCCTAAAGCTTGGGCGCTAGAATTAGCGATTTGGGCGATATCTTCAACTTTTGGCATAGATTTTTTTTGGTGTTGGAGGATTTTTCAGTTATCAGTAAACAGTAATCAGTAATCAGTGAAAAGAAAGCTCAGAACTTGCCACTTAACAGTGTCCACTGAAAACTCAAATCTGATAACTGATAGCGGTCAGCCGTAAGCTGGATAAGTAGGGAGGCACAATTATTTGTAGGATGGGTTAGCGGTAGCGTAAACCATGCGGGCGATGGGTTTCATGCTTCAACCCAACCTACGTTCTGAAAACTCAAATCTGATAACTGATAACTGATAACTGATAACTGATAACTGAAGAGAGATTGGGCCAAGTGGTGACAATAAAGACGATAACGGCGGCCGTGGCCAGCATAGCTTTGGCAACGTGACCGATAACCGTGCCGACGACGATACCGACACAGACTTTTAGGGATTGTTGCAAACGGGGGGTTAATTCCAAATCGCGACGATAGGCGTATTCTCCGACAAAAGCCCCCACCACAGGACCGACAAATAAGCCGATAATTGGGCCGCCAATGGGTAAAGCGGGTAAAAGCCCGAATATTCCCGCTAATAAACCCACTACTAGCCCGATTTGACTCCAATTGCTCGCCCCAACTTTTTGGGCGCCGAGATAACTAGCGAGGAATTCCACCCCCAGACTGAGGAGAAGGACAACAAAGGCCACGGTTAAAGCGACCCCCATCCCCGCAAATTTGGTGACAAAACCCCACACCACCATGGCGATTAAAATCAAACTCATGCCGGGGACAGCGGGCAGCAGTTCGCCAATTATCCCCACTATCATGATGGCAATGAGGAAATAGTAGAGAATTACTAAAGTCATGATTAACGACCGCCAACGGTAATAGAATCGACTTTTAAATGGGGTTGACCAACGGTGACATAAACGCTACCACTGACGGAACCGCAAAAACCCGCCGCTAGTCCTAAATCTTGGGAACACATAGAGATTTTATTCATAATCTCCTTGGCTGAACCGATTAAAGTCGCGCCTTTCAGGGGTTTAGTCAGGTTGCCATTTTCGATAAGATAGGCCTCCTCGACGGCGAAATTAAATTCCCCGGTCGCCCCCACACTACCACCGCCCATTTTTTTGCAATAAATGCCTTTATCGATGGAATTAAAGAGATTATCGAGGGTATATTCCCCAGGTGCGATGTAGGTATTCCGCATCCGACTAGCGGCCGCATAGGTATAGTTTTGGCGGCGACCGCTACCTGTGCGGGGATGGCCGGTTTTAATTGAACCGGTGCGATCGGCAATGAAGTTTTTTAGGATACCATTTTCAATTAGGAGAGTACGCTGGGCCGGCATTCCCTCATCGTCCATATCGATAGTACCGAAAGCTTTATCGGATAATCCTTCGTCCCAAGCCGTCAGGTTTTCGTGGGCGATTTTTTCGCCTTTTTTATCGAGAAAGGGCGTGGTTTTTTGCTCAATTTGCGTAGTTTCTAGCAAATGGCCGCAGGCTTCGTGGAAGATAACGCCGCCAAATTCATTGGCCATAACGATGGGATAACTGCCGGATTCTACATAGTCAGCGTAAAGCATTTTACCCGCCGATTCGGCCACTTCTGCCGCCGATTCCTCGGCATTCCACGTCCGCAGAAAATCGGGATTACTGGTACTACCCACCCGTTTACCAATGCTAGAACGATTAGTTCCATCGGCACAGAGGAGATTATAGCCCACGGATTGGGTGAGGCGAATATCCCGGGCAAAAGTGCCATCACTAGCGGCAACTAAAATTTCTTGCCAATCGCGAAAATAAGCGGCGCGACGAGATTGGACGTGAGAGGCTTTCTGATTGAGGTGAACGTTAGCAGTTAGGAGAATATCACCCATCTCTCGCAAAGAACTGCAATTATTCAGCCAAATATCTTTATTTTTGACCGTGGCATAATCCCGAAACATTTCCAGATTGATTTCGGGAATATATGCGTTAGGACTGGGTAGGTTTAAACCGAGAATCGATAAACCTTTTTCTAGGGCATTTTTTAAGCCTTGGAAGCTTAAATCGTTGGTACTGACATAACAATCAGCTTTACCGCGAAAAAGGCGGATTCCTGCCCCTGTAGATAGTTTCGGTGAGAGACTGGTGATGGTGTCATCTTCGGCTAAACAACTGATATAGTTGACTCTTTCCAGGAAAAATTCGATAAAAGTTGCCCCGGCAGCCCGTCCCAGTCCCAGAAGAGTGGACAAAGGGGCCGCCCAAGAGCTATCAAAGCACTCCAGACTAGGATTATATTTCAGGGTGGGGAGTTCTTTGGAGATGAGTAGAGTGGGTGACATAAAGCTCGTTTATCAGTTAATCTGCTGGTTTCTAGTCTAACAGTTCTCAGTTTTTTCCGTCTGGGGGTGCGTTAGCGCGGCCCAACCCTGCTAAATTTTTCTCCTTCATATCTCTTAATAAAAACCTTGATTCGATCGCTCATCGCCCGCAAGATTAAATAAAGAGCGACTCAGGATCAAAATAATGGCCACAGCGACACAATTCTTAAACATTTCTGACTTGACAAAAGATGATTATTGTGTATTCGGTTTAGCGATTTGTTTTCTCAAACAGGAGGGAGAATTAGAAAAAGTGGCGGTGTTAGAACCGATTCCCTCGGCGGCCCTAGAGGCAATTGTCAAAGGAATTCCCACTTCCTACGAATTTGCCCGCGCCATGAGTTTAGGAGAGGTATTTCAGGACGATAATCCTCAAATACCCAGTAATTTCCCCGATAATGCCCAATTATGCGAGAATTTTGTCGAAAGGGCGATTGCGGCCACTCGCACCTATAAAAATCAACCCCACCTGCAAGGGTTAATCCCCTTGGGCAGCCAAAAAGACGATTTAAACTTTTCCCTAGAGAAAAAACGCATCTTGAATGCTGTTCATGTGGTGCGGACGGAGGATAACGTCAAACAACATTCTCATACCCATAAGGTTTTGTAATCAAGGTGAGTTCGGGTTAGGGAAATTTGGCAATTTTCCCTGATTCCGAACTCAGGTTATGGCAGTTATCTTAAGGGTGAGGTGTCAAGTTGTGATTTTGAGGAGTTGATGCCCAATTAAGTAGGGAGGCACAATTATTTGTAGGATGGGTTAGCGGTAGCGTAACATGAGCGGGCGTTGGGTTTCATACTTCAACCCAACCTACGTTCATCTAAAAAGATTATAATTTGTTTTCTCAATTTAGGATTAGTAAACCATGGCAAGTATAGAAACATTATTAGCAGAAATTATTAAGGTTGCATCTCACATTTGCAGAAATAGCGACAATCAGCAATTATTGGTGAATCTTAAATTGGTACAAGTATATTAACAACTGCTTGTAAGCATCTCACCGAAAAGCAAATGCGCTCCGGGGTTTGGGTAGGGCTGTTTCATTCTCCCATGAGAATATCAAAAGTAAAAGCGATCACTGTCAGGTAAAATGAGAAGTGAACGCGAACTTTTGAAACATATGTTGAGCTTAATAGAAAAACTGAAACAAGTCAAGGACTTTCGGAAAGATCAAGGAAAAAGACACCCTTTATGGATAGTATTAGTAGTAATAATACTGGGAACAAT
>NZ_JACJQV010000134.1 GCF_014696875.1 Microcystis wesenbergii FACHB-1317 | reverse complement strand
AGAGTTTGGCTGTACCTGAAAAATTTTCTGGCATGGGAAACTTTTGAATCTCTTGATGCTTTAAGAGATAAACTCGATGCTCTTTTAAATCGTTTATCCAATGACACTATCGGTTATTTAACGGGTTGGTCTTGGATTTTAGAAGCTCTATGTCTGTCAGGAATTTAGAAATTTGGTATGATTACTGATTACTGTTCACTGTTCACTGAAAATACTTCCCACTAACTAAATGACTGAGCAAGATACTGACTGGATAGGGTTGATGATCGGCAATTCTCGCCTACATTGGGGGTATTTTCGCGGTCAAACCCTGTTAGCTTGTCTCGATACTCCCCACCTGAGAGAACCCCTAGGTGATGAATTTTTGCAACAAATTTTCCCTAAACTCTTGACAAATAAATGCAAATGTGCATTAGTGGTCGCTTCTGTGGTTCCTAGCCAAAGGGAATTATGGGCAAATTATGGCAATTTACGGATAATTACTTTAAAAGATATTCCTTTACTGAATTTATATCCAACATTCGGCATCGATCGAGCTTTAGCTGTCTTAGGTGCGGGAAAAAAATACGGATTTCCCTGTTTAGTCATCGATGCGGGAACAGCTTTAACTTTTACGGGAGTGGATAGGGATAAAAAGCTAGTGGGGGGAGCAATTGTACCCGGGTTAAAGGTGCAATTAGCCAGTTTAAGGGAACGGACGGCAGCCTTACCAGAGGTGTCCTTACCGGAAAGATTACCGCAGATGTGGGCAAAAGAAACAGCAGAAGGGATAAGAAGTGGGATAATCTATACAATTTTGGCGGGAATAGAAAAATTCAGTCTGGAATGGTTAAATTTATATCCAGAGAGCAGGATAATTTTAACAGGGGGAGATAGGGACTTAATTAGGGATTACTGGCAAGAAAACGCCATTAAATCGCTCCTAGTAGATGAGACGATCATTTTTCAGGGAATTGCCGCAGTTAAGGGAATCTCCTCCTGTTTAATTGACAAAGGCGAACATATCTAGTAAAGTCGGAGAAAGTTTTCTCAACTTGGGAAATTTCTCAACAACTAGGCAAAAAATTCAGGATAAAGTTATGGCGATCGTTGTAGTAACCGGTTCTGCTGGTTTAATCGGTTCCGAATCAGTGAGGTTTTTTTGTGACAAGGGTTATACCGTCGTCGGTATCGATAATAATATGCGTCAGGTATTTTTTGGTGAAGACGCTTCAACGGAGTGGAATCGAGCCAAATTATCCCAAGATTACGGGGATAAATACATTCACCATGCTGTGGATATTCGCGATCATGAAGCTATTTCAGCTATCTTTAAAACCTATAGTCATGATATATCCTTAATTATCCATACGGCGGCGCAACCTTCCCACGATTGGGCAGCTAAGGATCCCTATATGGATTTTAGTGTCAATGCTAACGGAACTTTAGTATTATTAGAAAATACTCGTCAACACTGTCCCCAAGCAGTATTTATTTTCTGTTCCACCAATAAAGTTTACGGGGATAGACCGAATGAATTACCTTTAGTAGAAAAAGAATTACGTTGGGAAATCTTGGAAAATCATCCCTATTTTGCTCAAGGTATTGACGAGTTGATGAGTATTGATGCTTGTAAACATTCTCTGTTTGGTGCCTCGAAAGTGGCAGCGGATGTGTTAGTACAGGAATACGGGCGTTATTTTGAGATGAAAACTGCCTCTTTTCGTGGCGGTTGTTTAACCGGTCCCAGTCATTCGGGAACCCAATTACACGGGTTTTTATCCTACTTAATGAAATGTACGATGATTGGCAAAGAATACAGTATTTATGGGTATAAGGGTAAGCAGGTACGGGATAATATTCATAGTTACGATCTGGTCAATGCTTTCTATCATTTTTATCAGACTCCGCGAGTAGCAGAAGTTTATAATATCGGTGGTAGTCGCTTTAGTAATTGTTCCATGTTAGAAGCTATTCAAGAATGTGAAGCGATTGCGGATAAAAAGTTAAACTGGCAGTATGTAGAGACTAATCGCATTGGTGATCATATCTGGTGGATTTCTGATGTGAGTAAGTTTAAAAATCATTATCCTGATTGGCAGTTAACCTACACAGTAACAGATATTCTCAAAGAGATTTTTAGTCAAAACGTTAGCCGTTGGACTTAGGGTAAATCAAGAATTATTCTGGTCAATTTTTATCTGCTAGTTTTCCCTCGTTACAAAAGTGATTTTTAGCCAAATATACTGCTAGTAATTGAGGGACTCTGTCAATTAGTTAACCAGAGGACATTAATAATGTTATTAATCGCAATATTGACCTAGAAAAACTAAACCAGATCATGTTTTAAGATACCATTATGTTAACTAAAATCTACAACAATAAAATCTTCCGATTTCTCATTGCTGGAGGAATCGCATTTCTAATCAACTTATTCTTAATTTATTGGTTCATTGATGACTTGGGATTTAATACACCATTTTTGAAGAATGTTGCTAATGTCATTTCGATAGAAATATCTTTAATTGCTAGTTTTTTTATCTATAGAATCTGGGTGTGGACTGGAGGAGATTGGACAATCAGAGATGTGATTTTGATACAACTTCCTCTCTATCATCTCTCGGCAGGTTTAGCAGTTTTACTGCGAGTTTTTTTTATATTTCCCTTCTTAAACTGGTTAAAAATTAGCCCCGGAGTTAACACAATGATTGGGGTTTTAGTGGGGGCCAGTATTAACTATGTTGCCAGTGATAGCCTAATTTTTAAACCCAAGAATAAGACTAATGAGACAGAAATGTACTATCCCGAAGGATTAGCACCAGCTTTCGAGATGGACGGTTACTCTCACCCACGTCAATCAAGGGATAACTATGCAGTAAAAACCCTATCAATAGTTATTCCTGCTTACAACGAAGAAGATTGCATCGAAAGCACAACTCACTTAATATCCGAACGTTTAGAACGGGATAAAATTGATTATGAAATCCTAGTTGTTAATGACAATAGCAAAGATAACACCGAAGCGGTTCTGCAAAAAATCAACCAAGAAAATCCTCGGATTCGCTACATCAATAACTATTATCCCAACGGTTTTGGTTTTGCGGTACGCTGTGGATTAGAAAATTTTAGCGGGGATGCAGTGGCAGTAGTAATGGCAGATAATTCCGACTCTCCCGATAACATGGTGGACTATTATTATAAACTCCAAGAAGGCTACGATTGCGTTTTTGGTTCCCGTTTTATCAAAGGAGGAAAAGTTATTGATTATCCCATGCACAAGTTATTCGTTAATCGTTTGGCTAATCTCTTCATTCAAGTTTTATTTGGGCTAAAATTTAATGATACCACTAACGCCTTTAAAATCTATCGTAAGGAGGTTATCGAAGGAATCTCACCTCTACTATCTCACCATTTTAACTTAACAGTAGAGATGCCCTTAAAAGCAATCGTGCGAGGATATTCCTATACGACAATTCCCATCACTTGGCGCAATCGTACCACGGGGGTTTCCAAGTTAAAACTCAAGGAAATGGGCAGTCGTTATTTATTTATAGTTCTCTCTATCTGGTTAGAAAAACACCTTTCTCGAGGCGACTATAAGCGCAAACCTGTCCAAAAAACTAGACAAAAGTAACCAAATAAATTTAGAGGTTAAAACCATGTTAGACGAGCAAGTAACCCGACAAATGGAATACTTAAAGAGACTTTACGAAAGTCGCTTTAATCCTCAAGAAAGAAAAGCAAAATTAGCTCTTTGGAAAGTTTTGGTTGATAATTTTTTACAAAATCATGTTACTGTCAATGATACAGTTTTAGATATTGGTGGAGGTTACTGCGAATTTATTAACCAAATTCGGTCTAAAAATAAATACTTAATCGATCTTAATCCTGATGCAAAAGTTTTTGCTAATCCTGATGTAACGGTCTTGAATCTCAATATTCTCAGTATTAATGAGCAGCAAAAACTTGATATCAGATTTGATAAAATTTTCATCTCCAACTTTTTCGAGCATTTAAATAGTGCGGAAGAATTAATCGAAGTTTTGGGATTTTGTTATGACATTTTAACTCCGGGCGGATCACTTCTAGTGATTCAACCTAATTTTAAGTATTCTTATAAAGAATACTATGATTTTATCGATCATAAACTACCTATAACTCACCTTTCTTTAAAGGAGTTATTGGAAACAATTGGTTTTAGAATCGATACTTTAATTCCTCGTTTTCTACCATTTTCTACGAAAGGAAGACCCGCTTCACCCACCTTACTCAAAATTTATTTAAAATTTCCTATTTTCTGGAATTTCTTGGGTGGGCAGCTATTTGTCAAAGCCACCAAACCTAGATAATTACTGACAATACAGTGATTCAAAGTAACCTATAAATACTAATCAAGATTGTACAATTATGACTAGGCAAGTGTTAATTACTGGCGGTGCGGGTTTTGTGGGTAGTTCTTTAGGTTTAGGATTAGCCCAACGTTATCCCGATTGGAAAATTATCGCCTTAGATAACTTAAAACGTCGCGGTTCTGAATTAAATATTCCCCGTATCAAACAGGCGGGAATTGAGTTTGTTCATGGAGATGTCAGAAATGCGGAAGACTTAGAAGCATCCGCTTTGCCAGTGGATTTAATCCTAGAATGTTCGGCAGAACCTTCCGTTTTAGCTGGTTATACTTCCCCAGGCTACGTTTTGCAAACTAACTTAATTGGAACAATTAACTGTTTAGAATTAGCTAGACAAACCCAAGCCGATTTTATTTTTCTCTCCACCAGCAGAGTTTATCCTATTGCCTATCTTAATCAATTAAACTATACAGAAACAGATACTCGTTTTCAGTTATCTGAACAGCAAAATTTACCTGGGGTTTCTGCTTTTGGTATCGCGGAACAATTTCCCTTAGATTTGCCCCGTTCTCTCTACGGTTCCACTAAGTTAGCATCGGAATTGATTATTAATGAATATGGGGATGCCTACGGATTAAGAACTTTAATTAATCGCTGTGGAGTTTTAACTGGTCCTTGGCAGATGGGAAAAGTTGATCAGGGAGTTTTTGCCCTTTGGGTGGCTAATCATTACTTTCAGAAGTCCTTAAAATATATCGGTTATGGGGGTACAGGGAAACAGGTTAGAGATTTTCTTCATGTAGCTGATTTACTCGATTTAATCGATATTCAGATTGCTAATTTAGAACAATTCAAAGGGCAGACTTTTAATGTGGGTGGTGGGCAAGATTTTTCCTTGTCCCTTTATGAAACCACAAAACTATGTCAGGAAATCACGGGCAATAGTATAATGATTGAGGCAATTCCCGAAAATCGCACCGGAGATATGCCAATTTTTATCACTGATTCTCGCAAAATCAGTTCTATAACTGCATGGCAACCCCAGCGAGACGGTAGAAAATTAATCCAAGATATTTTTGATTGGATTTATAATCACGAAAAGGAATTAAAAGGTATTTTTTAACTGAACAATTATGCAGAAAAAATCTTTCAAATCACCTGTAGTCGTCAAAGGAATACTAATTATCATTACTGCCTACTTTTTTCTGGCAAATTTGCCTATTATTGATTGGCTAGAAATTGGTTTAGATGCTTCTTGGGCTTTTGCTATTAGTGATGCTGCCCATAAACAGTTAATTTTTGGACAAGATATTATCTTCACCTATGGACCCCTAGGCTATCTGGTTCATGGCACATCTTTAAATCACAACTTTTCCCAAATTATCTATTTTCGCTGGTTGATACACCTTTGTCTATTAGCAGTAGTTATTCTCAGATTATTATTTATTAAAAGCTATAGCAATCAGATAGTTTTTGTGCTGTCAATTATTTTTGCTACCCTAGTAGGAAATCCCTACAACAGTATCGGCTTTACTGTTGATTATCAGATGACACTTATCCTCCTGATACTCATGTCTTTTGATAACTTTTTTCAAAAGTACATCAATTATTTAGCTATAGCTATTGGCATGATCACTGGGTTCTCTATACTCACGAAACTAACTTTAGGAATTTATCTAGCAGGCAGCCTGTTTATCTACATATTTGTTAATATTGTTCGGGGATATTTTCAGAAGTCACCATCGATAGTTATAAAAAATGTTATCGCCAGTATCAACTTAACTTTAACCATTCCTTCCATTGCCTTTATTTTTCTCTATCCAGCTGCCTCTAACCGAGCCTTTATTCACATTATAGTTAATCTTTGCATTGCTGGAGGAGTGGCTTTGGCTCTCTGGTTTATCGTCAGATATACCCACCTATCAGCACCCCCCGTATTAAGGGAGGCAAGGGGGATCAAAGGCAAAATCTATCTTCTATTTAACCAGAATCACTTACTTAACTTGTTACCTTTGTTAGTATTTTATGGTCTTTATGGGTTACTTCTTATCCAAACAATTAATCTAGATAATTTTCCCTCTCTAATGGAATATTTGAGCAATTCTTGGGCATTTTCTTCTGGTTATTCCAGTGCGATGAGTATTGTAGGAAATTACCCGCGTTTACTAATTGCTTTGCTCTGTTTTGCCTTAAGTTTGCTTTTAATGTCGCTGGCAATTATAGACCAAAACCCTAGTCTCGCTATTGCCTATATTTTTCCTATATTTTTATCATTTAAGCATGGATTTGTTAGGCAAGATGCTCACGTTGTTGTTTTTACACTTGTGGTTATTGTCTCAGCTTCTCTTTATACAACAATTATTAAAAAATCTCGGTTGAAGAAAATTGCTTATTGTGCTTGGGGAATAATTTTTTTGGGATGTATTATTATCACCTCTAGTCCTAATTGGACTATATTGGAAAATGCTCGCCAGTGGAGTAATTTCAGTCCCGATAGAGTGGTTAATAATATTGGGGTTGTCATTTCCTCTATCCTTAATCCCAGAGAATTAGAAATGCGAGGTGAAAGAAGTACAACTCAAAATTTACAAGTCATTGCTACCGCTACCAAAATACCCGATTCTGTGCTGGAAAAAGTGCAAAGCAAAACTATTGATATAATTCCCTGGGAATTTTCACTGATTCCGGGCAATCAGCTTAATTGGAAACCGAGGCCGATTATTCAATCCTATTCTGCTTATACAGAAAAACTGGATGAACTAAATTATCAAAGCTTATCTCAATCTCCCAGAGATTATCTGATTTATCACTTTCAAGCTATTGATGGCAGACATCCTTTTTTTGATGAACCTAAAGCCTTTTCCTATGTGGTTTGTAATTATCAACTTGACTCGGTAAATTCGCCCTTCCAAGTCCCCGCAATCAAAACCAACTTTTATCTTCTAGAAAGACAAAAAGTCAGTCGTTGCAGTCCAACACCTTTAGGAGAGACTACTAATATTACTTGGGATCAAGTCTATGAATTACCTACTCGTAATAGTGGGATTACTCGTGTTCAAGTTAAATTTGAATATTCTTGGTTTGGTAAAATAATCAAAAAAATATTTAGAATCCCTCCCGTGATAATTAAAGTTAATTATCTCGATGGAACTCAAGCCAATTTTCGCTTTGTTCAAGATAATTCAGCTAATGGAGTTATCCTTAGTCACCTACCAAGAAATGATCAGGAATTAATGGCATTTTTTCAAGGAAAATTACCACCACAAGTTAAGTCTTTTAGCTTTTCTGTCAGTAATCCTCTGCTATTCTCCCCAGAAATAAAAGTAACACCTTTTTGGGAAGTTGACACCGGTTCATAATCTTTTCCCGAAAATCGCACCAGAGATATGCCAATTTTTATGACTGATTCTCGCAAAATCAGTTCTATAACTGGATGGCAGCCTCAGCGAGATGGTAGCAAATTAATCCAAGATATTTTTGATTGGATTTATAATCACGAGAAGGAATTAAAAGGTATTTTTTAAAGAAAAATTCTGGAAATAAGGCTATGCAAATCACCAAAATACTTGCTTCAAAAACAATCGTTTTTAATTTAATTATTAGTCTAACTCTGACTTACCTGTTTTTGGCATTTTTGCCGACGATACACTTAATAAACCCTGGATTAGATGCTTCTTGGTCTTACGGAATTAGTCAAGCAGCCAAGGAAAAGTTAGTTTTTGGAAAAGAGATAGTTTTTACCTATGGGCCTCTGGGATATTTAACGCAAGGAGCTGCTTTATATAGCAATTTTAAGCAAATTATACTTTTCAGATTTGCCGTTCATTTTGTCCTATTAGGATTATTGATTTTAAGGATAATAAAGTTACAAACGAATAGTCTTAAAATATTGATATTAATTAATTTTATTTTTATATTTGTCCTGGGAATTCATTACGGCAATACTATAGGATTTACGACAGATTATCAAATATTTTCTATATTTTTACTCGCTTTAAGTTTTGAGAAATTTTTTATAAAATATTTACCCGTAAATTCTATTATAGTAGGTATGTTTACTGGGTTGGCTATTTTAACTAAGTTAACCTTGGGAATTTATATAGCGGGTACTTTTTATCTCTTTTTATTTTCGGGCTTTTACCTAGCCTATAGAAAACAAAAACTAAAGAATTTGAGTAAATATATTCAATCCCTGTTTAATTTTACTTTAATCGCTATTTCTGTTGCTAGTATTTTTTTATATTCTGGGCAATCAATAACAGTTTTAACAAAACTATTGGTTAATTTTATAATTTCGGGAATAGTAGCTTTTGTTATTGATAAAATTTTGAGTAAAACAAGGCTGACAACATTTTTTAAAAAATTATTACCTTATCTAGTTTTTTATCTGTTTTATACAACTTTATTAATTCAAAGTTTTTCATCAAATAACTTTCCTTCTTTATCTGAATATATACTCAATTCTTGGCAAATTTCTTCTGGTTATTCCAGTACCATGAGTCTTACAGGTTCTAAGAGAGCATTTATATCCTTGATCAGAGATATAAATGTTCTCCTAGCAACATTATGTTGTGCAGTGATAATAAATCTACTTTTTCGTCTGTGCAATAGTGGTTCAACTAGCCTAAGTATTGCCCTGCTATTTCCCCTATTTTTAGGATTTAAGCACGGATTTGTTCGTCAGGATTTTCATGTAGTGCTGTTTTGTATTATTGTCCTGCTAATCATCTCATTATATTTTATCAAAATTGACAATAATCCAGTTAAGAATAAACCAAAATTATACATTATTTACTTAATTTTATTACTATCTTGTATCGCTATTTCAACTCTTAGAAATTATCAATTTAGTAAACTCAATCCTGCAAAAGTAGCCAATAACATAAATATTGTTGTTTTATTGCTCGATAACAATAAATTTCAAGCAGAGGTTCAAAGGATTACGAGCGAAAATTTAGTTAAGTTAAATAATAGACTAAAACTTCCCGATTCTGTGCTGGAAAAAGTGCAAGGCAAAACTATTGATATAATTCCCTGGGAATTTTCACTTATTCCGGGCAATCAGCTTAATTGGAAACCGAGGCCGATTATTCAATCCTATTCTGCTTATACAGAAAAACTGGATGAACTAAATTATCAAAGCTTATCTCAATCTCCCAGAGATTATCTGATTTATCACTTTCAATCTATTGATGACAGACATCCTTTTTTTGATGAACCTAAAGCCTTTTCCTATGTGGTTTGTAATTATCAACTTGACTCGGTAAATTCCCCCTTCCGCGTCCCCGCAATCAAAACCAACTTTTATCTTCTAGAAAAACAAAAAGTCAGTGGTTGCATTCCAACCCCTCTAGGAGAGACCACTAATATTACTTGGGATCAAGTCTATGAATTACCTACTCGTAATAGTGGGATTACTCGTGTTCAAGTTAAATTTGAATATTCTTGGTTGGGTAAAATAGTCAAACAACTCTTTAGAATCCCTCCTGTGATAATTAACGTTAATTATCTCGATGGAACTCAAGCCAATTTTCGCTTTGTTCAAGACAATTCAGCTAATGGAGTTATCCTTAGTCACCTACCAAGAAATGATCAGGAATTAATGGCATTTTTTCAAGGAAAATTACCACCACAAGTTAAGTCTTTTAGCTTTTCTGTCAGTAATCCTCTGCTATTCTCCCCAGAAATAAAAGTAACACCTTTTTGGGAAGTTGACGCCGGTTCATAATCTTTCTTGAACCTTAAAAAGCGGTTAATATCTCTGGCAAATGGAGAATAGGGAACTCGAATCCCTGACCTCTGCGGTGCGATCGCAGCGCTCTACCAACTGAGCTAATTCCCCATATATAGGCCATAATAGCATTTTTGAGCAGAAAATCCTAGGAACTGGCAAGGGATCGAGGGGCAAAAAATCGAGCGGCTTGCCTCTGGAAAACTTTAAAATGGAAAAAGTAATCTTGAGGATGATAACCAATGGCGATACTACGCTTAGAGAATGGGACAACCTATACCCAGTTAGCCGATATTAGTCTGGAATTGGCCAAATTAAATGTTACTTTAAACTATTGGCCGATCGAAAACGAAGCCACTTGTCAGCTACTTAAGCAAGCTTCTCTCACTGACGAAGAAAAAGAAATAGTTTTAACCAGCTTAGACGGTTATTTTGAGCAACTAAAGCAAGAAGCGGGTTATCAAGCTAGAGATTTAATCGTTTTACACCCTGAAATTCCCAATCTCGACACTTTACTGGCAAAATTCGAGCGCTGTCACACCCACGCCGACGATGAGGTGCGTTATATCATTGATGGGGAGGGGGTTTTTGGCTTTGTCTTTCCCGATGGTTCTCAGGGGGAATTAACTATTCAACCTCAAGAATATATCAATGTTCCCGCCCATAGCGAACACTGGTTTCACCTCACTGCCAGTAAACGAGTTAAAGCAGTACGTTACTTCACCAGTACCGCCGGATGGGTTCCCGAATATACGGAAACCGTCATTCGTTTTCCTAGTTTAACAGCCGTCTAGCCTTTGGTTTCAGGCGAGCGCTCTCCCCATAAGACAGATGAGTTTTGCAGGGATGGCAACGCCGGCAGCCACAATCTGTTAAGCGGCAAATTTGTCCTATTGAAAAATCTCCCGTCTAGTGCCTAGCTTGACGGGAGATTGTCTCAATTCGGGGGATTGGCGTGATAGATTTAGTCTAAGCCGAATTGATTGCCCCGTTTGTACTGTAAGTAGGCGGCAACGAACAAACCCGCTAGGGTAATGGGAATTAAGCCTAGGACAATCCCTAGCACTAAAGGTTCAATCACGTCTGTACTCCTTGGATTAGCAATTTTTCACCCGTATTTTATCCTAGCAGGAGTCGCCCGCGAAAGATAGGGCGATCGCACGTACTTCTTAAGTGGGGTGTTGGGGTGTTGGGGTAGTGGGGTGTTGGGGTAGTGGGGAATCTAGCTGCAATTTCCCTAAATCTCCATCTCCCTAAATCCCTGTTTCCTGACGAACAACTCCCCAAAAGGAAAACTTCACTATTAAGATAACTGCTGTACTTTAGGAGCGATCGAGAAAAAATTTTCTCAATTTGCCTTTACCCCAATAGCGATCAATTTCCTGCCAGAGATTGTGGAGACAAAAAACCACTGCGAGACAGAGAGTAACCGCAAGGATTTGAGAGAAACTTTCCCTTTGCCAAAATTTGGCCATTGCCTCCGAAATTACCCGCGTTACCCGATAAGCTTCCAGAAAACCCTCGATCGAGCCAAGAATCAGTGCTGCTAGGGTATAAACAAAGGTTCGATACAGAACACTAAGGTAACGGGGACGATTTTCTAACCATTTTAGCTTCATGGCTGCGTCGAGAATGGCCACGGTTTTTGCGGCAATGATCGCTCCTACGATTGCTTTACCCAAAACGTAGGTGGTAATCGAAGACTCTTCCAGAAATAATTTCATGATCAGCATAATCCCCCTTGTCGGTTGGATTGACCCAAGGAAACCCCACAAAAAGGACTTGTAGGTTGAGTTGACGGAAGGAAACCCAACTATAGTACGGTTGGATTAACCCAAGGAAACCCCACAAAAAGCCATGAGAGGCGGGGAATAGCGATCGCTCATTCAGACGGATTTAGGTGTTGTTGGATTTCGCTCTTACCTAAAATTGAGAGGTTTTCTTTAACCTATTGATGCGCTCAACCCAACCTACTGATAACTGAAATGTTGGATTTCGCTCTTACCTAAAATTGAGAGGTTTTCTTTAACCTATTGATGCGCTCAACCCAACCTACGGACTCAACCCTAATGGACTGTTAAGACAATTTTTTCCAAGGGAACGAATTTTAAAATCGTTAAGCCAGAGGAGGTAGAAAGAGCCGTCAACTTAATTAACAATCGTCCTCGAAAATGTCTTGACTATCGTACCCCGAATGAGGTATTCTATGAAGGTAGATCAGACAGTGATGCAATTCAGACTTCAATTGGCCACCATAAGGTGACGTTGTGAACATTTTTCACCCAATGTCCAAGAGAGCCAGACTGATTCAATATGAATATTTTTGTCGGACTATAGGACTATAAAGGGGAGGCTTTTTGTGAAAACGCTCAAACAGTTAGTAAAAAAAATTCCGATTATTAATGATTGGACAATATTACTTTATCAGAAACTTTGGACTAAACAAAAACTATCCACAACATATTGGATTGATAAAATAACGGAAAATGTAGATTTTAAAGTAGTTCAAATAGGGTCAAATGACGGTCAAATCAATGATCCTCTTTCTGGAATAATCAAGAGGAATTCAAAATGGGAAGTTTTATTCGTTGAACCTGTATCTTATTTGTTTGATAAGCTTCAAACGAGTTACCCAAAAAAACCAAGATTTAGGTTTGAAAATGCTTTCATAAATGATGGATCAGAACAAGTTTTTTATTGGGTAAAAAAAGAAGCTATCGAAAGTTTGCCAGAGTTGCCGATTTGGTATGATCAGTTAGGTTCTTTGGATAAAGAACATATTATAAAACACTTGAAAAATTTTGTTGAGATTGAAAAATTACACCCTTTTATTGTTGAAGATACCATTCAAGGAATGACGATGTATGAGCTTTTTCAAAAATACAAAATTGCTCAGTTATATCTTCTTCATATCGACACAGAAGGGGCTGATTGGAAAATATTATCTCAATTGGATTTAACCAAATACACTCCATTAATTATTCTCTTTGAACATAGACATTTACAAAACGCCGAAAGGGAATCTGCGATCAGCTTTTTAAAAAATATTTATTATATATTTCAATTTGCTGGCGATTTTTTATGTGTAAGAAAAAAGGGTAACAATATGTCGATAGGGGACTTAATTGGCCTGCGAATATCAGAGCATTAATGGCGCTTCCTTACTCATAGTGATCAAACCAGATTGCCACTCTCAAAATGACAGAATTACGATCACCAATCGGCCCGGTCAAGAGTTTCAGTACGGTTGGATTAACCCAAGGAAACCCCACAAAAAGCCATGAGAGGAGGGGAATAAAAATTGAGAGGTTTTCTTTACCCTATTGATTTGCTCAACCCAACCTACGGACTAATATTGTCAATGACTATGTACAATTATTATTAAATTCGATTAAACAGGGGGTTTCCCAAGTAAGTCCACCCAGTCAGGTTACTTGAGAATTTGGCTGACAAGTTGGGGGTAAAACGGGGATTCCTTTAGTGACAAAAGGTTCAGCATAAGCTAATATTAAAGTTGCTATTGAATGGGAATTTAACCAAGATAAGGGAGGTTAGTATGCAAGTTCAAATCGAAAAACGGTATTATACACCCGAAGAATATTGTCAGCTAGAAGAAACAGCAGAATACAAAAATGAATATCTAGATGGAGAAATTATTCCAATGGTAGGAACAACTACTAATCATAATCTGATTGCTTTGAATTTCTGTAAAAATTTTCCGACTGGGATTAACAATGAAGATTATTGGGCTTTTATGAGTGATGTCCGGTTATGGATGCCGACATATCGCTTTTATACTTATCCTGATGTCATGGTGATTAAAGGCAAACCATTATATGAAGGAAAAGGCACAAATACCGTAACTAATGCGTTAATCATTGTCGAGGTTTTATCAAAATCAACTAGAGATTATGACCGCACTGATAAGTTTAAGTTTTATCGCTCCATTCCTGACTTTAAGGAATATATTTTGATTGATCAATATCGTTATTATGTAGAACAATTTTATCAACAAGATAATGGAGAATGGTTATTTAAAGTTTATGAATCAGACAAGGATGTTTTAAGGTTTTATTCTGTAGATTTTCAAATTTCACTGCTGGATATTTATCAACGAATTGATTTTAATTTAAGTGAAGAATAATGATTAAATCCCATCTCAATTATCTACCAAAATCAGTTGATATTGCGATTCTCAAGATCAAGAAGGAAACCCAATAAAAAAATAAGAGAACCGAAATAGCGATCGCTCGTTCAGACAGATTTAGTTGTTGACTGTTGGGTTTCCCTTTCCCCTAAAATTGAGAGGTTTTCTTTAACCTATTGATTCGCTCAACCCAACCTACAAAATTAGACTGTGATTAAGTATTGACTGATTCTAGATGCCTTAAAATCTGTTCTCTTAAATTATCCAAATAATTCTCTACCACATCCCAAACTGTATTAAGGTCAATTCCTCCTAAACAATCATGTACTAAAATATTCCTAAAACCAGAAATATTACGCCAGTCAACATCGGGAATATTTGCCTTTAATTCCTCCGAAAGCCGTTGAGTTGATTCTGCCAAGGTTTGTAAGCGTCTAATGATAGCATCGCTGATCATTGAATTAGCAAAAAACTCCTGTTTTCCTCCTTGGGAATACTCCTTAATTTTATCAATACAGTCTAAAATATATCCAAGATAAACTTGATCTTCATTCATAACTTAATTGCCTCCTTTAAGATTCGCTGTTTAATTAGATGATGAAGGCTTTCTTCAGTTACTACATCCACTTTACACCCTAAGAGATCCTCTAAATCAACTAATAATCCACCTGGAAACCAAGGGGATGTTTTAGCTAAATCATAATCAATTAAAAAATCAATATCACTATTTTCGGTTTCCTCACCTCTAGCAACGGAACCAAATACACGCACATTAAAAGCACCATGTTTGGTGGCAATTTTTAGGATATCCTCTCGTTTGTCTTGTATGAGTTGTTTTAGGGTCATAAAATAACATCCATCCCGAAGGTTTTTAATGAACAATTAACAGACTAGACTAGAAAAAACTAAATACTGATAACAATTATCGTCGGTTGGATTGACCCAAGGAAACCCAACTATAGACCCAAGGAAACCCCACAAAAAGCCATGAGAAGCGATCGCCTATTCAGACGGATTGAGGTGTTGGCTGTTGGGTTTCTAACTGGGATTGGTGCGTTACGCTAACGCTAACGCACCCTACAGGCTGATAACAATTATCGTCGGTTGGTTTGACGTAAGGAAACCCAACTATAGACCCAAGGAAACCCCACAAAAAGCCATGAGAAGCGATCGCCTATTGAGACGGATTTAGGTGTTGGCTGTTGGGTTTCGCTTCCCCCTAAAATTGAGAGGTTTTCTTTAACCCATTGATTCGCTCAACCCAACCGACGGACTCTCTTGTAGGTTGGGTTGACGTAAGGAAACCCAACTATAGACCCAAGGAAACCCCACAAAAAGCCATGAGAAGCGATCGCTCATTCAGACGGATTGAGGTGTTGGCTGTTGGGTTTCGCTTTCCCTTAGAATTGAGAGGTTTTCTTTAACCTATTGATTCGCTCAACCCAAGAAAAAGAACTAGACCGCGCCTAATAGCCGTAGGGCTTCCATAACCGCTTCATATAACGCCGCGTTTCCTTGCTGGCGGGACAGTTCGGCGGCTTGTCGCAAATCTCTGATCGCTTTTTCCCTTTCTAGTCGATAGTAGTAAAGAACCCCGCGATTGTGGTAAGCCACGGCGAATCGGGGATTAATGTTGATCGCCTGATTGAAATCGGACAGGGCGAGGTCGGCTTTTCCCTGTTCGTAGTAAAGATTCCCGCGATTGTTGTAAGCTTCGGCCAATCGGGGATTAATGTTGAGCGCCTGATTGTAATCGGACAGGGCGAGGTCTGGTTTCCCCTGTTTGTCGTAAAGAGTCCCGCGATTGCTGTAAGCCAGAGCTAATCGGGGATTAATGTTGAGCGCCTGATTGTAATCGGACAGGGCGAGGTCGGGTTTCCCCTGTTCACCGTAAAGAAGCCCCCGATTGCTGTAAGCTTCGGCGAAGCGGGGATTAATGTTGATCGCCTGATTGTAATCGGACAGGGCGAGGTCGGGTTTCCCCTGTTCACCGTAAAGAAGCCCCCGATTGCTGTAAGCTTCGGCGAAGCGGGGATTAATGTTGATCGCTTTGTTGAATTCAGCGAGGGCGCGGTCGGGTTTCCCCTGATCGTAGTAAAGAAGCCCGCGACCGTTGTAAGCTTCGGCGAAGCGGGGATTAATGTTGATCGCCTGATTGTAATCGGACAGGGCGCGGTCGGGTTTCCCCTGATCGTAGTAAAGAAGCCCGCGACCGTTGTAAGCTTCGGCCAATCGGGGATTAATGTTGAGCGCTTTGTTGAATTCAGCGAGGGCGAGGTCGGGTTTCTCCTGTTGTCGGTAAAGAAGCCCGCGATTGCTGTAAGCCAGGGCTAATCGGGGATTAATGTTGAGCGCCTGATTGTAATCGGACAGGGCGAGGTCTGGTTTCCCCTGTCCGAGGTAAAGAAACCCGCGATTGTTGTAAGCTTCGGCTAATCGGGGATTAATGTTGAGCGCTTTGTTGTAATCGGACAGGGCGAGGTCGGGTTTCTCCTGTTGTTCGTAAAGAAACCCGCGATTGAGGTAAGCCTCGGCGTATCGGGGATCAATGTTGATCGCTTTGGTAAATTCAGCGAGGGCGAGATCGTATTTTTTCTGTTGGATGTAGCCAACTCCCCGGTTATAGTGGCCGATCGCGTCTTGATTGTTCCCTTGAGCGATCTGGGTTTCGGCTGGTTGTCGGCTCTCTAGTGCCATGACGGGGCGAACAGTCGCGAGGGTGGAAAGGCTGATTAGGCTGACGGTGGTAAGAAGGGCAAAGGATTTCATGGCTAGTTCCTCACTGGGGATGATTTTAAATTCTACTTAGGGTTTGCTGAATATCGGTGTAAATCCTGCTAAAAAAGGTTTTTGGGCTAAAAAAGCCTAAAAATATTATCCAACAAGGTTTTTAGATTTATTCAGCAACCCCTACTTAATTCATAGGCTGCTTTTTTGGGAATATGCAGAATAGGCTTTTTTTGTCTAAAAAGCACTAGGCTACTACTATCTAAAGTAATTAGAAAGTAGTAAGAGCGATCACTTTTTTTTAAATCCTACAGTAATCATAGCAATTATTGTCGGTCAAACTTATCTTTTCTCTTGGGGTAAATCGTCAATTAATTACCTTACTCCTCTTCTCTACTCATTAAAGTAGCGACTAAGAAATTCTTGGGGAGTAATGATTGTAATTCTTTGATTTTTAGCTAATTTAAGGATTTTACCCGGAACTCCTCCCCACAACAATCCTGAAATCCAAACATTGACATCTAGAACAACTTTCATGAGTTGGCGCGTCTAATTTGGCGAGCTTCTTTAATCATCTGGCTAATCTCAGCTAGAGTCGGTTGATTGGGGTCTGGTTCCATTGCTTCTAGTCGCTCAAAGAATTGCTCTAGATTGACTTTATCTTGATGAACTTTTTTGAGAATGATGGAGTCTTCCGTCAGGGAAATCATGTATTTATCTCCTGGGTTGAGGCGGGTTTGAACTTCAGGAGGAAGTTCGAGGTTTCCTTCTCGATTGATTTGTATGAGTAGCTCTTTGGTCATCGGCTTCAAAATCAACTTTATTAGCTTTAGCTGTTAAACAGACTTTATAAATAATCTGATCAAGTTAATTATATATTTTTTAGCGAATTTTTCAAGCTAGGGCTTGCTACCTTGTAATCTAATCCTGGAATTGATGGCGCTCGGCGATTCGAGTCTGGAGAGATAATGTTTCTCCCTCTACATTTATACTACCCCAAGAGAGTCCTTCCACAGAATCAATACCACTGGCTACTTGATAACGGATCCGGAACGGTTATTAGCGACGCTTGAGGGAAACCCAACCACACCAATGTCGTCAAGAATGTTGGGTTTACCTCAAACCATTGAATCGAGCAGTTTTCTCCTAAGTATTAAATCGCTCAACCCAAACTACAAGCTTCTATCTGATAACTGATAACTGATAACTGATAACTGATAACTGATTAAGACTTCACCCCCAGATTAAAGAAAATCGTCCCCCGACGCACAGAATTTTCACTGCCTTGGCTGCTAATAGTAAGAGAACGCAGATTATTAAATAAAGGCTTAATCGATAATTCTAACACCCGCACGATCGGGAATTTTGCCTCGATTACCGGTTGCAATTGTCGCCAATCGACGTAAAAATAACCATCATTTTCTGCGGGTAGAGCAGTAATTGCCTGTCGAAACTTACCACTACTTAAAATGGGGTTTTTCTGTGCAGATAAAGCTAAACCCATCGCTTCCACAGAACTAGCGATAATTTCATAATTATCGACCCTGGTATGCACTCCCGTCACGAGCGTTTCTAGTTGCGCTTTTCCTCCTGGGACCGCCGTGGTTAACTTTGTCCAAGCTGTCACCGTTCGATCGAGTAAAGGCAGATTAATCACATTATAGCCGCGACTGCGGGCCAACTCATCCAAATGCTCGATCGCACTGTCCACCTCTACCCCCATCACCCGTTCCCCTAGAAAAACACTATCGGGTTCCATCCCCTTTGAACTAGGTACGAGAGCGAGGCTATATTCGCCTCTAACCCAGCTAAAAACGTCTTCAGGCAAATTTAAACCTAAAGGCGACTGGAAGCGGTTTAAGACCTGTGTTATTAATTCCTGTAGGGGACTATCTGCTTCTAACCCCTCCTCTACCTGAGTCCAAAAACGATTTAAATCGCGACTAGCGGCGACTAAAAGGCTATTTTCGCCGATAAAAGATAATGCTCCCACGGGACTAGATAAAATTGGTGCTTGGTCATCCTGTCCTAAAACCCCAATTAAGGCGGTTTGGGCGACTATTCCCCCGGATTTGAGGGTAAAAGCCGTGGCTAATCGTTGTTTTGCTTCGGGACTCTCCGGGACGGGTTGATTCGCAATCCAAGCCGATAACGGGGGTAAATTGCCGTAAACGATAGCTATACGCGGTTCGGTGATATTTTTGAGGGCTTCTCGGTAATCGGGGCTATTTTTTAGGTTTAAATCCGGTACTTGCACGTTATTAAGTGCCTCGCGCAAAACCTTGATATTATTGGCAAAAAGCACCGTATCACCCACCACGGCACTAGCGAGAAAACGATTATTATCTCCCGCGGTCAAGGGACGTTGATAAATCAGGTTAACTCCCTTGTAGAGTTCAAAAACAAGGTCAAATTTGCCCGAAACCGCCTGTTTTGAGTAGGAAGCTTGCAGAAATTCCTTAGCGCGTTCACCATCTTTACTTTGAATTGCCAAAAGATAACCCGGTTGGATACCATTATCGGTATCGCGATCGAAATCTAGGGAAGTAACAGCGAGAGTAATTTCCTCCCCTAACCAGGGTTTGATTTCCTTTTGATAATTTAACCCCGTTTTACCGAGCAGACTTTTTTCTAAATCCTTAATTTCTTGGTGGGAACGTCGTCGATTAGCCGGTGTAGCGATTAATTGACCAAAAGACTCTAAACGTTCGGGATTGACCAGCAAGGATACCATAACCGGGGCCTGTTTCGGCACAAAAATCGCCGCCGCCGGTTCCCGCAGCACCCCACCTTTGAGCAAAGACAGAGGACTATCGGCGAGAATCCAAGCAAAACTGGCTGTAGCGACTCCTAGGAGAATGATTACCGTCGCACCTAAAATATAGAAAAACGATCGCAATTTCACAACCTTGTCCCGAGATGAACCATTAGCTATTTTAAGCCAGCAATTGACCCAAGAATTTCGATCGCTACAATTCTTACCAGACTGACAACCGATAACTCGCCACCGATAACTAATTTTTACCAGCCTTTTTCCGCTTGAGCGAGGACATAGTTAGCTACAGCTTCGATATCTTCAGCGCTGAGACGACCACCGAAAGCGGGCATCGCCCCCATACCTTTGGTAACTTGGGTAACGATAGCTTCAACGGAATCTTTGCCGTATTTAGCTAAATCTTCTTTTTTCAGGGTTTTAGCGGCATTAACCACGTTTTTACCGCCCATGTGGCAGGAAGCGCAGTTAGCACTGAAAATCGAAGCCCCATCAGCTAAAGCGGGACGAGCCATACCGAATGTAACCACAGCCAAGAGCAAGCACAGGGAAATTAATAGTCTTTTCACGATTGGTTCTCCTCTATTTCTTAAGAAATTCCCCAACCATCGTCAGAAAAAACCGGTTTTCTTGTCAAAAGACAAGCTGTCAAACTTGGTGTAGAATTAATTCATGGGACAGTTAAAAGCAAACTTTTACTTTTTTGTCAAAAGACAGGCTGTCAAACTTGTCATCTTCCCTCGTGTAAAGGATTAACAAGCATGAAAAAATTAGGTTTATTGTTCGCTACCGTGGCTCTAGTCCTCTCTAGCTTCTTCTTCAACACTGCCGCGGCTTCCGCCGAAACCTTCACGGTGAAGATGGGCGGTGATGCAGGTACACTACAATTTGATCCCCCCGCCCTCACTATTAAAGCAGGAGATACGGTGAAATGGGTCAATAACAAACTTTCTCCCCATAACATAGTTTTCGATAGCACCAAGGTTCCCGAAGCCCAGGCTGCTAAATTATCCCATAAAGGTCTGGCTTTTTCCGCCGGGGAGTCCTTTGAAAGCACTTTCAGCGAACCGGGTACTTACACCTACTACTGCGAACCCCATCGCGGCGCCGGCATGGTCGGAACGATTACCGTTCAGTAATTGTCCGATTTTAACCAAAAATAACTCGCGGTTAACTGCCGCGGGTTGTTTTTTTGGGAATTATGAAGACTTTTCAGTTATCAGTAAACAGTAATCAGTAATCAGTGAGGTTCTTCAGTTTGTCTTATGCAACGGACAGGGTTATAAGGAATGAAACTCTTATAGAGAAAGACATTTGGCGATTTTTGTCAATTGTTTTTGAACTAGAACGAACTCATCAATTAAGTTTTTTGCCAGATAAGGATTTAGTCGATTTATGCCCCCCGAGCGAACCATACCAAGTTCAGTAATCAGTAAACAGTAATCAGTGAACTGAAAACTCGCATCTGATAACTGATAACTGATAACTGATAACTGAAAGGGCTGTCTCCTGAAATATAAAGTCTCGGTTACAAAACTGACTTCCGAGCAATTCTCACCCCACCATAGAAACAGAAGCCCCTAGAAAAATCAGCCATGAAAGAACACGATGTCGTTATAGTGGGTGGTGGGTTAGCAGGATGCCGCGCCGCCTTAGAAATCAAACGCCTCAACCCGACTATCGATGTTGCTGTCGTTGCCAAAACCCACCCAATTCGTTCCCACTCCGTCGCTGCCCAGGGAGGTATCGCCGCCGCCCTGCAAAACGTTGACCCCAAAGATAATCCCAAGGCCCACGCCTACGATACTGTCAAAGGTTCCGATTTTCTGGCTGACCAGGATGCGGTGGATATCCTCACCCGAGAAGCCCCCGAAGTTATCATCGAATTGGAACATCTAGGCGTGTTATTCTCCCGTCTCGAAGATGGACGCATTGCCCAAAGAGCCTTTGGCGGTCACAGCCATAACCGTGCCTGTTACGCCGCCGATAAAACCGGTCACGCCATGCTGCACGAATTAGTCAGCAATTTACACCGTAATCAGGTAAAAATCTACGATGAATGGTATGTTTTGCGTCTTATCCTCGAAGAAGGTACGGCCAAAGGCGTGGTTATGTACCAAATCGCCACCGGACAGTTAGAAATCCTCCGGGCAAAAGCAATTATGTTCGGTACGGGGGGCTATGGTCGCGTTTATAACACCACCTCCAACGATTTCGCCTGTACGGGAGACGGTTTAGCTTTATCGGCAAAAGCGGGTATTCCCCTAGAAGACATGGAATTTGTCCAATTTCACCCCACGGGACTCTATCCCGTCGGTGTTTTAATCTCGGAAGCAGTCCGGGGTGAAGGGGCTTATTTAATCAATAGCGAAGGTCGTCGTTTTATGGAAGACTACGCCCCCTCGCGCATGGAATTAGCCCCCCGGGACATCACTTCCCGGGCCATTACCCTAGAAATTCGCGCCGGCCGGGGGGTAAATCTGGACGGTAGCGCCGGGGGTCCCTTTGTCTATCTGGATTTACGCCATTTAGGCCGGGAAAAAATTATGAGTCGCATTCCCTTCTGTTGGGAGGAGGCCCACCGTCTCGTCGGTGTCGATGCGGTAGAGGAACCGATGCCTGTACGTCCGACAGTTCACTATTGTATGGGCGGCATTCCCGTTAATACCGATGGTCGCGTTCGCTTAAGTGCCGATACCCTCAGCGAAGGCTTTTTCTCCGCCGGGGAATGTTCCTGTGTCTCCGTTCACGGGGCCAATCGTTTGGGCAGTAATTCCCTGTTAGAATGTGTGGTCTATGGGAGAAGAACCGGCAAATCGATCGCTAAATACGTCGAAAAACGCGCTTTTCCCGTCTTTAATCCCGATATTTACCTTCAGGATGCCAAAGAGGAAATCACCGCTTTATTGACCAAAAAAGGCACGATTCGCATCGGTCAACTACGTCAGGAATTCCAAGACTGTATGACCCAACATTGCGGCGTTTTTCGCACCGAAGCGACCATGCGCGAGGGAATTAAACAAATCGGCGAATTAAAGCGCAAATACGAGCAGATTTACCTGGATGATAGGGGGGATTGCTGGAATACGGAACTAATCGAGGCCTGGGAATTACAAAGTCTCATGGTGGTGGGGGAAATTATCCTCACCTCTGCCCTCAATCGTCAAGAAAGCCGAGGGGCCCACTCCCGCGAGGATTTTCCCCAACGGGATGACCAAAATTTCCTTCAGCATACCCTCGCCTATTATTCCCCCTCCGGCATCGATATCGACTATATGCCCGTAGTGATTCAGGATTTCACCCCCGTGGAACGTAAGTATTAACCTCTGGTCGGACGGTAAATGTAAAGGAATATTACAAACTCCTTGGCATTTACCGAAATTTAGTTCTATACTAAATAAAGCAACGCGGGATAGAGCAGTCTGGTAGCTCGTCGGGCTCATAACCCGAAGGTCAGTGGTTCAAATCCGCTTCCCGCCATTAACCTGAAATAGTCCTAATACTAGAAGCCTAGCTTTTTATTCTGGGCTAGTTTTTACTGCTGCTATGACCAGAAATTTGGCTAGAAACCTTTAGCGTAAGAAATTCAAAGAATGCTAGAGTAATTTTGGGTTTATGGCATAGAACGAGTTAGTTAGGACGCTTTCAATTTTCAAACTCTTATCGGTCAAGGGTTTCAGCGATTGATTGTCCTAACCACCCCGCTCTTTGCTATAGAAGGATATTATCTTGGCATTTTGTCTGCTAATTCACCATAAAGAGTAACCAAGAGCCTTATTTCGCCGATTTTTTCGGCCACTGTTGACGGTGATAACTGCTATACTGCCCATGAACATTGACCAGATAGGGAACTAGATAGGGTCTGCTGAAAAAGTTTGTTGGTGGGGGCAGGGTGTGGGGTGTGGGGTGTGGGGTGTAGGGTTTTACCGATTTTGAGGTAGTCAGTTACCTAATTTTCAGGGAAAAAGTACCTGAATTTTACCCCGATCCCTCCAAAGGTCGGCACTTTTTGAGGAAAAAAAAGTCTAAAAGCCTTATCCAACAAGGTTTTTAGATTTATTCAGCAAGCCCTAGATAAGTCACTAATGTCGCCAGCCAGCGATCGCCTGTCATACGGCGGTAGATTATAGCATAACCGTGGTTAATCGTCAATAAAATTGTCCCCACCACTACAGCCACTTTTATCCCAGTGGGGGCAAATTGGGGGGATAATAAAGCCCGAAAATAGCCGATAATCCCTTTCATTACCTATAAATCGCACTCTATCAGGCGAGTAAAACAAAAAGTCACCATTTTTAACCCGTAGGGAGACTTCCACCAGAGAGCGGGAAAACAGCCTTGAGGAGCTGCTAGACTAAAATCCCAGTGATCATAATCATCAATACGCCATTCATCTTTGTCGCGCCATCCCACCAATTCCCCAAATTTTCTAATCGTTTCTGCGTCTTGGGTACGCAGGGTGTTAATATCACCTCCGGCGGCAAAATATAACTTCACCTGATTGCTAAAACCGAAATGATCGCCGCTATAATTTTTCCAAAGGCGATCGAGTACCCGAATCACATTAACGGGAAACCGCATCATATCCTCTGGGGTTAAAGTATCGCGGGTTCTGCCGGCAGCTTCGAGGATAACTCGCAGAGTTTCTGCGTCTGCTTCCCTAAAGTTCCCCTCAGCTAGGAATTGCTGTAATTTACCATAGCGCTCGATGTCTGGTACTAACATCTGCCGCGCTTCGATGAGGGCAACCCGTTCGGTTAAAGATTGCAATTGAGCTAAAATATCCTGAAGTTGGGCGTTAATATCTGACATAAATGTAAAGGGGGTTTGTTTACTGCAAAAATTACCGATTTATCGGCAGAATAATTATTGATTTACCGCTTCTAATCGCGACTTGACAAAGCGGTTCATCCATGCTTCTAGATAGATGCGATTGGCTTTTTGTTCTTTTAAATCTGTGGTAGTTAAAGGATAGGGTGCTAATCCTTGAATGGCTGCCGTTGTCACACAAAACATCGACTTTTGAAAAGTTTCGCAGATCTGGACTAATAAATCTTCCTCTTGACGAAAACTCTTTTTATAAATGTCGTGCAGATAATCTGGTAAAAAGTGACGCATATCCTGCATTAATAGTGTGGGAGGAATCCCTGCACCTCCGATGGGTAAAGGATCTGCATACAAAGCACCATAGGCAAACATTCCCTGATCGTAGGGAATTTGATAGGCTTGGGCATTATAGGAAATTGTACCGGGGAAAGGTGTTCCGCGAAAGAAAACCGCCTCAACGTAGGGGATTGCTGTATCTGCAAGAAAGGTTAATCCTGCCGATTTAGGGATAATATCATAGGTTTGTCCTTTGATTTTTACTTGATAGACAATTGGTTTACTAGCATTATCAACTAAATTTTTCTTAATGTGTGCCACCACTTCGGGAATATTGGTAATTTTTCTGGCATCGTAGAGATCGGATAAACTTAAAAAAGTATCGGCCATAATTCGCCAAAATTGACCTAAACCGCTATAGTAGGCCATCATCCGCATTTGTTCTGGCAAAAATTCAGGAAAGACTTTATTTAAACTTAAAACTAGGGGATTATTCCTAAATTTGGCTTGAATAACTTTGGCTGTCACTTCCCGAAAAGCGGCACTATCTACATAACTATCTAAACCACCCCCACCATGCCAAAACATGGCTTTCATACAGTATTCAGCATACTCAAAATTAATGCGATCATGCCACCAGTGTTGTAGTAATTTTTGCCAAGATACTTGACCATTAAAATATTTAAAGAAAGGGAAAAAGACCAAAAACTGATTTTCCGCAATATAAATTAAATTTTTGGAATAAGCATCTAACACCACTCCGTAACTTTTCAGGATACCCACTACCTCGATCAAATTCTGGGGAGTATCTTTTAACAATGCTTCCCCAGCAGTGAGACGCTCAATATAGGATGCTAGGGGATGAGAGGAGGACTTGACAGGGATAGTAACCATGCTAGAAGCTTGATAAAATAACTTTCCTGATCTATTTTAACCCATAAAAGCACAACCAATTAGCGGCGGTGGCACGGCGAGTCATGCGGGGATTGAATTCGCCAATTTTATAACCGGTAAACCCCAATTTATCTTTTAATAATTGTTTATTTTCTGGCAAGATCGATCGAGTTAATTTTACTGTTGGGGGACGATTGGCAATAAAATCTGGGGGTTCGGGATATTCACGGCGCCAATCTTCCTCTACTTGACTATTATCCCATTTTCCTTGACTTTCATCGTAGCGATAACCTAAACTTTGCCAGACTAATTTATTAACGGTTTCGTCGTCAATTTCATCGTTAATAATCGCCCAAATTGTCTCTATATTTAATTCTGGTAGTTCCATAGATCAAGTCAATAGCAGATGGGAGGTGGGGTGTGGGGTGATACTAAATTCTTTGAGCATAGGCTACTTAGGAGGACAGGCAATGGGCAATAGGCAAAATGGGGAAGAAATAATCATTTTTTAATAACCGGATTTAGTATGATGGGGTGATGAAGAGATGGGAGATGGGAGCAAAAAACTGATTACTGATTACTGATCACTGACAAGGTTAACGGTTAAAATAACTGGTAAATAACATCATTGATCATCCCGTAAGCGTAGCCTATTTTGCCCCCTTCCAACGCCAAAATTATTTTTATCTTAACTATCGGTGTGGTGTCGGTTTCTGCATCGGCAATTTTTATCCGGTTAGCGATCGAAGCGGTAGGTAATGCTACGATCGCATTTAGTTTATTTTTAGCGACTTCCCGTCTGATCTTGGCTTCTGTTGTCCTAATTCCGAACTGGTTGACCTTATCACGCCAAAAAGTCCCTATTCAAGCCTATTATTACGCAGTGGGGGCAGGATTTTGTTTAGCTCTCCATTTTGCTACTTGGATTACTTCTCTATCCTACACCTCGATCGCCGCTTCCACCACTTTAGTCACCACTAATCCCCTCTGGGTTTCTCTGTTGGGTTGGTGGTGGTTTCGAGAAAAACCGACAAAATTAACTTTTATCGGCATTTTTGTGGCTCTAACGGGGGGATTATTGATTGTTTTAGCCGATCGAGATGTCAGTAGTTCTTATCCTAACCCTTTATTGGGCAATAGCTTGGCTTTAATTGGGGCAATTCTCGTCAGTGGTTATATTCTCCTCGGACGGGAAGCACAAAGAAAGGGCTTAAATATTAAGAATTATATAACTGTAGCCTACACTACCGCAGGATTAGCTTTATTACCCAATATTTTCTTCTTCGGTCAAGGTTACGAAAGCTATCCTTTGTCCGTGTATGTTTATGTGTTAATGATGGCGATTTTTCCGCAATTAATCGGTCATACTAGCTTTAACTGGGCTTTGCGATGGGTAGCACCGACAATAGTAACCATGGTAATTTTATTAGAGCCAATTGCCGCTAGTCTGTTAGGAGTGTTCATTTTTGGTGAAATACCCCCCCAAGAAGTCATTTATGGCGGATTAATTCTGTTAATTGGCGTAGGCATTGCTATTTTAGGCGCATAAGCTGTTACTGTATCTAAATTACTGGTTAAATGTAATCTCGATCGCCGATTGTGATCACAGACAAAGAATAGATTAGTGTACAATGCTAAATGGATGAGAGTTTAGACAATCTGACTCACTTGAGCAATAGGGGTTGCGGGGAATTAATTCCCTGACTAGAGTTAGAAATATCCCATCATCTGGGTACTCTCTAGTTGAGGACTAAAAAAAGCCAGTAGTTTTGAGGAAAAACTTGGGAGGATTAGGAAGTGAAATCAAAAGGAAAGGGGATACCGTTAAAACTGTCATCGTCTGAGTCAGGTTTCTCCCTGTTAGAAGTAATAATTGCCATTTTAACTATTACTGCTTTCTTAACGGGAACCCTACAGTTAATGGCAGTGGATGCCTTATATAAAGTTCGGTCAGAAAGACAAGCTCAAGCTAACTTTTGGATTCAAGAAGATTTTGAGGATGTCAAATATTTAGCTTCGGCTTTAGATGTCAAATCCGTGCCTGCCAACCCTAATGTTAGTGCGGATGTGTGTACAAATATCAATCAGGGTTATGCCACAGCTTTAAGAAGACAACTAACGGCTACTCCCCTCCCCACCCCTATACCGACGGACCCCCAATTAGTAGCGACCAGAACAATTGTCGGTAAAAACTATTCTCTCTATCGGACTTTTAATATTGATAACCAATCGGCTAATCCCCATCGCCTTCGTATAGAGTATAAGGTGAAGTTAGCTGATAATGAAATCGCTAATGACTATCAAACTCAAGAAAAAGACGAAAGAAGCGAACAAGAAGGAAAATTTCTTGCTAAAAGTTCTGTTGAGGTGATTCCCGATGCGTCGTTTGAATGTCCATAAAAATCAGGGTTTTACCCTGTTAGAAATTTTGGTAGCTTTGGCAATTACGGGAGTGCTTGCCGCCTTAACCCTGCCTAATTTATTAGCTTGGTTAAATAGCAATAAAGTCCAAGAAGCCACCGATTCTATACAATCAGCCCTAGAGGATGCCCAAAGACAAGCTGTCCGTCTAGGGAGAATTTGCACGATTAATTTTACTAACGGGACTGGCACTAATCCCACGGTTTACCGGCAGATAACCGCCAGTGAAGCAGGTTGTTTAGTGGCGACTAATACTAATGCGGGTTCCCTAAATCTGCCGCAGGAAGTATTTATGGTGGTGGATAATTTTCCAGATGTTCCCCCTGATGGTGACATTCCGGGGGTACAGTTTTCCTTTCGGGGTCATGTGCCGGGATTAAATTTTGAGGCGCCAGAAGATCAAGCCATCATCGTATTATATCCCGCTGCCAATGCCACCGCCGCGCCCTATCCCAACCAAGAAAGAAAGTGTATAGTTATCGCTTCTCTGCTAGGAATGGTTAAACAAGGCACTTATGACGGCGATTCTCTAACTGACCTCGATGCCAGTAATTGTCAAATCCGTCTCGATGGAACTCAACCCTAATCAGTTATCAGTTATCAGTTATCAGGTGTGAGTTATCAGTTATCCGTTACCAAATGTGAGTTATCAGGTGTGAGTTATCAGTTAAGCTAAGACGCATTTAAAACCCTTATTCTTAGATTAGCCCACCCCCCCGACGTTGGGGTAGGGCTGTTTCATTCTCCCATCAGAATATCAAAAGTAAAAGCGATCACTGTCAGGTAAAATGATAAGTGACCGGCAACTTTTCAAATATATGTTGAGCTTAATAGAAAAACTGAAACAAGTCAAGGACTTTCGGAAAGATCAAGGAAAAAGACACCCTTTATGGATAGTATTAGTAGTAATAATACTGGGAACAATGCTAGGATACTCAGGTTATAGAGAGCTAGG
>NZ_JACJQV010000133.1 GCF_014696875.1 Microcystis wesenbergii FACHB-1317 | reverse complement strand
TCTGTGGCTTTTTTATGATTTCCATTTTTTCTCCCATCTTCTAGACTTTCTAAATTGTTAGGATCGCCGTGAACACACCAAGGGGCGACCGTTTTGAGTGAACAGCCAATAAACTCAGCTATTTCTCGTTGAGTTTTTCCGTCGTTTAGCAAGAGAAACATTAAAATTCTTTCCCTAACCTCTGCTCTTTCTTCTTCTTTAAGAGCTTTTTGTAAGTTTTTCTTTTCTTCTAAGTCTAGGAAATCTTTGGCTGGCATAAGTAGGATTTTTCTCAAGTTACTATTTCTATTTTAGGTGGTTTAAGTGCGTTTTAGCTTAGAATATCCGCAAAATAGTCCTAAAAGTCTTGCTCAGTCAGCATTTTACGATTCCATAAGCAAAAATTATCACACAAAGTCGAGAAGAGCCGATACAGCTATAGTGTTGCAAATATTAGAACCCGTTCCAAAGCAATCTTTATCTCCCGCAATACTTGTAATTGTTGCGGCATTTGCAGCACCCAAAAATAGAGAAAAAATTGCTTGGGCAGCAGCGATCGCACTTGCTAGACTGCCAAAAGCACTATTCCCAGAAGAACCGTTACCTGTCGCGCCCGTTTTGACATAGATGATAGCCATGATCTACCTCGTGTGAAAATGATCGTACAGAGTCGATAGGGAATATCTGCCCGAAATCTAGTTCAGGATAGATAGGATTGATAAATAGGCGAATACTGGAGAAAAATACACCTAGAGACACCAAAACCATTAATCAGGCTTGGATGTGAGAAAATCTAGCACCGTTGTAGAGGCAAACAGTTATAAGTTCCGTTTATTATTTTTTTTTATTCATCAGTAAAACTAATTAAAAAATCTGATCGATCGAACTGAACTATGATCTAACCTAGGGTTGGGACAAGCTCTAGCGATAGGTGATCGGGTAGTCAAGACGAAAGCGGGATAGCTAATGATCCCGGAATGGTTTTTGCTGTTAGTCTTAAAGAAACAACTGGGGTGAACCTATGGTTACATCACCGAATCCAACTCAGATAGTCTATCCCGATAGCGACGGGAAACCGATGGCCGATAATACAAGACAATTTCGCTGGATTACGACGATTAAAGCGAATTTAGACTGGTTATTTGCCAATAATGCCGATGTTTTCGTCGCCGGTGATTTACTCTGGTATCCCGTGGAAGGAGATAATAAAACTCGACAAGCGCCTGATGTGATGGTAGCTTTTGGCAGACCGAAAGGGGAAAGGGGTTCCTATCAACAGTGGAAAGAAGACAATATCCCCCCGCAAGTGGTTTTTGAAATTCTCTCTCCGGGTAATACCCCAACGGAAATGACCAGAAAACTACTGTTTTATGACCGTTATGGTGTGGAAGAATACTACATTTATAATCCCGATAAAAATGATTTGGGGGGCTGTATTCGTCGGGAAAATCGGCTCGAAAGTCGGGAAAATCTCGATAATTGGGTAAGTCCTCGCTTGGGCATTCGTTTTCAATTAGCCCAACCAGAGTTACTGTTGTATTATCCCGATGGTCAACCTTTCACCAGTTACAACCAAGAACGACAACAGGCCGAAACGGAACGACAACGGGCCGAAACGGAACGACAACGGGCCGAACGATTGGCGGCAAAACTACGGGAATTAAATATTAATCCCGAAGAAATTTAAAAAAAATGCTCTTCTAGGTTCTGTGTGATAAGTTTAACTTACATTATGATCGATCAATCTTTGTGTCCTTTGTGTCTTTGTGGTTCGTTCCAGTCGCTCGCTAGGAGGACTGTATTTTAGAATACATTTTACCCACCAAACCCAAGAGAGCCAGAGTTACTATAAAGCCAACTCAGATTAAGAAGCATTGACAGCGTTTCTCAGATCGATGAGGTTCGTTCTTGCATCTAATAGCTTCTCTATTTTCCCTCAAACTGACAATTTTTAGCTTAACAGACCGCTAGATTGGCAAGGTGAGGGTAAAAGTGGTGACAGCATTGGCACTGGTGACATCAATGGTGGCATTCAGGGGTTTAATCAGTTTGTGGACTAAAGCTAAACCTAAACCGGTGCCACTGTAGCGCCAGGGATCTTGGTTAGGAATGCGATAAAAAGGAGCAAATATTCTTGACAATTCCTCTGGAGCGATTTCTACTCCTGAATTGCTCACACTAATTAATATTTGCTCGTCCGCACGCCTGACATTTACCCTAATTATCCCTTGTTCTGGGGTATATTTAGAAGCATTGGCCAGTAATTCCGCTATGATGCGTTCGATATCACACAGACTGGTGTTAATCTCTGGTATATCCCTATCTATATCTAAAATCAACTGCTGTTGTCGCTCGCGGGTGAGAGTGCGAAAAGGTTCCACTAATAAGGGTAGCCAAGAAAGTAAGTCGATTGTTTCGATCGCCGGAGGTTCGCTTTCCGCATCCAGATAGGTTAAAGTCAACAAATCATTAACTAACTTACTCTGACGTTGAGATTCAATGTTAAGAATTTGCAACAGTTCACCGATCGAATCCTGTGGATCGATCTTGATCCCTTGATATTCTAGGAGACTTTCTAGGGTTTCCACCGCTAGACGAATGCTGGTAATCGGGGTTCGCAGTTCATGGGAAAGGGTTTTCAGGAATTCGCTTTTTAATCTTTCCAGTTTTTCTAATTCCCTCACTTGTGCTTGGGAAGATTCGTAAAGTCGTGCCTGGCGAATAGCGATCGCACATTCGGTAGCAATATGTTGAATCAAATTAGTTTCTAAGGCGTTAAAAATCTGATTAGCTGGTCGAATTAGCCAAATATTGCCCAAAAAACCCTGATCGTCAAAGATGGGACAAGCGCAACGGTTAACACGACAGATTTGCGGATTGCCAAGGGGAAGACGATCAACAAATTGTAAAATTTGTTTGTGCAGCAGCGGTTGATAGATTTCAGGAAAATCGCTAATTTGACGGCTAATTCCCTGACAGATAAGCTCTTGAGTGGTATATTCGTGGACAATAGTAGCTTGGCTGCGACTGGGATTGTAAAGCTCAATTTGGGCGCATTCTACGGGTAAAACCTGCACTAATTCCCTAGTGGTGGTTTGCAAAATATGATTTTCATCGAGACTATCGCGAATTTTTTCGGTAATCCGTCCGATTAATGCTTCATACTTCAAACTCATCTGCAATTCGGCGGTTCTTTGCTGAACCTCCGATTCTAAGGCAGTATTCAAGCATTTTACCCGTTGGTGTAGTTCTGCTTGTTGAATGGCAATTCCCACTTGAATGGCTAATTGTTTAAGCAGATCGATTTCTTGGGATTGCCAAGAGCGAGTTTTTTGGCAATTTTGGGCAATTAGTAACCCCCAGAGTTGGTTATCGCAGATAATTGGCACCACCAGATTAGCCTGTACTTGCAAAGAGGTCAGTAAGCTGCGATAACAGGGATCAAGTCCCGAATTATGGACATTTTCAATAACTTGAATTCTGCCGCGACGATAATTTTCCAGGCGTTCTGGGGATAAATTAAAACAGGGATCCTCGATGCTGTTTCCTAAGACAGAATTAATCCTCCCAGTATGGGATTCCACCACAATCATGCCACTATGATCGGGGAATAAACGATAAATTAACACTCGATCGCAGTTGAGAAATTGTCGCACTTCTTTAACAGTTCTTTGCAAAATGCGATCGAGATCCAACGATTGCCGGATTCTTTCCTGCATTACCCCCAGTAGTTGTTCCCGTTCTGCTTGTAATCTTAAAGCTTCTTCAGCCTGTTTGCGTTCGGTGATATTGGTACTGGTTCCCACTAAACGATAGATGCGCGCATTGTTATCCCGTAGGGGTGTTAAAGTTGTTAGCCACCAGTAGGGTATATTTTGAAAAGGTAAATACTGTTCGTAGGAAATAGTCGTTCCGTAACGTACACAATCACTGTAGTGTTGCCGCACACTGCGCGCATCATCGGGGGGAAGAATTTGTTCGGGAGTTTTGCCTTTAATATCCGATGAGCGCAATCCTGTCCAGCGTTCATGAACGGGGTTTGCTCCCACATAGCGAAAATCTCTATTTTCCAGCACGTCCACTACAAAAATCGACGCTTGCACGGAATTAAATATACTACGCAGAAACTGCTCGGAATCCTCCTCTTTTAGCTGTTCATCTAACTCGGTATCGATTGCTGATGGCTGCTTTTCCATAAGAGCCTCCCATTGTGCTAATTGGTGGATTTGGATCGACAATCACAAAATCGTTGGCTACTCCTAGGGCGATTTAACAATTTCTTTAGATTCTCGCACAAATTTTCCTATCCGCTGCCGATTCCGATATATTTCTTTGCAAAAACAAGAAAGCGACCCCAATATACTGAGATCGCTTATCAGTGATCAGTTATCAGTGATCAGTTATCAGTGATCAGGTTTAAGTTTTAAGTTAAGTAGCTAGATACAATTAATTACACATATCTAACTACTTGGCTCTTCTAGGTTCTGTGTGATCTCGCGTAGCGAGCGCGTTGCGACCAGTTTAACTTACCATAGAAGCGATCGATCTTTGTGTCCTCTGCGTCTCTGTGGTTCGTTCCACCCCCTCGCTAGGAGTAATGTATCTTAGAATACATTTTACCCATCAAACCTGGGAAAGCCACTACTTCTTCCATGAGTGCCTATCTTCACCAAGAAGTTAATTTTGTCCTATTACTTAATATGTGTTATTTTCAGTGATCACTGTTCACTGATAACTGATTACTGATCACTGAATTTAGGCTTCTTGGTTGACAAAAGGCAATAAAGCCATTAAACGGGCCCGTTTCACCGCTTCCGTTAAATCTCGCTGTTGTTTAGAAGTTAAACCGGTGATACGTCTAGGTAGAAGTTTGCCGCGTTCGGTGATGAATTTGCGGAGGAGTTCGGTGTCTTTGTAGTCAATCGGTTGACTGGGGGAGATGGGGGAGAGACGTTTACGATAGTAGCTCATAGATTTGTAAAGATTGCTTGACTTTTTAACTAAAGTGTGTTTACTTAATTTCCTTGTGGACGGTGTGCTTATTGCAGTGGGGACAGTATTTCTTGATTTCCAGTCTGCCGGTGGTATTGCGACGGTTTTTGCTGGTGGTGTAGCGAGAAACGCCGGGGGTACGCTTATCGGGATTACTGCGGCATTCCGTGCATTCTACAGTGATGATGAGGCGAACGCCTTTTTTACTAGCCATAACAACAGGGGATCGGGTAAATTTACACGCAATCGATCATTATGACATATCTGTGGCCTTTTAGGCAAGAGCGGCCGGGACACCTGCGAGGAATTGTCGGCTAAAAAGTTGAGTTTGGGATGAAATCCAGCACAAAAAAGCTAGAATAATCACAGCAGTTGGCGAGGATGAGGAAAAATGACGGTAAGATTGGGTAAACCGATTTTAGTGACGGGGATAGGCATTACCATCGCTTTCACCCTGGGGGAAACTCTCAATAGTACACTGAGCGAAATCGGTTCCTGGGGTATTTTAGGTGCGATTGCTCTTGGTGCTGGTATCTGGTTTTGGCAAAAACCCAACACGAAAATCGATTTTTCCCATCCCACTCCCCTGAGTCTAGAAAAGGTTAAACAAGCGATTAGCAAAGCCGAGAAGATAATTAATTATCTGGCCAAAGAAGACCCAAATCAAGACTTAACCCCACTCAAAACCAGTTTAACCCAATTAAATCAAGAATTTAGTCGCCAAGACCTGAAAATTGCCATTACCGGTGCGAGAAAAACTGGTAAAACTGCCTTAAAAAAACTACTAGAAAGCGGCAACTTTGGGCAATCTATCGCTTTTCTGGAAACGGAACCGCTTCTAACTTTCGACTCCACCGCTAACCAGAAAAAGTCCCTGGCAGCCGACTTAGTTTTGTATCTGATCAATGGGGATTTAACCGATTCCGAATGGCAAATCCTCCAGCAATTCGATCGAATGCACCAGCGTGTTATCCTGTTACTGAATAAACAGGATCGTTTACCCGCCGAAACCAGAGAAGAAATACTCCTTTCCCTGAAACAAAGACTGAAAGAAACTATTCCCTCTCATCATATTTTAGCCATAGCCGCTGCCCCCGAACCCCTAAAAGTTCGTCAACATCAAAGCAATGGAGAAATCAAGGAATGGACGGAACCCCAAGCTATTGTTATTGATAATCTAGATAATCACCTCCGACAAATTATCGAACAAGAAAAGTCCGAATTAGTTCTGGGAACTGTCTGGAGACAAGCGCTCGAATTAGCCAAGGAAACCAAACAATTACTTAATCAATCCCGACGCAAAAAGGCTTTACCTGTTATCGAACAATACCAATGGATAGCCGCTACTGCCACTTTTGCTAATCCTCTCGCGGCCCTAGATTTAGTTTTAGCGGCAGCCACTAACGCTCAAATGTTAGTGGATTTAGGGGCAATTTATCAACAAAAAATGTCCCTTGAACAAGCAAAAACAGCCATGACTACCCTGGGGAAAATGATGGTACAATTGGGCATGGTAGAGGTGACAACTCAGGCATTGGGAACAATTCTCAAGGGAAATGCGATTACTTATATTGCCGGTGGTACAGTGCAGGGAATTGGAGCAGCCTATTTAACTCGTTTAGCTGGTTTAAGTTTAGTTGAATATTTCCAAGAACAGGAAATTAACGAGCAGCTGAATAATGATTGGAATTGGACGAGTTTGCAGAATAAAGTTAAACAGGTCTGGGAACAAAATCAGCGCCTAGCATTTTTACAGGATTTTGTCAAGCAAACGAGCGCTCGTTGGTCGGCATTTTCTGGTTAAAAAATATGGTTAAGAACAGCGGAAAGGTAAATGCTGACGCAGCACATCCCAGCGCGAACAATCCCAATAATCGATATGAGAAATAATCAGATTATTGTCATCGAGAGTTAATTGGCTGCGTCCAGAAATAGCGATGGGAGGCCGCCAAGGTAAAGGGGTTGTCCAGTGCAATGTCCAACGGGTATTAATAATATTGCCCTGCTGTTCAATTGCGTGGACATCCATCTTGATAGCTTGGAACCATTGACTCATAAAACCAATCATTTCCCGATAGCGTTTAATCCCCCGAAATTGATTGAGAGGGTCTTTAAAATAAACGTTATCAGCATAAATGTCATAGGTTTGATCGAGGGGAAATTTTTGATAATCTTGCTGCAAAATAGCGATAATATCCATAAAATACCCAATTATTCCCGATAGCTATTGTCTTTTTTCACTACTTAAAATATCACTCCCGTCAAACTAAAGGGACGGACTTCGGTAATTTTAACCTTAACAAATGTGCCGCGCAATTCCTCAATATTTCCCGTAAAGAAAGTTAAGCGATTACCTCTAGTTCTTCCCATAACTTGACTAGCATCTTTAGGGTTAACGTCTTCCACTAAAATTTCCTCAATTCTGCCTAAATATCTTTGGGAACGTTCCGCAGCTTTTGTCGCCACTAAATGATTTAATCTTTGTAAGCGATCGCTTTTTACCTGCTCACTTAATTGATCATCCCAAATAGCGGCCGGAGTCCCTGGACGGGGAGAATAAGCCGCCGTATTTAATTGATCAAAACCAATCTCATCGACTAATTTTAAAGTATTCTCGAACTGTGCCTCTGTTTCTCCCGGGAATCCGACAATCGCATCGGCACTAATGGCAGCATCCGGCATTAAATTGCGAATATTAGCAATAATCTGTCGGTATTTTTCCTGAGTATAGCCCCGTTTCATGGCCTTGAGAACATCATTATCCCCTGATTGAAAAGGGATATGAAAATGTTCACAAACTTTAGGTAATTCCTGACAAGCTTTAATCAAACGTTCGGTAAAATAGCGGGGGTGACTGGTGGCAAAACGGAGACGTTCAATGCCGGCCACATCGTGAATGTAGTAGAGTAAATCGGTGAAATTGTGCAGATGTCGGCCGCTTGCCGTCACTCCGGGTAAATCCCGTCCGTAGGCATCGATATTTTGACCTAAAAGGGTGATTTCTTGATAACCCTGTTGTCCTAATTGTTCCATTTCTGCTCGAATTGCCGCAGGAGTGCGCGATTGTTCCACCCCACGCACCCCCGGAACCACACAATAGGTACAGCGTTCATTACAACCATAGATGACGTTCACCCAAGCGGTAATATTACTATCCCGGCGCGGTTTGGTGATATCTTCCATGATGTGGATGGGTTCGGTGGCCACCACCTGGGAACCGTCAAAAACTTGTTGTAATAAGTCTCCCAAACGGTTTGCGTGTTGCGGACCGATAATTAAATCCACTTCGGGAACCCGTCTTAATAATTGTTCCCCTTCCTGTTGGGCCACGCAGCCAGCGACCACTAGAGTAAGATCGGGTTGAGTTTGTTTGCGTTTAGCCTGTCTGCCGAGATAGGAATAAACCTTCTGTTCGGCATTATCGCGAATTGTACAGGTATTGTAGAGGATTAAATCGGCTTCGTTGGCATCCTCGGACCATTGAAACCCCAAATCTTCTAAAATACCCGCCATGCGTTCGGAGTCAGCTTTATTCATCTGACAACCAAAGGTGGTGATATGGTAACGACGTGGGGATTTATTCATGATGCTGGCTACAGAAACAAGAGTGCAGGTTTCTATTTTAGGCTATTTATTCTCTGACTTGAAAGAGAGTGTAGGGTGTGGGGTGTGGGGTGTAGGGTGTGGGGAAAGAAACCTCTTTCATCTTTCCACTTCCCACTCCTCAGAATTAGACCTAAAGCATACTCAGCCATACAAGCAAAGAAAAACGAAACTTTTGCTTTTAGGATATCTCCTGACTGGTAGGATAAAAATAAACCATACTAGGCAGTTTAACCTCCACGCCGCCGAGGCCACACCTTTAATCATCAAAGGAAAAGTATTTATATGTCTAAAAATCAAGTGTTCGACTTTTTCGCCTTAGCCGCTAAAAACGAAGAATTGGGTCAAAAAATGCGCTCAACCCAAGATCCTCAGCAATTACTAGAGATAGCTCGCTCGCAAGGCTTCGATTTCTCCCGTCCTGAATTAGAAGCAGCACTTAAATCCTTGCACGAGAGTCCCGACTTTTTCCAAAAGTTAGCTCATGCAGTGTTAGAAGTTTTCAGTCCTAACCACGATAATTATCCCTCGATCGGTGTCCAACCCTACGAAGGTGAGATCGATCGCTAGAATCAGTTATCAGTGATCAGTTACCAGTGATCAGAGGTGAGTTTTCAGTTCTCTGTTTGCTCACCCTAACCGCATCTTAACAATCCTTGACAAAATTAACTTTAGGTGAGTTGCTTACCCAGAGAGCGATTCAGCCCTATTTGAGGCGAATTGGCCATCTCAATTGTTAAGGAAAAATCGACCAAATGGGTCGATTTCGTAACTATACAGCAAACGGCTCACAAAATTGGCTAATTGTCAATAGCGTTTGAGATGCTCTCACCCTGACTGATTACTGTTCACTGTTTACTGATCACTGTTTACTGGACGGCTACGCCGTGCCTTTGGCAACACTGACAAAGGCTCCCCCACTCCCCAACCCCAACCGTATATAGTATAAAAAAATTATAAAAAAGCCGAAATCAGGGAAAAATAGGCTTTTATCTGCCAGTAAATCCGGCAGAGACAATCGAGCTGCCAAGAGAGAAGTTAAAGCGGAAATGCAGTCATAGCAAAGGTTTTGACCGTAAATGTCCTGAGAATTGCTGAGGCTGATGGACGAAGGGAAGGAATGATTAACTTTCGTTAACCTGAAGATGAGAAATAATCATAATGTTTTATATTGTCAAAGGTGTCATAGTTTCCTATGCTTTTTTTAGGTTGATAATTTTGCCTGACTCGTCAAATTTTTACCAACCAGCCCTAGAAAATAAAATTAGTGGATGAAAACGGTCACGATCGAGATAAAATTTAGGATGGTCTTACCCCCACCTTGCCACGATCCCGACTGCCACCAAAGCTAGAGCAGGAAAAGTAACAAGGAAAGAATTTGACTGAAACAAAGTTGATAACGCTAACGAAATTAATAGTTTAGTTTGGCTTGACAAGCGAGGAACAAAAAAATGCCAATTGCAGTAGGAATGATTGAAACCCTAGGATTTCCGGCCGTTGTGGAAGCGGCCGATGCCATGGTCAAGGCCGCCAGGGTGACTCTAGTGGGTTACGAAAAGATCGGTAGTGGTCGCGTCACTGTCATTGTCCGGGGAGACGTTTCAGAAGTGCAAGCTTCTGTGGCTGCCGGAGTGGAAAACGCCAACCGGGTTAACGGAGGACAAGTGCTATCTACCCATATCATCGCCCGTCCCCACGAAAACCTCGAATACGTGCTGCCCATTCGCTACACCGAAGAAGTAGAGCAATTCCGCAGCTACTAAACACCGTTAATCGGGGTCAGCATCTATAGAGTCGAAGAAAGCCAACCATTAGGAGACAAAAATATTATGTCAATTGCAGTGGGCATGGTGGAAACCTTGGGTTTCCCAGCCGTCGTCGAGGCGGCTGATGCCATGGTAAAAGCCGCCCGCGTAACCCTAGTAGGTTACGAAAAAATTGGTAGTGGTCGCGTCACCGTCATCGTCCGGGGGGACGTTTCGGAAGTACAGGCCTCCGTATCGGCGGGGACAGAAGCAGCATCTAATCGTGTGAAAGGTGGTCAAGTCCTCTCGACCCACATCATCGCCCGTCCCCACGAAAACCTCGAATACGTTCTTCCCATTCGTTATACAGAAGCCGTGGAACAGTTTCGTGAAAGTGTTAACCCGCAACCTTTAAGACGAATCTAGAGCGCAACTAACTTTTAGTGTAAACAAATTCCATGCAAATTGCCAAAGTTTGCGGAACCGTCGTTAGCACCCTGAAACCGCGTAGTATGACGGGAGTGAAACTTCTGCTTTTGCAATTCATCGACGCTCAAGGGCAACTTTTGCCTAAATACGAAGTAGCGGGTGATATTGTCGGAGCGGGGCTTAATGAATGGGTGCTAGTGTCCCGGGGAGGAGCGGCTCGGATCGAAGACGGGCAGAACAATCGCCCCCTTGACGCGATGGTGGTGGGGATTATTGACACTATAACCGTAGAAAATCGCACCCTCTACAGCAAGAGAGACGAATTTCGTCAATCCGGTTAAACATCGATAGAACCCAAACACAGTTAATTAACAACCAGCCAGCCAAATTCAGTATGGAGGAAGACTAACTATGGTCGTCCGCACAACGGCGGCTAGTCCGAAAAAGCGGACCAAATCCCCAGAGGAAACGCGCATAGACGAGAGTGCCAAAGTCCACACCTTCTCTAACCTCAGTGGCGCTATCGAGATCGGGGCGCGAGTGGTGATCGCTACGGGGACTTCCATCCGCGCCGATGAAGGAACTCCCTTTCACATTGGCGACGACAGCAAAATTCAGGACGGAGCAATCATCCACGGTTTAGAAAAAAGCCGTGTGGTGGGAGATGACGGCCGAGAATATTCGGTGTGGATCGGCCGGGGCAGCTGCATCACCCACATGGCACTCATTCACGGGCCTGCCTATGTGGGCGATCGCTGTTTTATCGGTTTTCGCTCCACCGTCTTTAATGCCCGCATCGGGGCTGATTGCATCGTCATGATGCACGCCCTCGTTCAAGACGTGGAAATCCCCGCCGGGAAATTCGTGCCATCCGGTTCCGTGATCACCAGCCAACAACAGGCCGACCGCTTACCCGATGTCACAGAAATCGATCGAGCCTTCACTCGTCACATTGTCGATATCGACCTCGCCCCCAGCGTCCCGGTCAAGGCCCACAGTCCAGCGACTCCTGCACCGGCAGCCGCTATAAACATCGCTAATGAGACGCTATATAGAAATTCGGTGACACCTATGAGTTTAAATACAAACATTCGAGCGCAGGTTCGCTCCCTCCTCTCCCAAGGCTACAAAATCGGGCTAGAATACGCAGACAAACGCCGCTTTAAAACCAGTTCTTGGTTAAGTGCCGGCTTTATCGACGGCAGCCGCGAAGAACAGGTATCCCAATCCCTAGAAGCCTCCCTGAGAAACCTACAGGGCGAATACGTCCGCCTGATCGGAGTCGATCCCGCCGCTAAACGGCGAGTACTGGAAATGATTATCCAGCGCCCCGAAGACACCCCAGGAGAACCGGCCCGCACCACCACCGCCGTCCACGGCGGTCATGGCAACGGTAACGGCCATTCCGACCTGTCGGTACAAGTGCGTTCCCTGCTGGCCCAAGGGCTGAAAATCGCCACCGAACACGCGGATAAACGCCGGTTTAAAACCAGTTCTTGGTTAACTGGACCTGCGATCGAAACCAAGAGCGAAGCGGGCATCATTCGCGATATTGAAGCGATCGTGACTGAAAATAGCGATGAGTATGTCCGCCTGATCGGGATCGACCCGCAAGCGAAAAAACGAGTCGTCGAAATGATTATTCACCGCCCCGGCGGCACCCCCGCTAGTAACGGCAGCGGCCAAACCAGCAGCTACAGCGCCCCCGCTAGTAACGGAGCCAGTTATAGCAGCAGTGGTAGCTTAAGTGGGGAAACGATCGCTCAAATTCGTTCCCTGCTCGCCCAAGGCTACAAAATTGGCACCGAACACGCGGATAAACGCCGGTTTAAAACCAGTTCTTGGCAGAGTTGCGCCCCGATCGAAAGTAATCGCGAATCTGATGTGATTACTGCTTTGGAAGATTGTTTACGCGAACATAGCGGCGAATACGTCCGCTTACTCGGTATCGATGCTAAAGCCAAAAAACGGGTTTTAGAAACGGTGATCCAGCGTCCCGATGGTTCGGTGGCTAGTAATGGCAACGGTAAAACCGCCACCGTTGCTGAACCGAGTTTTAAAAGCTATGCTTCTGGTTCTTCCGGCGGCGGTACTGCCACTTTAACCAGTACCTTAACCGCGGAAACGATCACTCAAATTCGTTCTTTATTGAACCAAGGTCACAAAATCGGGGCTGAACACGCGGATAAACGTCGTTTTAAAACCAGTTCTTGGCAAAGCTGCACCCCGATCGAGAGCAGTCGCGAATCCGATGTGGTGGCCGCTTTAGAAACCTGTCTGCGCGACCATCAAGGGGAATACGTTCGTCTGATCGGGATTGACTCCCAAGCGAAACGTCGTGTCCTCGAATCGATTATTCAACGCCCTTAATTTCAGGACTCGGCGATCGGTGAAGGGAGATAGGTGTTAGGTGTTGGCAGACCGGGAAAAATACCGGAAACTCTAACCCCTACCCCCTAACCCCCGCTCACTGCTCACTGATCACTGAATAACTGTCAATTATGTCCTTACCCCCCGTTCAACCTATTAGCCGCTCGGAATTCTATGTCAATGGTGATGTAACCATTGATGAGAGTGCGATCGTGGCTCCGGGGGTGATTCTCCGAGCAGCCCCCAATAGCCAAATAATTATCGGTGCGGGTGCTTGCCTGGGTATGGGAACAATTTTAACCGCCTATCAGGGTGTTATTGCTATCGGTGCGGGAGCAATTTTAGGTACAGGAGTTTTAATAGTCGGTCGGGGTGAAATCGGTGAGAATGCCTGTATTGGGTCAACCACAACGATTTTTAATGCTTCTGTGGCAGCGATGTCACTCGTACCGTCCGGCTCCCTAATCGGAGATACTTCCCGTCAAATTACCATCGAGGTGTCAGCAACCCCATCGGAACCAGAAAGACCCCCTTTACCAGAACCGGAACCCGTAGTCAGTCAAGTGTCCCCAGTCCCGTCCATGGAGGAAGTGGTCGCCGAAACCGTGGCCAGTCCTTGGGATGCCGAGGAAACGGTGGCCCAGGCAAGTCCTACGGAAACCAGAGAACCAGCATCTACTACTAACCGACCGAATCAAGCATCGGTGGTCGGAAAAGTCTATATCAATCAGTTATTGGTCACGCTATTTCCAGAACGTCATCGTTTTAATGGCAACAATAACCTTAATTCTTGAAGGGGAAAATAATCGTTCACAAGCCAAAAATCTCAACAATAATTACTGAGTAATTAGACCTAATTTATCTAGAGTTCACTGCTGTGTAACTGTCCTCTAGGTACTGGGTATAATTGCTTAAAAATCTAATTCATCTTTAGCGATTGCCGACATTTTTTGAGGTTGTAATTATTGATAATCTTCCTCAATTAAGGAGTAGTTTTAATCGCTCAAAGCCTGATGAGCAGAAGTTTCTGTGTGTCAATCAGGTAAATTTTTGTTGATTTTTTTGTGTTTTTGTAGAGATTGTCAAAGTTAGATGACGACAGATTAAAGAAACTAATCCCCCCGAGAAAAAAAAACAATCAAAATTTTAGGGATAAAGAAAAAAATGATCAGAATGGGGTAAAGTTCGTGTTAAGATGATCAGTTGAAAAAAACATTAGTGAAAATTGCTCCCTAACTTCGCTCCTAGCAGCAGGGGACAGGAGCTTAAGAAAAATCTATGTCGGTTGACGGCGAGATTTTACAGGTGCGACTAATCATGCAGTTTATGGAGGAATAATCCCAATGGTGCAAGCCAAATCCAAAGGTTTCCAGGCCGGCGTAAAAGACTACCGCCTGACCTACTACACCCCCGACTACACCCCCAAAGATACCGATCTACTAGCTTGCTTCCGGGTAACACCCCAACCCGGAGTTCCTCCTGAAGAAGCAGGTGCGGCGGTAGCGGCGGAATCTTCCACAGGTACCTGGACCACCGTTTGGACAGATAACTTAACCGACCTCGATCGCTATAAAGGTCGTTGTTATGATATCGAACCCGTACCCAACGAAGATAACCAGTTCTTCTGTTTCGTTGCCTATCCTTTAGATCTATTTGAAGAAGGTTCCGTCACCAACATCCTCACCTCGATCGTTGGTAACGTTTTCGGTTTCAAAGCTCTACGCGGTCTCCGGTTAGAAGATATCCGTTTCCCCGTCGCTTTAATCAAAACCTTCCAAGGTCCTCCCCACGGTATCACCGTTGAACGGGACAAATTAAACAAATACGGTCGCCCCCTACTCGGTTGCACCATCAAACCCAAACTCGGCCTTTCCGCTAAAAACTACGGTCGTGCCGTTTACGAATGTCTCCGCGGTGGTTTAGACTTCACCAAAGACGACGAAAATATTAACTCTCAACCCTTCATGCGTTGGCGCGATCGTTTCCTCTTTGTCCAAGAGGCGATCGTTAAATCCCAAGCAGAAACCAACGAAGTTAAAGGACATTACCTCAACGTAACTGCTCCTACCTGCGAGCAGATGATGCAACGGGCTGAATTCGCCGCCGAAATCAAAACCCCCATCATCATGCACGACTACCTCACCGGTGGTTTCACCGCTAACACCACCCTGGCGAAATTCTGCCGCGACAAAGGGTTACTGCTCCACATTCACCGGGCAATGCACGCGGTTATCGACCGTCAGAAAAATCATGGTATCCACTTCCGCGTTTTAGCTAAGTGCTTACGTCTCTCTGGTGGTGATCACCTGCACTCGGGAACCGTTGTCGGTAAACTCGAAGGTGAACGCGGAATCACGATGGGTTTTGTTGACCTGATGCGTGAAGACTATGTAGAAGAAGATCGCGCTCGTGGTATTTTCTTCACCCAAGACTACGCTTCCTTACCCGGGGTAATGCCGGTTGCTTCTGGTGGTATCCACGTTTGGCATATGCCGGCGCTGGTGGAAATCTTCGGTGACGATTCCTGCTTACAGTTCGGTGGTGGAACCCTCGGCCACCCCTGGGGTAACGCACCGGGTGCCACCGCTAACCGTGTGGCTCTGGAAGCTTGTATCCAAGCTCGTAACGAAGGTCGCTCCTTGGCCCGCGAAGGTAACGACGTTATCCGGGAAGCTTGCCGTTGGAGTCCTGAACTGGCTGCCGCTTGCGAACTCTGGAAAGAAATCAAATTCGAGTTCGAGGCTATGGATACCCTCTAATACAGCCCTTCAGAAAGTTGTTAGCAGTTATCGGTGCAAAATAATGCTGGGGACTTGCCCAAAATCGGGAAGCAGTCGCTAGAATTTCAACACTGATAACTGTCTAGCCAATAACTGAAAACTGTATAAAATGTATCCGAAAAAAGTTGTTCAAGATACCGCGAAAGTCTTACAAAGTTACCTAACTTACCAAGCGGTTCGCACGATTATCGATCAATTGTCAGAAACTAATCCGACTTTAGCTATTTGGCTGAGTCACTATACTTCTAGCCATTCCATTCAGGATGGCGAGGCCTATATTGCGGGGTTGATGACTGAGAATAAAGAGTTAGTTTTGCGGATCATGACGGTAAGAGAACATCTAGCCGAACAGGTTTTAGAGTTCTTGCCAGAGATGGTAAAAACGGGAATTATTAATGACAATACCGAACATCGTCGGCAACTTTTGGAACGTCTCACCCGTACTGCTATAAGTCAACCAGAGACATCGGAATTAAATCTCGATGTTGATGATCTACCCAACCCATAAGGAATCAAGAAACCCATGAAAACTTTACCTAAAGAGAAGCGTTACGAAACTCTCTCCTACTTGCCCCCCCTCACCGATCAACAAATTGCTAAACAAATTCAATACATGATCGATCAGGGTTATATTCCTGCTGTGGAATTTGAAAAAGATCCCAAACCCGCAGATTATCATTGGACGATGTGGAAACTGCCTTTATTCTCTGTTTCTGGCCCCCAAGAAGTTCTTAATGAAGTTCGCGAGTGCCGCACTGAATATTCTGATTGCTACATCCGCGTTATCGCTTTTGACAACATCAAACAATGTCAAACCATGAGCTTTATTGTTCATAAACCCAATGCCGGCCGCTACTAATTTGGTTGTAGTTTAAAGGTTTGTAGGGATGGCCGCGAGGCCATCCTTTTTTTGGTGGTTTTTAACACGGGTAAACGATCGGCCGATATTTGGTAAGTTAGAAGTGATGAACTGACTGCCGATCGAACCTATGCCCCGTACTCATCTATTAGATACCCGAACCAGCAATTTTAGCGATCTCATCGGCAATGGCAAAATCTACCGAGTTCCCCCTTTTCAAAGAGATTATTCGTGGAAGGAAGAAAATTGGGAAGATCTCTGGCAGGATATTCAAACGCTCTATGAAAACCCCGATTCTAGTCATTACATGGGAGCGATCGTTTTACAAGGTTCCCAGCGATCGGATACGGATTTTACAATTATTGACGGACAACAACGATTGGTAACGATTAGTATTCTCGCTATAGCGATTATCGAAAAAATTCAAACGTTAATCGATCGGGGGGAAGAAGCGGAAGCGAATAGAGAACGACAACGGCTTCTCAAAAGCGGTTATTTGAGTAATAAAGATCTGGGTTCTTTAAAAGAATCTAGTAAATTAATTTTGAATGAAAATAATAATGATTTTTATCAAAGTCGTCTCATTAACTTTAGACCTCCTCGCAATCCTCGATCGCTCGCAAAATCCAACCAACTCCTATGGAAAGCTTTTCAATACTTTTCGGATTCATTGCAAAAGCTTACAAGCGTAGTTAACAGTGGAAAAGAACTGGCAATTTTTTTAACGGATACCGTTGCCAAAAGACTCTTATTTATTCAGATTAATGTTGAAGATGAATTGAATGCGTATACGGTTTTCGAGACCCTAAACGCTAGAGGGATAGAGCTAAGTTCAACCGATCTATTAAAAAATTATTTGTTTTCTCTTTTCCGAGGGGCGGATGATTTGCGAGAAGGACAACGACAGTGGAGAGGAATTATTGATACCGTTACCATGGAAAAATTCCCCGAGTTCCTACGTTACTATCTCAGCCTCACACGGACGAGAGTAAGACGGGAACGTTTATTTAAAAGGGTTCGAGAGTCTATACAAAACGCTGAAAGCGCGTTTAAATTACTCGAACAACTCGAAGAATATAGTGGTCTTTTTATCGCTCTTAATAATCCCAATGATGAATTCTGGCAAGATACTCCAGATAATATCCCTTATATTCGAGAAATTGAACTATTTGGCGTAAAACAAGCCTATCCAGTTTTATTCTCGGCATACAATAAATTTTCAAGCGAGAACTTCACCCGCCTACTAAAATTGGTTTGTATAATTTCGTTTCGATACACGATTGTCAGTAGTCTTAACCCGAATGAGCTAGAAGGGATTTATAATAAGATAGCAATCGCCATAAATAATGGCGAAATGACGACTCCGAGGCAAGTTTTCGAGGGCTTGCGATCGGTTTATGTCACGGATACTAAGTTCGTGCAGGATTTTTCGATTCTTTCGATTTCTACCAGAGGTCAAAAGAAAAAACTGGTTCGATATATTCTCTGGAAATTAGAAATGGACGAATCGGGTCGATCTAATATAGCGGAAGATGGATTCTCGATCGAGCATATTCTACCAGAATCGCCGAGCGATCGATGGCGCGTTTACTTTCTCGATAACGAGATCGAGGAAATGACCTATCGGATCGGTAACTTGATTCCTTTAGAAGCTAATTTGAATCGTCAAATCGGCAATCAATACTATACAGATAAACAAGAGATTTACCAACAAAGCGATTATGCTCTAGCGAGAAATATAGTACCAGAGGAATGGACACCGGACACGATCGCTAAACGTCAAGAAAGTTTAGCCCGACGAGCGGTTCATATTTGGAAATCCGACTTTGTTTGAGAGCGGGTTAAAAAATGTTCTCGATTCGCTTTTACTTGGGAATAGATTTCTAGGATAATTTTCACGAGGAAGCGATCGATCTGTCAGGATTTCGAGCGAGCGGTGAACCGATTACAATCTAACCGATTACAATCTAAATGTAAAGTTCGCATTTTATAAACTGGTTAACAATGTTTAATAATCCTATTGGGTTAGCGGTTTAAATATTTTCTCTGTTCTAAACATTCTACAACGGACAAACCTAGTTCAATCATGGCTTCAAAAGCCGCTCTCTCATATTTTTCATATTCAGCCAGATCGGCGATTATCTCTTTTTGCCCATGTGCTATATTATTTCTTCTCCCTACTAAAGTTTTTAATAAAATTTGATTGCTATCGGCCATTAAACAGGCTAATCCTGCATCTGTAGAGTTAGCCTTGAGTAAGTTAGTCCATAAATTACTTTCCGTCTCTAGATGAATTTTAAATTCAACCTCCTCGTTTAGGAATTCAGGCAAGTTTTTGGTAAAAAAATCCCAAATACTTTTGGAAGATAAATCCCCACCTAGTTCTTTGAACTTTTTTCTGAGTGACAATTTGATAATTTCTTCACAACATTCATGACGTTTGACTTTTTCTTGTTCGATAGTGTCAAGATATAAATCCCACGCGAACTTACAAAATCCTTCATAGTGAGCGTAGAGTAGAACGACCAACGATCGTAAAAGTGCCTTGTATCTTACGGATTCTTTATTGGTGGTCGAGAGCAAAATCTTGATCGAGGCGAGTTCCCCTTCTCGCCAGCCAAGATTTTCTTCAATCTGGTTAGCCCAATCATTCATTTTTCAAGTAATTCCAGTAATCCATTTTGAATATTTTTAATTCGATTAGAAAGCTTTGTTTTCGTATTGGCTCCTGGCCCGATATTCTTCTTGAAATCTTCAGATTGTAATATCTGTATAATTTTGTCCTTAACTAAAGCATCTTCGATATTTTGAACCTGTTCTAACATTTGAAACACTCCGATTGTCACTGCTTCATAGTAAGCGGGGGCTAAAGCGCCAATGGGTGCTCGATGATCCCTGTACCGCACAAAAGAACCATTTCCAAGAATGCGATTTAAATAGTCAAAAATATGATTAAAATCTCGCTCTTCAACCTCGTAATCAAAAATAATTTTATTGAGTAAAATCTGTTCCATATAGCTATCTAACCAATCTCGTACACTTCCATGAAACAAATCTTGCGCGTTCTTAGCGGCAAAAAATCTGAGAACGAGTTCTTCATCTCCTTTTTGCTCTTTCTCAAGAGGAGAAAGAGTTTCCGTACAGTTTCTAAAGCTTGAATAAGAAGATTTTTCTTGGAGAAATGAATAAAACTGTATTCCCTGTTCTCCCACCATTCTAGAGGAGCAATTACGGATTTCTTGAGGGGACAAAATAGAGCCTCCCGTGTTGAGTCGCTTGAACATCTCGTACCGTAAAAATGGTTTGCTCTGTCTTTTAATAATTACGGTTCGTACCGAGGATCTTTTAATTCTCAATTTTAGCCTGAGAGATAAATTCTCGAACGTTTTTCCATTAAGCTCTGGAATTTGATCGCAACCTTCCAATTGCAAAGGCTCTAATTTTTTTCCTCTACGTCGGTAAAATCTAATTTTTCAGCATCGATAAACTGGATGACAGAGCTTACACGTTGCAGACCATCAATTAACTCTAAAACTCCGTCAGGGTTCTCGATCGTAAAGATTTGCGGGATCGGTAGCTCTAATAAAATCGATTCAATCAGTCGAGATTTTTGTTGGTTAGACCATCTAAACAACCTTTGATAATCTGGCTGGATAATTAATTCTTTCTGAGAGTACAAATTTATAATTTCACCGAAACTGAGATCGATAGAATCGGTGCGAACCTCGCCGATTTTTTTATCTATCTGTTCGTCTATATGTTCGTCTATCAATTGCATAGCATTATTCCTAGCTCAATAATATTTTGATTTCCTAATGAATCTGATTATTGAAGGTACTTAGCCCGTCCGTGATCGAATAAACATCACCACATAAATATCGATCGATCTACTGGTTCCACATTTCGAGCAGGAATAGGAAACGAGTGCTCGAACCGATGATCAAAAAGATACATCTCTAGAAGCTGATTCCGAATCTTCCATCGAGATTTTAGGCTCTTCTCGGCTTTGTGTGATAATTTTTGCTTATGGAATCGTGAAATGCTTACTGGACAAGACTTTTAAGACTATTTTGCGGATATTCTATCAGTATAGACCTCGTTTCCACACAGAAACCAGAAGAGCCGATTTTAAGATACCGCAAGTAAATTCTAGCATGAATTCTCCGATAGGGATGGATCGCAAATACTCGCTTTATTTTGTCATAGTTCGTAATTTTTTATCGATTCACTCCGAACCCCCGACTTCCCACCCCCGATCGCCGATCGCCGTGTAATTGCCCAGATAGCACGCTATACTAGACCTCTGACACTGGCTTATCATAGTTCAGAATGCAACCCACCGACTCGAATAAATTTACCGAACAAGCTGGGG
>NZ_JACJQV010000132.1 GCF_014696875.1 Microcystis wesenbergii FACHB-1317 | reverse complement strand
AAGACTTAATAGAAGGGATTGAATTGGCTATGTTAGAAGTTACTCAAAAAGATATTCGCAATTGGTTTACTCACTGTTGCTACTGTACCTCATAAGTCAGAGAATTGCTATAACAAAGATCGATCGATTCATCTTTGATATATTTCCGCAGCACTTCTAGGTTATCACCGTAGTATAGTTTATTGACCATAGAGATTAAGGGGATTGACTGCATCCTCAATTGTATTATTATTCCCTCTTAAAGAGGACAAATACAATCGCTCTGGAGAATAATATGATTGTACTAATTAGAAGAAGCGCATCATGTGCGCCCAAAATTTAATTTTTTTAAGTCTATCTAGCCTGAAAATGAGGGGGTCGCAGGCAGGCACGGATTCCCATTCTATAAATAAGTATATGTCAAGTGGTGGGATTTTGTCAAGAGGAATTATAAATCCGTTGAGTAACGCACAGAAAACGGGTTTCTCCGAGAAACCCGTTTTCTACTCATGCAAAAAGAAGCGCATCGTGGTCAGTGAGTTGCTCGAACTGTGTGCGCCCAAAATTTAATTTTTTTTAAGTCTATCTAGCCTGAAAATGAGGGGGTCGCAGGCAGGCACGGATTTCCATTCTATAAATAAGTATATGTCAAGTGGTGGGATTTTGTCAAGAGGAATTATCGTCACCGTCAAATTAATTTCGCCGCTAAAATCAAAGGTTCTTTCCAATCAACTAAAACCCTTATCTTGGGTGAGGTGGGATTCCTAACCGTTGTATGATTGAACAATGCGAAGACTCACAATGACTCGACCCGACGACTGGCACCTTCATCTCCGCGATGGTGCGGCAATGAAAGCGGTTCTACCCCATACGGTGCGTCAGTTTGCCCGTGCCATTATCATGCCGAATTTAAAGCCACCAGTGCGCTCGGTGGCCGATGCTGCCTCCTATCGCGAGCGCATTCTGGCAGCAGTTCCAGAGGGTCAACAGTTCGAGCCACTGATGACCCTCTATCTCACCGATAATACCAGTCCCGAAGAAATCGTGGCAGCGAAAGCCTCCCAGTTTGTCAAAGCGGTGAAATACTACCCGGCCGGTGCCACCACTAATTCCGACTTGGGGGTGACGGACCTTCGTCGGTGCGATGGCGTTTTGGCAGCGATGGAGCAGGTAGATATGCCGCTACTACTGCACGGAGAAGTCACCGATGGTGATATTGATGTGTTCGATCGAGAGAAAGTGTTCATTGAGAAGCACTTAATCCCACTGATAACAAGATTTCCGAAACTGCGTGTCGTCTTTGAACACATTACCACTGCCGATGCGGTCAAGTTTGTTCTATCTGCTAACAACAATGTCGCCGCCACAATTACGCCCCAACATTTATTGTTTAGCCGAAACATTCTCTTTACCGGTGGCATTCGTCCTCATTTTTATTGCCTGCCGATTTTGAAACGAGAGGATCATCGTTTGGCACTTTTGCAAGCGGCAACATCGGGCAATCCCAAGTTTTTTCTAGGGACCGATAGTGCGCCCCATTCTCGCTACAGCAAAGAAAGTTCCTGTGGCTGCGCGGGTTGTTATTCAGCCCTGCACGCCCTAGAGTTGTACGCAGAAGCCTTTGAGAGCGTTGATGCGATCGATCAACTGGAAGGGTTCGCCAGCTGCCACGGTCCAGATTTTTATCAACTCCCCCGGAATACCGAACAAATCACATTAAACAAAACCCCTTGGCGCATTCCCGATGAATTGCCATTTCCCGAATCCGGACTGGTGCCGTTACGAGCGGGTGAAGAGATAAGCTGGCAATTAGGGGAATAAAAACCGCCAGTTTTTATAGTTGCGGTCAAGAATTCACGATTAGTTAAGCTAAGACGCATTTAAAGTGCTTATTCTTAATATTAGCCGAATCTCCCTCAATCCCTTTACTGTTGCCTCTTGCCTCTTGCCTCTTGCCTCGTCTCAACAAGCAATTTAAATTACGAACAGCTTATTTCCCATGACAATGAGGAGGATCGATAACATTGGCAAAAATTGCCCAAAACACCATGAGCAGCATCGGCAACAAACAGATTAGCCATTGATGACCGGTTAGTGGGGCCGTTGCAAACAGACTGTTCATCACCCCCCATTGACTAAACAAAATTTGTAGGGCAACAGCAGCCACAATCCCCAAAATTAGGATCGGTGCATTAGTAATCGAGGTTGACTGACGACGCAGGTAGTTAACTAGGCTCATCCCTAATTGGCTGATACTGAGCAGATAGATAACCCGTGCTGCCACAAGTGATTGAATTGCCATTGTGCGGGCAACGGCAATATCTCCTGTGGTCGATTTAGCCCACTCAAACATACCAAAAATCAGAATCCAGTTAAACAATGAAACAGCCAAAATTCGGCGCAATAGTTTTTTGGTGATCAAAGGTTCATTGGGATTGCGTGGTGGTGACTGCATAATGCCGGGGGATTTTGCTTCAAAGGCCAGGGGAACAGTCATCGTGACCGAGTTGATCATGTTCAACCAGAGTACTTGTAGGGAGAGGATGGGTAAATCTCGCGCCAGTAAAGTACTGATCAGAATCGTCATCGATTCGCCACCATTGACAGGTAAGAGAAAGGAGATTGCTTTGCGTAAGTTTTGATAAACGGTGCGTCCTTCTTCGACAGCGGCCTTGATCGAGGCAAAGTTATCATCAGTGAGGAGCATATCAGCAGATTCCCTGGCGACTTCCGTTCCTCCTTTCCCCATGGCAATGCCGATATCGGCCTGCTTGAGAGCCGGCGCATCATTAACACCATCGCCCGTCATCGCCACGATTTCTCCTTGAGACTGGAGTACTTCCACCAGTTGCAGTTTTTGGGTAGGGGCAACCCTGGCAAATACCGATCCATCGACCACCGCTTGGGCCAGTTGATGATTATCCATTTGCGCTAATTGTTTTCCCTCAAATGCTAAGACTTGTGCTGCCGTTTTAATGCCCATCCGTTCCGCGATCGCCCGCGCCGTGACAAGATGATCACCAGTAATCATCTTGACGCGAATCCCAGCAGTTTGACAGGCATGAACAGCAGCGATCGCCTCTGGACGAGGCGGGTCAATCATGCCCTGTAATCCTAGAAACACCAAGCCTGTTTCGATATCCTCATGGTCGATAGAATGCTGATGGGTCGCGGCTGCTTTTTTGGCGAAGGCAAGCACCCGTAAACCCTGCTCTGCCATCGTTTCTACCGCTTGCTCGATCTGTTCGGCGTTCAGCGCGGTCATCTGACCATAGCGATCGATCATCTGGGAACAACGACGCATCAGCGACTCAACCGATCCCTTGACATAGATCAGACGAGGTATGCCATCATGCAGGGTTGCCATGTATTGGTACTCAGATTCAAAGGGAATTGCATCCAATCGTGGGGTTAAAGACAATAGCCCCAATTGACTGAGACCTGCTTTGGCAGCGGCCGCAATCAGCGCCCCTTCCGTAGGATCCCCCACCACTGACCAATCTTCTCCCGTTTGTTTTAGCCCGGAGTCATTACAAAGCAAACCAGCTACCAGACAATCCCCTAGGGCCGGGGGCAATTCCTCTGCAAAGGGGCTGCCAGGGTTGCCATCGGTGATCAGACTAATTTCGCCCTTGGGACTATAGCCACCACCACTAACGGCGTAATATTGCCCTTCAGTATAAATGGACTGTACAGTCATTTGATTTTCGGTCAGGGTTCCGGTTTTGTCAGAACAAATGACGGTCGCACTCCCCAATGCTTCCACTGCGGGCAGTTTACGAATAATCGCATGACGACGGGCCATGCGGTTGACCCCAATGGCCAAGGTAATCGTTACCACTGCCGGCAGCCCTTCTGGAATCGCACTCACTGCGAGGGCAACGGCAGCTTCAAACATATCGATCCAAGATTTCCCCCGTCCTAACCCGATGGCAAAGGTCAAGGTTGCTAGGGTCAAAATTGCGTAGAGTAGGGTGCGGCTAAATTGGGCAAATTTACGGGTCAGGGGTGTGCTAAGGCTGACTCGGCTTTCCATCGACTGGGAAATCTGCCCCACTTCGGTGGCGTTGGCCGTAGAGACAACAATCCCTTTGCCCTGTCCAAAGGTAACGAAACTCCCTGCGTAGGCCATGTTTGTCCGTTCTGCTAGGGGCGTATCCCCGGGTAAGGGTTCGATCGCTTTTGACCCAGGCAAGGATTCCCCGGTCAGGGCAGACTCATCCACCTGCAAATTGCGGACTTTCAGCAGCCTCAAGTCCGCCGGTACTTTATCCCCCGATGCCAATAAAACGATATCTCCCGGCACCAAATCCCGAGATGGAATCCGGAGGGTTTGTCCCTCTCGCAACACGGTCGCTTCTGTGGTTACGGCTTTGGCTAGGGAAGCGATCGCACCTTCCGCCTTAGCTTCCTGCACATAGCCAATAATGGCATTGATCAGGGTAACTCCCCAAATCACCGAGGCATTCGTCCAAGACCCTAAAAATGCCTTAATAGTACCCGCAAGCAAGAGAATATAGAGTAGTGGCTGATGAAATTGCTGCAAAAACCTCAACCAAGCTGGTTTCCCCGGCTTAAATCGCAGTTCATTCGGGCCATATTTTTCGTAGCGACTGGCCACTTCTTCTGCTGATAAGCCCGCTGACCCATCGCTGGTCAAGTATTCAATCACCTCTGGTTGAGAAAGTTGATGATACAAGGGCAATGATAATTGAACTGGCATCATGCTCTCCAATATTTAGCAGATGGATATTCTGATCCTATCAGTCGGATAGGTTCTTGCTCTTGCTGCACACCATAAGCGCTTTTGTCTTGTATCGGTTCACGATTGTTGATTTTTCCCGATATTAATTCCCCCGTCAGCGACAATTGATTAAGCGGCGGCTGCTCCTAGTTCTCTGGAGAGTTGGCATTGATAGCTTGATTCAGCAACGCCAAAACTCCCTGCTGCTGATACCAAACTGACTTTATTCTAGGAGGTCTTTGGGTGTAATTAGCTGGTAACGCTCGAAGGGTTGATGAATCCAAGGATTATCTGGGTAATATTCCACATAATAGTCAGGTTTGATTATTGATGCTGCTTTGTACCAGATCACCGCAGTTTTGATATTGGTAATCCCGTATTTTTCCTGTAACAAAATCGAGGTTTTTTGGAGAGTGATGCCCGAATCGACCAAATCATCCACTAATAACAAGGGACTGTCCAATTTGGTCTCGATCATGGCTAAATTCGAGGAAATAGTTAATTCTCCCCGAATTTGCTGATTTTGCCCCCCGTAGGAAGCGGCGTAGAGAATGGCTAGGGGTTGACGAAAAAGACGACAGAGAATGTCACCGACGCGCAATCCTCCCTTGGCTAAACAGACAATCTGATGAAATTGCCAACCAGAACGATCGATTTTTACCGCTAATTTTTCGATCAGACGATGGTATTCATCCCAAGAAACATAGACATCGGCCATATTTGCGATTCTCGATTCAGAATTTTTATTTTTCGGCAGGTCGATCACTACTCCAGGCCCACCAAACTCGATCGCATTGACAATGATAGAATTCCTGCCATTTACGACGGGAATCTTCTCCTAAAACGGGAGCGCGGCGATTGATCCAAACGGACTGAGCTTCTTTAGCCTTTGCCCCGCAGTAAGGACAACAAAAATTGTAGGCGTGAACGGCCTTCTCTGTCCAGTCAGGGGGAAAGGGACTAAAAGCATCCATAATGTCTCAGGTAAGGGGGTTAACAGTCAAAAAGGGGCAAGCGGTGTGTTTACGGTATAGGGCTGAATTTCTGCTTCGATAGCTTTTACAGCTTGCAGTGAGCTTGTCGAATCTGCCTTTCTCCCCAAGATGAAGTGTAACCTAATTTGGTATCGTCAACCGACGGCCAACTGGCCAAAACCAGAATAGCCATCGGTTGTAACGGGTGTTAAGTAAGCTGCCCGCGCCTTTAAATTGCTTATTGAGATGAGGCAAGACCCCCCCGATGTCGGGGGGCAAGGGGGGGGGAGATTCAGCTAATCCAAGGATAGGCGGTTAAGATGCGTCTTAGCTTAGCTACTGTTCTGGCGTTGCCTAAAACCAGAGACTTCCTACCTGACCGGGAAGATAACTGTTATAGTTGAGGTCAAACCACCTTGACAGGGCTGGAGTGTGAATTTAATTTTGTCCAACTACTTATGAGTAAATCTCAGGAAAAAAACCGGATTGCCTACCAGGAATGGGGAGATCAAAGTAATTCTCAAGCTTTTGAGCGTTCCATTCCTGAATTACCCCCGAATCAGCAGAATTTACGAGTACAAACCTCCCGCTCTGGTCGGGCGGGAAAAACCGTTACCATAGTTACAGGTTTTCAATGTCAAACCGAAACTCTGACTAAATTATTAAAACAGTTAAAAACCGCTTGCGGAACGGGTGGTACAGTGAAAGAAAATACTATTGAGATCCAAGGAGATCATCGCCAAAAAATCCGACAAATTCTCATTGAATCGGGTTACAAAGCCAAAATTAGCGGAGGATAGCCAAAAATCATGATTCCTTCTTGGTTGCTTATCGGTGTCGTGGGATTTTTGGTGGCGTTAGCTGGGGGATTGCTCAATTCTCGCGATGTCCGTTGGTTTGCGCGCTTACGTCGTCCCGATTGGTTAACCTTTGAAAGATTAATCCCTCTTATCTGGACAATTATCTATATTTGTGGGGCAATTTCTGCTTATTTAGTCTGGGAAGCTCAACCGGCTGATAAGTGGTTTTTGATGGCTTTTTATCTGTTGGTGGAATTGACTATTACTGCCTATACTCCTGTCACCTGTAAACTACGCAGTCTCAAAGCGGGAACGATTATCGGCGGTACGGGTTTTTTCTTGGGTTGTCTTCTGGCACTATTGGTTTTCCCTGTTTCTTCTTGGGCAGGCATCCTACTTCTACCCTACCTGATCTGGAGTCCGATCGGTACCTATGTGACTTGGGAAATGATCCATCTCAATCCTCGGGATGTCTAGATAAGTACCTAAGCAAAATTAATTACACAAATCTAACCCCCCCTTGCCTCTTGCCTCTTGCCTCTTGCCTTTCTTCACTAGGAAATTTATTTTGCACGACTAAGCTAAACGGCTTTTACTTCGGATCACCGATATAGACTCCAAAAGGGTTATAGCTATTGGATCATGCAGGTTAAGCGCCGTTTAGCTTACTTAGGTAAAGTGGGATGGGTTAAAAATTAAGTTTGTTACTTATAGGGAGCATCTCTTAGCTTAAAAACCCACACCCGACACCCTGCCCCCACCGAAAAACTTTTTCAGCACACCCCATATATTTTATCGTTCACAACCGACAACAGAAGCGGTGTAGGTATTACCGATGTGCTGAATACCATTGACAAAAAGATTGACTAGAAAAGGTTGATCATTTGCCCGGACTGTGGCAGTAATTGTTAAGGGTTTATCGGGTTCGATTCGTACTCCATTAGTATTAAAAAATTCCTCGTTAGTTTGATCGCTATACTTGAGAAACAGCCGGATATCAAAGGAGGCAGCCCGGGGGACAGAAACCGTAACGATAAACCTCTGAAAACTTCTACCCCCTGGAACTGCCCAATCGGTATTCCAATTATTACGAGTTATCGTGACACCGAAAGGACCTGGAACAGTGGGTTGTGAGACGGTTTTGGTAATTTCACTACCTTCACCCCCTAATAAAGAAAGTGGCCGACAATTTTGCGCCGCTGCCGGTAGATGTGAGCTTAATAATACCGCCGATAGACTCAATAAGCCGGTGATAGAGGTTAATTTTCTCATTGATTTTGTCTCCAATTAATAGATAGAACCTATCCAAAAATTATAGATGATCATGATGGCAAAAAACGGCGATTTAGCTTAATTGAGGGGAATTACTGAAAAATGCCGATCATCAACCTGAATTTTCAAAAAAGGGTTTAAAATTGATTCATAATTTCCATATAAATATGTTCTAACTGTACCGTCTGACGGGCGAGAGAATCAATATTAATGCCATCGAATGCCCGGATAATCTCGCTTAATTCTAGATGTTCATCTAACCAAAAAGCTAAATCTTTACCGTAAAATTTGGGAGTAAATCCTAATTGTTTACCTCGATTTATGGCCGCTTCTTGATCCTGGGTATCCATGATAATAATTTCTTTCGCAGGAATGTGCTGACGCAGCTGATTTAAATTACCTTCGGCAATAATACGACCTTGTTTTAAAATTCCTATACGTTGACAGAGACGCTGTGCTTCATCGAGGAGATGGGTAGTTAATAAAATTGTCATTCCCTGTCGCCGTAATTCTCCGATTAAATCCCAAATTTCATAGCGAGATTCGATGTCTAAACCGGTAGTTGGTTCATCAAGAATTAATAATTTTGGCTGATGAACAATAGCCACGGCAATATTCATTCGGCGCTGCATTCCACCGCTTAAAGTTTCCACCGGACTACGGGCGCGATCAAGCAAATTTACTGCGGATAAACTGGCTTTAATCCGATGACGACGCTGGGGGCGATCGAGTCCATAAATCTGAGCAAAAAAGTTGAGATTTTCCTCACAAGTAAGGGATTTGTACAATAAATTTTCTTGCGGTGCAACCCCAATTAATTCTTTAGTAACTCTGGAAATTGGCAAATAATTAAAGGTAATTTCTCCCGATGAGGGTTTTAATAAATTACAAATTAAGTTAATAGTGGTGGTTTTTCCCGCACCATTGGGACCAAGTAAACCGTAAATTTCTCCCGCTTCAATATGAAAGTTTAATTGATCTAATACTAAGCGTCTTCCGTAATTTTTTTTGACATTATTAATAGTCAGCATTTTTAATAAAGTAACAAGGATAGTCAGGCTTTTTTAGGCCATCAGCCGTCAGCTAGGTAATAGTACGAATAACAGGTAAATTGGCTAATTACACTGAAAAACTAAGAAGCTGAATAACTGATGGTGGGTTACGGCGAATAGATAAATTAATGATTAAGTCTGATAATTTGTCTCCGCCTAACCCACCCTACCTAACTGATAACTGATCACTGATAACTGATTTACAATCGGCGTTCAAGGTTTAACATTTGTCGATAGGTAAGCCAACCACCTGCTACCATAGCCAGAGCAAAAAGACAGAGAAAGCGAAAATGAGAGCTAATATCTTGGAGATTTTCGCCCTTTGCCCAAACAGCAATTAAAGCTTCATTCATGTGGTAGATCGGGTTATATTTAGCCAGAGATAGAATATTGTCGGGGAATAAAGCAGTCGGGAGAAAAACGCCGCCTAAAATTAATAAAGGAACCCCAAAAGTTCCCACCAAAGCATTAACATCTTCTGTTCTTTTCGCCAGTTGAGTACCGAGGATAAATCCTAAACCCACATAGGCGGTGATACTAAGGAAAATAATTAATAATTCTAGAGGAATTGAGCCTTTAAAAGTGGCTCCATACTGTTTAGCAATAGAATAAACTAAAACTGTCTGACAGGCGGCAATCGCACAATGGGCGAGAAAAATGCCGATAAAATAGGAAACACCGCTTAAAGGCGATAAAAATAACCGTTTAATCGTTTGTTGTTCCCTTTCTGCCACTACCGTCGCCACGGTTCCCCCCAAACAACTAAAGAAAAGTGCCGCCCCGACGAGGGTGGGAGGAGTAGCCAGAGCCATCGCCTCGGCAAGCTCAATTTTGCCTTTTTCTGCCATAATATAGCCATTTAAGAGCAGGACAAGGATCGGGAAAATGCCCCAGAGGATTAAGCTACGCCCGCGCCGGATTAATTCCACTAAAATTCGTTGAGCGATCGCTAAAATTTCCTGCCAATATTTCATAGAATGTTAGTGTAATTGTTTCTCCCTGTAGAGAAATAAGTTTTTCTACTTTCGACTTAGGCTTATTGTAAGTGTTCCAGAGCTTGATCGGCGCGCAATCTTACCACTATTTCCGCTTCTGTCTCCCGAATCTGTCCTAAAAGTTCCCGAATCGCCCCGCGAAATGCCGCCGCCGCAGTTCCTAATCCCTGCAATCCGACGATCGCCGCATATCTAACCACCCACTCTGGATCCCCTTGCGAAAGTTTCTCCAGTGCCGCAAAAACTGCCTTCTGAGCCTCAGAAACCCGACTTTCCTCCAAATCAGACCAAATTATATTTCCTAAGCCTCTAGCCGCCCCTCGCCGCACGCTAAAGGAAAAATCACTCACCGCCGCCTCAAGTAATAAGTCCAATCCTCGCACATCGCCAATTCCTGCTAGGGCGCGGGTTGCCCAAGCTCTCGCCCCATAATTATAACCGTCTAGGTTGGCCAGTAAATAGGGAACCGCCGCTTTGCCAATGGCGATTAAACCATCCACGGCTGCCACGGAGGCACCGGGGTTATTATATCTCAGCACATCGGTGAGGGTGGGTATTGCCGCTTCACTTTTGGCGGCGGCTAAATTTTCCACGGCGGTTAGTAACCCATTGGCTGAGTCGGCTTTTTCGACGGCAATAATTAAAGTTTCAACGGTGGGAAGCATTGGTTATTAGTAGAGGGGATGAGGGTTAGGGAGTGGGGTGTGGGGTGTGGGGTGTGGGGAAGTGGGGAAGTGGGGTGTGGGGTGTGGGGTGTGGGGTGTGGGGTGTGGGGTGTGGGGAGAATAAATAAAATAATCTCCTGTCTCCTGTCTCCTGTCTCCTGTCTCCTGTCTCCTGTCTCCTATATCCTAACCCCACCAACAAACTTTTAAAGATAATTTTATCGCCAAACTTTTTTCTGTAAAATCTGATTAATTTCTTGGGGAAAAGGACAATCATCGGGAAAGTTAAAGGATTGATAATCGGGGTTATCTCGCAAGCTTTTTAAAGCCGTGGCATAGCAATCTAAAAATACTTGATCCCAGTAGGGTTTTAAACTAGGAGAATCGGTTAAAAGTTCCTCTAGTTCCCGTTGACTGCGCCTAATAGTTTCTTGCCAACCTCGATAATCCTCAACGTAATCAGTATAGCAAAGTTTGAGGCATTGTTCTAAGATGGTGGTTAACCGGTTGCGGAGTTCACGTTTTTGACTTCTGCCCAAACTTTCTATCTCCTCGATCAAGTTTTCCCAGTCAACTTGATCAAAGTTTTTTTGTTTTAAAAGAGTGATTGTCTCGTTTAGCCAGCCAACATAATCGGTTTGAATTAGCATAAAAACCTCTGGATTTTATCGGTTTGAATTTAGATAAAAAATAAGCAATGATTAATTACAATAAACTATCCATTAAAGTGAGAATTTCGGAGATATTTTCGCCCCTAGAATTAGTTTTCAGATGGTTTTCTAAAAGTTCCTTGAGGGCAACCAGTTTCAGACTATTTTCCGCCAAAGTATTAGCAATCGCAGGGGCAGCCGGCAGATAACCCGTAGCGCCTAAATCCATTAAAGCAGAACGACGCAGCTGTAATTCTTCCCCTTGTAAGGCATTAATCAGAATATCGCCATAGTCGGGGTTAGCCGTGAGTTGATAGAGGGCGCGGGCAGCCGCATAACGCACTTTTTCGACGAAATGGGTTAAAAACGGTTCGATCAGGGGAATCGCTGCCGTTGCTTGCAGGGTTCCCAATGCTTCGATAATCGCCTCGTAGGGTTGGACTAAATGGGGTTTTCCCGCCACTAAAACAGCCACTTCGATGCCACCCTCTAATAGTTTCTTTAAAGGTGCGATCGCTCTTCGATCCTGAAGCATTGCCAATGCTTGGGCAGCCGATTCGCGCACATAATAATCTTCGCAGTCGAGACAGGCAATTAATGCGGGAAGACAACTGAGATCATCTAATTTCCCTAAAGCGCTGGCGGCGTTGCGTCGCAGGGGATAACCGCCGTCAGGAGTGCGATCGCTTTCGTCTTCTAAAGCGGCAATTAACGCCGAAATCGCCTCCGGTTGACGAACACGAAATCTACCCAACCACCAAGCAGCATAATAACGCGCTCCTAGGTCTTCTCTTTGCTGGATATTAGCGATCGCTTGTTCAACGGTATAGGCCGGATTATCGACGGCAGTAGAGTAAGAATCGCTCATAGACAAGTGAAAATGGGTGTGGGGTGTAGGGTGTGGGGTGTGGGGTGTAGGGTGTGGGGTGTAGGGTGTGGGGTGTGGGGTGTGGGGTGTGGGGTGTGGGGTGTGGGGTGTAGGGTGTAGGGTGTGGGGTGTAGGGTGTAGGGTGTGGGGAAGTGGGGAAGTGGGGTGTGGGGTGTGGGGTGTGGGGTGTGGGGTGTGGGGAGAAAAAAGCTGCCTCCTGACTCCTGACTCCTGACTACCGGCTCCTGACTACCGACTCAGTTTTTCATAGTTGCCGCGCCATTGCCAATACCAGAATAAATTAAACCCCGTTGAGCATCGAGACTAATGATCACCCCTTCGCGGATAATTTTCGTGGCATCTTTAACCCCGACAATCACAGGAATACCCAATTTTAAACCGATAGTAGCGGCGTGATTATTCATCGCGGTATCTTCGGTGATAATTCCGCCAGCTTTCCGCATCATATCCACATATTCGGCGCTGGTGGTGGGAACGACTAAAATCTCCCCGTTACTAAAACTACCCACTTCTCGGGCATTATGGGCTACTCGCGCCCGGCCACTAGCCACACCCTGGCCGATACCCGTACCCTTGCCCAAAAGGGATTTTACCACTTCCACCTTAATTAAATCCGTGGAACCGGCCACCCCTTGCAGAGTTCCCGCCGTCATCACCACTAAGTCACCATCCGCTAGGAGGTTATTTTCCTGGGCAAGATTCATCGCCACTTGAAAAGTTTGGCTGGTGGAGGGTAAATCGAGCAATAACATCGGTTTTACGCCCCAAACTAGCTGTAACTGCTGGGCCACTTCTCGATGGGGGGTAACGGCTAAAATCGGGGTTTTGGGGCGAAATCGGGAGACATTACGGGCAGTAGAGCCAGTTTTTGTCAGGGTAATAATTGCCGCTGCCCCCAATTGTTCGGCAATTTGACTGACTGCCGAGGAAATAGCGTTAGGAATCGATTGTTTATTGTTAGAGCGAGCGGCACTATTGATCTGTTCCCGTTCGATCCTTTCGGCAATGCGGGCCATGGTTGCCACCGCTTCGATGGGATAATGACCCACAGCCGTTTCATTGGAAAGCATGACCGCATCAGTGCCATCTAAAATCGCATTAGCCACGTCCGAAACCTCGGCGCGGGTGGGACGAGGATTACTGGCCATACTGTCAAGCATTTGAGTGGCGGTGATAATCGGGATGCCTAGCTGATTAGCGGTATTAATCAGGCGTTTTTGCAGGATTGGCACGTCTTCGGCTGGTAATTCTACTCCTAAATCTCCCCTAGCCACCATAACACCATCACAGAGGGATAAAATTGCCTCCATTTCCTCGATCGCTTCGTGTTTTTCAATTTTAGCGATCACGGGGATAGATTTACCCGCACTGGCGATTAATTCTTTAATTTCGAGGATATCTTGGGGATTACGCACAAAACTAAGGGCGATCCAATCCACATCCCACAGCAGTCCGAACATTAAATCTTTTTTGTCCTTATCGGTTAAAGCTTTCACCGACAGATAGACGTTGGGAAAATTCACCCCTTTATTACTGGATAAGACACCCCCAACCACCACGCGACAGGACAGGTCTCCTTTCAGGCGATCCACTGATTCCACCCGCATTTCGACTTTACCATCATCAAGCAGAATTCTCGAACCTTCTGGGACTTCTTGGGCTAGAGAGGGATAGCTAATGGAACTTATTTCCTGATTACATTCCACATCCCTAGAAGTAAGGGTAAAGGGTTCCCCCGGTTTCAGGGTAATCGACCCACAGGCAAATTTACCTAAACGAATTTTTGGCCCCTGTAGATCCTGAAGGATGCCAATCGGTTGATTGAGTTCAAAGGCTAACTGACGGATCAGGTTAATGCTGTGACGATGGTAATCGTGATCGCCATGGGAAAAGTTTAATCTAAATGTCGTCGCCCCCGCCTTGATCATCTGACGTAATGTTTCCTTATTTTGCGAGGCTGGGCCAATCGTGGCCACAATTTTAGTGCGACGGGGGAAAGACAGAGAGTGCATAGATAAGCAACTAAATAGGCGAAGTAAATATAACGGCGTTTGGTACGCTTCGCCCATCTTCTCATAAATGGTTATACCCAGTGATAAAGTTAAAAGTAAAAAAACGGTGAGATCTACAAATCCCACCGTTCTTATTGATCGAGTCCGTCAACTTAGCTTAGAAACGGAAAGTTGTCCGGAGAACACCAACAAAAATGGTGTCGTTATTACGGTTGTTAGCATTGAAGATCGCATAAGCACCGGGGGTAATCAGAATATTTTTGGTGACTGGGAACTTATACTGAGCTTCCACCATGTAGGAAGTGCCATCTTCCTTGTCGGAACGGGGTACTTGACCACCACCGATGGACAGGGCCGCACCTTCGGCAAAGAGATCGAGGACAGAAAGATTCAGGTTCCAAGACCAGATACCAGTGTTATTGTCTCCGATCGCATCATTAACTCCCGTGGCCGAAGCATCGGCGTAACCACCCCAGCCCGCTAGATTTAAGACTCCTGGGATAACTTGGGCGCTCGCTTGAAGACCGAAACGGTTAGCTACAGTGCCAACGTTACCGAAGGGACGTTCCGTGAGAGGGCTGCTGACGTTACCGAATAAACCAGAACTCATACTAGCCGCAGTTTGATAACTGCGAACGTAAACGAAGTTAATATCGGCAAATTTGATGAAGGAGAAACCAACCTGAGCACCCGCACTGTAGGAACCGTTAAATAAACCGCTACCAGGGTTAGGATTGCTGGCCCCATTAGTCCCACCATCAGCTAGGTAGGTTCCTGTGACTTGGAAAACATCCCCGATCTTAAATCTGACCGCCGCACCAACACCAGAAGGACCACGGAAGACGATGTTATTGTAGCGTTGACCGCGAGATAAAGCACCTGTACCGCTATCGGCGAGGAAGGGGTTCGCCGTAATAAAAACGTCATCTAGGTTTAACTGGTTAGCACCAACCCAAACGGTGATGTTACCGAAGGGAGTGCCGATGGGAGCGCGGTAGAACAAGTCATCGATGGTGACATCGTTGTCACGACCGTCATCGTATGCTAGACGGGTCATGTTGGTTCTCGTCGGACCGTTTTGGTTGAAAGTGGTGTTAAAGTTACCTGCTTGTAAACGGGTTCTTAACAAATCTTTACCGGTGAAGCTGGTTTCAAAGTTGAGTCGTACCCGGTTATTAAACACTGCTTGGGTCTGATCTTGATTGCTGCCATCAGTAACTGTCCCGTTGGTATTGGTAACGGAAGCTTGACCACCCCAGCTATCGGCGATACTGAAGATTACCTCACCTCTGAGTTTGGTGGTGGTAGAAAATTGATTATTTTCCAAGAAAGCAACGCGCTGTTCCAGGTTATCTACTCTAGCTCCTAAAGCCGCTAGTTCGCTTTCAAATTCTTGAACAAGACGTTTTAATTTATCGATATCTTCTCTGAGTACCCCAACACCATCTTGAATTAAACGTTCCATGACGTTTAAACAAGCGTTTAAACCTGCGGCAAATTCCCAACGAGTGGTGGCGCGATCACCGCGGAAGGTACGATCGGGAAAACCAACGATACAACCGTAACGTTCCACAAGACTTCTTAATGCCTCGTAGGCCCAAGCGGTGGGAGATACGTCCCGCAGTTGGTTAACGCTAGTCACCTGGGACATGGAACCTTGATAAACACCCGTATTAATCTGCTGACTACTTTGGGCGCGTTGAATGCGATCGAGTTGTTGCTGCGCAGCTGGGTCAATTTTAAGTTGAGGTGTACCAGGCATAGTTTGCGCTACTGCGCTGCCAGCAGCCGCTACGGAAGCACCTAATACTAAAGGAGTTACCTTTACTAAATTCTTGAATAGTTTTGACATGGGTCAATCCTCACACCTTATTTTATGGATTGAATGGACTATTAATACAAACAGACTATATGTCTAGCCTGGATCATACTCACATTCTATGCTAATTCCCTCTTGCCTAGGTTAAGTTAATTTTATGATATGACAGAAAAATTTCTGTCTAATCTTACTTAGATTGGTACTTACGCACTTTACCAATTCACCATGAGCTGCATCAATGAAAATCCCTCCTTTCAGACTTGCGGCGATTAACTCCAACGATAGCGATCGCTCAAAAATCATCAAGAAATCACGTTAAAATTCCTGAAACCCACAACGCACATTTGGTCAATCCTGTCAATAGGCAATTCCTAAAGATTTTGTTAAAATCTCAGCCTTTTCAGTTATCAGTTATCAGTTATCAGTTATCAGTTGACTGATTACTGTTCACTAGACCTCTTGCAAAAATCAAAAATCTGACCTTAGGTGAGGAGTCAGGCTTCGGTCGTGAGATCAGCCGAACGGAGCCAGTAGCTGGTCGTCAGGAGAATTAAGAATGAGCATTAATCAATTAAATGCTCTATTTAGTAATTTTATGCAGTTTTATGACTATTTTTCTCATTTTCGCACTCTCAAAAATTAATCATGCAAGAACTCTACTGATCACTGATAAAATCTCCCCACTCCCCTAACAATAGTTGTGTGAACGAGGGTGGTTAATATATTGCTAGACTTTGGGGTTAGAATATAGCTCGATGCCTAGAGTTAAAAACAGCAGGATTGCTTCTGAAAGCTGAGGGCTAGAGATAAAGACTCGATTCTTGAATTTAAGCACCGAGAAGGGAGATAAAGATGGTCAATTTTGGGCTGAATTCGGCCAGTATCTTAGGAATTTTTCTGGCAGTGGCCGGAGCCGGGTTATACTTCCTGCGCTCGGTGCGGCCAGAACTTTCCCGCGATCATGATATATTTTTTGCCGCCGTTGGTTTACTGTGCGGTTTAATTCTACTTTTTCAAGGGTGGCGACTGGATCCGATTTTGCAATTCGGACAATTTTTGCTGACCGGGGCAGCGGTGTTTTTTGCCTTCGAGACGGTAAAACTACGGGGTTTAACCACGGAACAGGCCCGCCGCGGCACGTCTTTTGTGGATGAACGTCCTGTGAGTCGGGAATATCGGGCCGAATTGGAACCCCTCGACACCTACGAACCGGAGGAACGTTACGAAGATAATCCCCGTTTACGCGGTTACGATGATCCTCGCTCTTCGCGCACTTCTACTTCTGGTTATCAGGACGAGGAACCCCGCAGCACCCGCACCCGTCGGCCGGCCGATACTAGCAGTCGCAAAACGGCTAATCGTCGTCCCCGCAATAGTTCCCCCACTAGCGATCGAGATGTTTATGATCAGCGCCGTAGCGGTGATGATTGGGAAGAAACCAGTCCCCGTCCCCGTCGTCGTCCCGCTAGTGAAGAGACGAGCAGTAAACCGCCCCGCACTAGCCAAAAACGTCGTCCTCGCCCAATAATTGAGGATGATCCGCCATTTAAAGGGGAATACGTCGATTATCAACCGATCGATCCTAGCGATACGAGCGATCGAGAAGATTGGCAGAGACCGGATAATAGTGAACGGGAGTCGAGTAATGATCATCCGACTAGGTTTGATTATTAAGGAGTAGGTCCGATGACCAAAGCTCCCTTTTTACTGTTTATCTGCTTGTTTTTAGGGGTTATAGGTGGTTGTAATCTCAATAACCCTGGTTTATCTACAGGAACCCTCAATAGTCGCTATAATGACGAAAAACCTGCCCTGAGCGGTGATGGTCGTTGGCTGGCTTTGCTGTCTAATCGTCGCGGTAGTAATCAGATACTGCTGTATGATTTGCAGACAAAACAATACCAAGACCTAGGTGGATTATATACGGGTCAAGAAATTACCGATAGCCCCAGTTTAAGCCAAACGGGGCGTTATCTGGCTTATGTGGTGATTATTGAAGGTCGTCCCGTCATCTCTTTATATGATCGCATTACCGATCGTTCTGAGTTATTGAGTCAAAATTATCGCGGTTGGTTGCGAAATCCCCGTCTTAGTCCCGATGGTCGTTATCTTGTCTTTGAATCCGCTCGTCGGGGACAATGGGATGTGGAGGTTCTCGATCGCGGTCCGAATATCGAGTTAGATCTTCCCGATGGCAGTCCCGTTGAAAGTCCCAAACCGTGAAACGTTATTTTTTTATTAGTCTTGTTGCTGTCATTAGTTTGTTAACTGGATGTGCGGGTTATCCCAGTTTATTGTCTTTTCCTTTCGATCGAGGGGGGAGAAGTTTAAATAGTGCTGCTAGTGAATTAACTCCCTATCTTGCCTCTCGCTATCTCGTTTTTGCCTCCGATCGCAATGGTTCCCAAGCTATCTATCTTTTTGATGCCATCGATCGCCGTTTATTGCCTTTACCCGGCCTAAATTCTCTCGATCAGATCGCTTCTAGTCCTTCCATTAGTGAAGATGGTCGTTATATCGTTTTTACTGCTAGTCGTCAGGGAAAAACGACTATTTATCTGTATGATCGACAAACTCAACAGAGAAGGGAAATTGCTCCCGATCTCCTCGCAGAAGTACGCAATCCGATCATCAGTGCCGATGGTTCTAAAGTGGCTTTTGAAGCGGCCAAAAATGGGCAATGGGATATTATGATTTATGATCTATCTGGACGGGTATTAGTCAATGAAAATCAGTGATCATTAGACCTCTTGTAAAAATCAAAAATTGTTGTTAGGGTTAGGAGTCCGTAGCCAGTAGTCAGTAGTCAGGAGAATTAAGAATGAATAATAATCAATTAAATAGTCTATTGACATATTTAATGCCATTTACTCCTTATTTTTGCCGTTTTTGAAACCTCAAAAATTATCCTAAACCCATAGCTTTTAGTCGATGTTCTAGAAACTGTTTTCCCTGTTTTTCGCCGTCAGCGATCAGACGCTGGATATTGGCAGGAGAGCGATCGAGTTTACTTTCATAGTTGAGACTATTGGCTAATTCCGCCGACATTTCGATCATAGGAATATGATAATTATGATCGGGATCTTCTGGGAAAGATTTAGGAATTTTTAGTGGTTCTGTTAATCCGATCTCGCTCAAAAATTCCTCTTTAAAGGCTCCTTTAAGAAATAATTGATTGAGAAAGTCAATCTGATCGAGACCTTGAAATAGGGAAACATTACCTTCTAATTCATTGCGGCGATCAGCAATATCATCGGATTGCACGGGGATCTTATCTCTGGAGGTGGGATTAATTTTAATTACCCAAATTTCATCGGGAATATTTTCGACTCCGACAAATTCACGGCGAATTAAAGAACGGATGGGGGGATTATCAGAAAATAGTCCATCCCAGTAGGCCATAGTTTCAATGGTGACAGCAGGAAAAATGTTAGGAACACAAGCAGAAGCTAGGATATGTTCAATTTTAACTGCTTCCTGGCGCGAGTTAAATTTACTTAATTTTCCTGTCAGGATATTACAGGCCCCCATTAATAAAATTGGTGGTTCTGGTTTAGCTCCCCAAGTGGCTAATTCCGAGAAGTCAATATGCGCTCTTAGTAACTGATCAAAGTTGGTAAAGCGACTGCGTAAACCATAGGTAGCTATAGAAAATAAGGTTTTAGTAATCGGAGAGGAAGGACTGAGATTATACTGGGGAATTAATCCTTTGCTGGCCAATTCTAGAGCTTTAATAGCTGAGTCATTAAATAGTTGTTCTTGGGGAGTTCGAGCGCTATTATCTTCCCAAAAATCAATCATTCTTTTCCAAACGATGCTATCACCTTTTTTGAGAGCATACCAGGTGAAAAAGGCACAGATAGCACCGCCAGAAGTACCACTGAGACTGACAATATTAAAGTAATCTTGTACTTTATTGTCAAATAATGCTTTTAATGCACCGGCAGTAAAAGCAGTTTGACTGCCGCCTCCCTGACAAGCGATCGCGATTTTGGCTTTCATAAATATCCTTATCTCCTGAATGGCTTCTATCTAAGTCCTAAGTAGGGAGGCACAATTATTTGTAGGATGGGTTAGCGGTAGCGTAAACTATGCGGGCGTTGGGTTTCATGCTTCAACCCAACCTACGTTCATCTTATATTTAATTCCACCCACCTACTTAGGGCTTTAATTTAAGGTTAATTGAAAACTTAGAATCGGATGCAAAAATATAGAAATTTTTCTGATTTTCAGAAGAGCGGCTCGGTAGATTTTGCTATCACTTCTAGAAAAGGATAGGATTTCAAGGGAATTGTCTAGGTAATTAGCTGAAGCCATCAGCCTGCGGCTATATCCAAGCGATAATAACTAGAAAAATGGAAAAACTGATAACTGATTACTGATTACTGATAACTGATAACTGATTACTGATTACTGATTACTGATTACTGATTACTGATTACTGATTACTGATTACTGATAACTGATTACTGATAACTGATAACTGATAACTGATAACTGATAACTGATAACTGATAACTGATAACTGATAACTGATAACTGATAACTGATAACTGATAACTGATAACTGATAACTGATAACTGATAGATTAAATCACTGTCCCGTCGGGAATAGTGGCATTTTTGAAAATAACCACGATGCCGCTGCGAACATAGAAACCTAAATCTTCGCGATTAGCTTCTTCCACACGATCTTTGTTAACAATTAAAACATTGGAACCAATGCGAGCATTTTTGTCCACAATTGCCCGACGAATAGTGGAACCGGAACCGATACCCACGGGAATTTTGGCATTCCCGATCAGACTTTCCCGTTCGGGGAAAGACTCATAAAAGTCGGCTCCCATCAGCATTGTATCCTCGATCGTGCAGTCTTTGCCGACTCGACTACGAATACCTAAAATCGAGTGATGGATGCGAGATTCTTTGAGAATACAACCTTCAGAAATCATCGATTCTGTCACCGTACAATTGAGCATTTTTGTGGGTGGCAGATAGCGAGAACGGGTATAGATGGGGGCTTTTTCGTCGTAGAAACTAAAGGCGGGATTTGGTTGTTGGGTCAGGGCGAGATTAGACTCATAAAAGGCTTCAATCGTCCCGATATCTTCCCAGTAACCTTTAAATAAATAAGCCTGAAGATTGTAGTCTTTAGCGGCCGAGGGAATAATTTCCTTGCCGAAATCGGTCTGTTCTTTATTGGCATCGAGCAGATCGATTAAAACATTCTTTTTAAAGACATAAATTCCCATGGAAGCGATGTAGGGACTTTGACGGGCTTGGTCGGGACTTAAGCCTAAAATCGTCGTATCTACCCGCATTCTTTCCAATTCTGCCCCTTTGGGTTTCTCATAAAAATCGACAATTCGCCCCGAATCATTAATTTTCATCACCCCAAAAGCGGAGGCGCGACGTTCATCGATGGGAACTACCGATAAAGTGATATCGGCGTTGGTTTCCCGATGGCGTTCGATGAACTTGCTGTAGTCCATGCGATAGAGATGATCTCCCGAGAGAATGAGATATTCATCGATATCCCAATCCTTCATCGTCCAGATATATTGTCGTACTGCGTCGGCCGTGCCTTGGAACCATTGAGGATTTTCCATGGTTTGTTGAGCCGCCAAAACTTCCACGAAACCATCACTAAAACCCGTAAAATTATAGGTACGATTGAGGTGACGATTGAGAGAAGCGGAATTAAATTGCGTCAACACATAGATTTTGTCAATCTGGGAGTTAATACAATTGCTGACGGGAATATCGATTAAGCGATATTTTCCCGCTAGGGGGACGGCAGGTTTGGCCCGCAGTTTCGTTAACGGATAAAGGCGAGTTCCAGCCCCGCCACCTAAGATAATAGCTAATACTTTTTTCACGCGCGTAACCCTCGCGATTGGCTGTTTCCTTCTCAAAGTAAGTGTAGGATGATAGCGCACCTTATTGATAGAGGGGAAACAAAAATCTAGATCTAAAAGTCATCAAGAGGGAATTGATCGGAGTCTTTGCGGATAAATTCGCTAAAATCATGAATTTTTGGGCTAAATCATTAATATTCACCTTTTTTATCCCTTTACCGTACCTAATGCCCGCCACGGTGACAGGCGATCGCTGTTCTTGGTTAGCCCAAGGTTCCGATGTACAGACTTTCGGTAAACAGGGCCAGAGCGGGAAAGCTGGCAAGGTCGGCAGCCAAGGCAAAAATAGTGACAGTTTAACCCTTTTTCTCGATGGTTCTCCCCTAAAACTCGATATTTCAGGACAAAAAGGGGTCGATGGTGAAAATGGCAGCAATGGCAGCGATGGCAACTGTAGCGGTCAACCTAGCAACGTCACCAGAAATCTCCAGGCGGCCGGTGGTGGTAACGGTGGCAATGGCGGTGATGGGGGTGATGGGGGCAATGGCGGCGCTTTAACCCTCTATGCCACTAATTTAGATTTTTTAAGACAAGTAACGGTTAATGCGGCCGGAGGCGCCGGGGGTTTTGGGGGTCAAGGAGGCCAGGGGGGCAAGGGTTGTCGCTGTTCCCAACCTTTCTGGACAATTCAAACCTGCAGCGGTAGGCCGGGTGATACCAATTATAGCTGTACCACCAGAGAATTTAGCTGTCAGGATGGTCTCGATGGGGCGACGGGTAATAGTGGTCGTAACGGTCGCGGGGGACGTTTAGGACAGTTAACTTTAATTCAAATCGATCGCCCTTTAACTGCCGATCAACCGAGCGCAACTGTTCCCCTTTCGGAGTTAAAAGAACGGGGTTATATTCTATCTAAAAATAGTTGGGAAACTCGCACCGGGGCAATGTCTTTATTTTCCCCCGGTTCCCTGATCGATGATCAATATCGGATTTTATTAGATCGATCGGAACGTTCTTTTATTTTAATTTGGAATGCGCCTCAAGAGTTTAACCGGTTTGCTAATCAGCGTTTTACTTTAACCCTCGATGATCAAAAGGAAATGAAGGTAACTGTCCCCAGTGAACTCTGGATCGAGGGAACCACTCAAAAACGCAATAATGTTACGGAATTTGTCGTTTATAATGCTGTTTTTGAACGAGATGTCACCCAATTAGAAGCAAAAGGTATTACAGGAAATGGTACTGATTTAAGGCTTTTTCTTGAAGATAAAGCTTCCCAATCGAATTTAATTGGCACTAAATTTAAACTGCGTTATCGCGTCACTCGTTGGCAAGCAGATGACCTGCAAACCAGTCCCAGAACCGATTTTGTCACTCGCTATGAAGGAGATATGCCTGCTAATTTAATCCGACAGGAGGGCAATCAATTTATTCTGGATATCGGTCAATTACCCTTACCCGTGGAATCCTTGCGATCGGGTACGGGGGTAGAAATCGAGTTACTTGCTACTCGTTCTTTTGCTGGTTATTCCAAAGAACAAAAAATCGTCATCCGCGACACGATTAAAGGAGCAAATATCCCACGGAGGTAAGTTAAAAAAGCTCCCTTCTCCCTTCTCCGGTGCAGTCTTAACCAGTAATTTAGATAGTCAACTTAAGTAGCTGGTTATAATTAAATTAAAAATAGATTTTAGGTTCGATCCCCCCTTAGTCCTAGGGTTGATTCATAGTAGGGTTGATTCATGAATCAACCCTACCCTTAGTCACCCCTTGATAAGGGTGGTGTCTGATAATTTTTAACGCCTACCTACTTACCAAAAAGCTTTAAAATATGTTGAGAGGAAGACTGGTTATTCTCTGGGTTTCCCCAGAGAATGTCCCGATCAGCGAAAAAATCAAGGGAAAGATGGGCAATATTTTAAGTGTGGCGCCGATGATGGATTATACCGATCGCCATTTTCGCTATTTTTTGCGACAAATTAGCCGTCGTCCCCTTCTCTACACGGAAATGATCACGACGATGGCGATTAAACACGGCGATCGCTATAAGTTGCTGGGGTTCTCCCTAGCAGAAAAACCTCTAGCTTTGCAGTTAGGGGGTGATAATCCCTATCTTTTGGCAGAATGCGCTAAAATAGCCGAAGATATGGGTTATGACGAGGTAAATCTCAATGTGGGTTGTCCTAGTTCTCGGGTAAAAGAGGGCAATTTCGGCGCTTGTTTGATGGCTAACCCGGAATTAGTCGCGAGGGGAATATCGGCAATGAATCAAGCTGTATCGATTCCCGTGACTGTAAAACAGAGAATTGGCATTGATGATCAGGATAGTTACGAAAATATGGCGAATTTTGTCCGTATTGTTGCGGATGCGGGTTGTCAACGTTTTACCATCCATGCGCGTAAAGCTTGGTTACAGGGATTAAGTCCCAAGGAAAATCGCACCGTTCCCCCTTTACGTTACGATGATGTTTATCGCCTAAAAAATCAGTTTCCCCATTTGTTTATTGAAATTAATGGCGGTATCATTAATTTAGAACAGGCTAGACAACATTTACAATTAGTAGATGCGGTCATGATCGGTCGGGCAGCCTACGATAATCCCTATTTATTTGCCACAGTCGATCGAGATTTTTATGGAGAATCGGTTACTCCTCCTACCCGGGAAGAAGTCATCAAAAAAATGCTTCCCTACATCGATGAGTGGGTGAGTAAAGGTTATAAATTACACCAGATCAGCAAACATCTTTTACAGCTTTTTGCCGGTCAGCCCGGAACTAAGGCCTGGAAGCGTTATATTAGTGAAAATAGCCATTTTCCTGGGGCCGATTCTGGGGTAATCTGGCAAGCTTTACAGCAAGTAAATTCCCTAAATGATCTGGCTAATCTGTCAGTTTCTCATTGATTTATTTTCCTCTCTATGATTACCCAATCCTCAATTACTGCCGGGGTAAAAAATTCAGCTATGGCGGATTTTGTTTATCAACCTCCCCCGGCAGCTATCACAGCTAAACGTATTTTAATTAAACCTAATTTAGGTTATCCTGTGCCACCACCGGTAACGGTTAGTCTGCCGGTATTAAGTCAAGTTTTGCGGGGATTGAGAGGGGTAAATCCCAGGGCAGAAATTATCTTGGTAGAGGGAGTTTGTTCGGCTATTTCTTTGAGAGAAATTATCGATATTTTGGGGGTAAAATCTATTCTCGATCCTGGAATAACTATTCTTGATGCTGATAGTTTACCCCAGCAAGAATATCCGAATCTTTCCCCTTTTCCTGTCCGTTTTTCCTCGATGTTTGCCCCTAAAATTATCGAAGAAGTGGACTGTCGGATCACGATTGGAACCTTAAAACGCACCCATTTAAAGGATGAACCCTTGATTTCTGCTTCTTTAAAAAATCTCTATGGACTCTTTCCCCGTAGTCATTATCAGGCCCGTAGTCCCAACTCCCGGGGGCAATTACATCGCCCCTCCGTACCGCTAATTTTACAGGATGTTTATTTTTGTATCGGTCATCTTTTTGATGGGGCAGTGGTGGACGCTAATCTCAAATATTTTAGTAGTAATTGGCGACCGGATCGAGGAAAATCTATTCCTCTGGGTCAGGTGTTTTGGGGTGATGATATGATTAGCGTGGATCGCAGTGCTTGTCTGTTGGGTGATGAACCGATGCCGAGTTATTTAGAGGCGATCGATTTGCTTCGTTCTCAACTTTTAAACGGAACTAAAATAGACAAACACTTGTATTAAATAAGAGCCAGCTTATTATTTCTACTGCCTTCATTTCCATTGGTTAATAAGCACCCTTGCCAAAAAGAACAATTCGCAGGGTTTCCACTAAGATATATAGGTCTAAATTCAAAGACCAATTATCGATGTAATACAAATCCAAGCGGGCTGCATCGTTAAAATCATCGATATCCGATCGCCCAGAAATCTGCCATAGTCCAGTAATTCCGGGTAAAACCTGATGACGGATATGATGCCATTGGGCGAATTTTTCCACATCCCGCAGGGGTAAAGGTCGCGGACCGACTAAACTCATTTGACCTGATAAAACATTAAATAATTGCGGCAATTCATCGAGGCTAGTTTTTCTGAGGAAATGACCACCTTTAATAATGCGCGGATCGTTTTTAATTTTAAATAAAACTCCATCCTGATTTTCGTTAGCGGCTTCTAATTGCTCTTGTAGCTGATCGGCATTGACTACCATAGTGCGAAACTTCCACATAAAAAAGGGTTTTCCCTGTAAACCCACCCTTTCCTGTCGGAAAAAGACCGGTCCGGGAGAAGAAAATTTTATTAATAGAGCAATAACAATAAATAGAGGTGATAGAAGAATCACACCCAAAAAAGCCCCGATAAAATCGATCATTCTTTTGAGCCGATAATCCCATCCTAAAAGTAAAGAGGCCTGGACGCGCAAAGTCGGTAAACCAGCGATGATTTCCGGTTGACCGCGACGATAGAGAATGTCGCGACGGTCGGGGAGAAGACGCAGGGTAATCCTCGATCGCCGCAATTGCCAGTATAATTTTGACGCTAGGTCCGTATTGGGAATATCATCGGCCAATACTTCCACCGCCCCAGAATCGGCGATCGCTTTTAGGGTAATGGGTGAGTTAGCGTCGTTAGCCAAGGCTGCCCCAACCACGGCATAATGATAGCGTTTTTCTAAGATCGAGGCTAATTTATGAATTCTAGCGGCGGGAGCAATAATAAAAACCGGTAATTTGCTATTTTTTGGCTGTATTTGTCTGATAATGAGGGTACCGATCAGACGAAATCCGAAGACAAGAATAACACTAAAAAACCAAGCGCTGAAAAAAAGCGATCGAGGGGGATCTAATTTCGGATCGTAAAAATAACCGACAACTAGAGAGCATAGGTAAACAATGCTAATTAATTGACCGGTTTTTAGATAATCTCGGCTTTTTGGGGAAGAACTATACAAGCCATTTTGGGCGAACAAAAATACGATCGCCCCAGCAAAAATCCAGAATAAACTAGGCAATCCCAACCAATTCCACCAGACTAATCCGGAAGGGATGGGGGAGAAAAATTGATTAAAATAACGAGCGCCAAACCAAGCCGCCCCTAGGGCCAAAATATCCCCCAAAATTAGCACAGATAAACCTTGCCATTGGGGGCGAGTGCGACGAAACCAGTGGATTCTCTGGGGTGAGCGAATATCGGATAGCCACTGACGGGGGAGACGGTGCATGGGAGGAGCAGGCGGCGGCGATGTAGCGTTTGGCATTCTCAAAGATTAACCCATTGTCGGTTAACGCAACTACTCTTTAGGTTGCCCAAAAACCTCCCTCAGTGATCAGTTATGCGTCTATCCAGATGCTGCCGTCTTCGATGCGAAGGGGATAAACCGGTAAAGCTTGGGGTTGAGAAACTGCCGCCATCGCTTTGTTAACCACAGGGGGCCAGGTAATCCAGTCTTTGACAGCACCACTACAGAGATCAAAAGAACTACGATGCCAGGGACAAACGATCGCGCCATCCTCGCTAATTTGGCCCTTCGTCATCGATAATTTGAGATGAGGACAACGATTAGCGACGGCGTGGAATTGACCGTTATTATTAATCAACAGAATGGAACTGTCCCCTACTTTTACCACTTGACGGGCGCCGGGGGCAAGGGAATCTACAGATAATACTTTTGTCCAACTCATATTTTTATTTAACTAAGGGAGAGATCGAGAATGGTTTCGGGGTAATTTTGGGCAATAATGTCCTGTTTAGCCCATTGTTGGTAATCTTGCAACAATTGACTCATTAAACGCTGTTTAATCCGCAATAAAACCCCTTTTAAGAGACTATTGCCAGTGATTTCTAACAGCGGACGCGGGGTTAACCATAATGGTGGTGGCAGGGCAACTTTCACCTCAAGATTGGCTTTTCCCGCTAGATAGGTTTGATGATTTTTCTGGACAGGAGCGAGTTTGCCTTTAACATCGAGGCTAAAGCGATCATTAATATAATCAATACCTTTGATCTGACAGTCTTCTGACTGTAAAAATATCGTCCCCCCAGAGGTGGCCCAGACATTGAGAATAACCGTGGGCTGAAAATAGTACAGATCCAAGAAGTTGAGGGGACGCATTTTCAGGCGAAACCGATTCTCAGACAAGTGTTCTGTTAAGCTAGTCTCAACAATGGATTGTACTAATCTTTGCGGTTGGCGCAGATAATGCTGAATTGGGATAGTTTGTTCAGCAACAACAATTTCTAGGGATTCGGCAGCGGTAAAAGTTACTTCCATATGTTGGCTATCTTAAATTTGTCTCCCTTCTTAATTTTACTTGACAAAACTTATGCTTTTCGGCAGTCGAGATGTAGAAATTTTATCCCTAAGAGGGGACGCAAACAGGATTTTTGCCAAGGAAGTGGGGTGTGGGGTGTGGGGTGTGGGGTGTGGGGTGTGGGGTGTGGGGTGTGGGATGAAACCCAACGCCCGCATAGTTTACGCTACCGCTAACCCATCCTACTGGACTGTTTCAGCTAAAATAGGGCAATAGATTTCGGCTTAAAGTCTTAGATTATAAAATTTATAGCATTTTTCTAACACACCAAATTAGCTGAAACAATCCACTACAAATAATTGTGCCTACCTACTTAATAATCTTCCGGTTGCCGTTTGCCAGGCTCAGAACTAGGATAGGAAAGAATAAGGTATTATTGCAGCCAGAGAGGCTTAGACTGTGACCAATGTAGCGATCGATGTCCGATTAACCGAGACTTCTCTGTGGCAATGGCAAACATGGCAAGGATTGCCCTTTCTTACCTGTAATCTCTTAGAGGACTGGTCCCACGGCTTTTTTACCCGTCATTATGACCCCCAAACCCCAGAAGCTTTTACGGCTGCACTAGGTGCAAATGTACCAGTTTATCGGGTCAAACAGGTACATGGCGATCGCCTATTAAATCCCCAAGGGATTGCTAACCCGGAAATAGCCGAAGCGGATGGAATTATCACCGATGCTTCCGGTCAAGGGATTTGGGTGGCCAGTGCTGACTGTACGCCCGTACTAATAGGTGATCGCTCTACTGGTGTTGGGGTGGCAATTCATTCTGGATGGAGAGGGACAGCCAAGGGGATAGTTGCCAAAGCAGTTAAACAGTTATTAAACTCCGGTAGTGGTTTAGATAACTTAGTGCTGGCCCTGGGGCCGGCAATTGCCGGGGAAGTGTATCAAGTAGAGACAGAAGTTGCCGCAGAAGTGGGTTTAAGTTTATTTCCCCAAGAAACTAATCCCGACCAAATTCTAGGGAATTTATTTAACCTGTCCCCTTCCCCCTTATTTGCTGACGAGGAAAAAGGAAAAGTGCGCTTAGATGTGCGACGGGTGATTTATCATCAACTACAACAGTTAGGAATTAGGGATGAACAAATTGCGATCGCTCCTTTTTGCACCTATCAACAAGAGGAGCATTTTTTCTCCTATCGTCGGGAAAAAGCCAAAAAAATTCAATGGTCTGGTATAGTTAGCCGTTAATAACTCAGTGGACATTCTCACTCAATAATTCGCCCTTTCTTTTCACTGATTACTGATTACTGCTCACTGATAACTGAAAAATCCCCCCTTTCCCATGCGTATTGTTTTTTTCGGAACCCCGACTTTTGCCGTTCCCACCCTCAAAAAATTATTAGCCAATCCCGATATAGAAGTAATTGCCGTCGTTACCCAACCGGACAAGCGCCGGGGAAGGGGTAATCAATTAATCCCCTCACCGGTGAAACAAATAGCCATAGAACAGCAAATACCAGTTTTGCAGCCCAAAAGTGTCAAAAAAAACGCTAAAACCTTAGATTTTCTCAGACAATCGCAAGCGGATGCCTTTGTGGTGGTTGCCTACGGACAAATCCTCTCCCCAGAAATTCTAGAGATGCCAAGATTAGGCTGTATTAACGTTCATGGCTCAATTTTACCGAAATATCGGGGAGCAGCCCCCGTGCAGTGGTGCATCGCTAGGGGAGAAAAAGAAACCGGCATTACCACCATGTTAATGGATGCGGGCATGGACACTGGACCGATGTTACTGAAAGCCTACAGCCCGATCGCTCTTTTTGACAATGCCGAACAGGTGGGAGCAACCCTAGGCCAAATGGGGGCGGATTTGCTCCTAGAAACCCTCTCTAAGCTCGATCGAGCAGAAATTACCCCAATTCCTCAAAATAACGACGATGCCACCTATGCCCCTTTAATTCAAAAATCTGACTATCTAATCCCCTGGCAAGATTCGGGCCGGACAATTCACGATCGAGTCCGGGGTTTTTATCCTAATGCGCTAACCACTTTCCGGGGACAAATCCTAAAAGTGATGGCCACTATTCCCCTAGACGATCCTAGTCAACTGCCTCGAGAATTACAGACAAAAGACCTTTCTCATCTAAGCGGAGAAGTGGGAGCGATCGTAGCTCTCTGGAAAAATTTCGGGCCGGTAGTGCAGACGGGAGCGGGTTTATTATTATTAGAAGAAGTGCAATTATCGGGGAAACCTCCGCGTTCTGGTGGGGATTTGGTCAATGGTTCCCGTTTAACTATCGGTGAGGTTTTCGGTCAATAGTTTTCGGGGTGTGGCTTTCCTTTGCTCCTCTATGCTTCACTGGCGAAGATTTTTTTCAACTTGCGAAAGCGATCGGAATAACTTCTTAATACTTCGATCGCAAACATGGGGGTTTCCTGCACGGCAAATAAAAACTGCGGTTGATTGAGATAGGCTAATTTACAATCAGTTTTGGCAATAGCTGTGGATTCTCGCAGTTTATCCCCATGCAGGAGCGCTCCTGCTCCGAATACATCCCCTTTTTCTAGAGTTTCTATCAATTGTTCCTTGATATACATCTCCACTTCTCCGCTAAGAATACCGTACATTAACTCGCCTTCCGTGCCATCGACAAAAATAACTTCACCAGCTGGAAAAGTGCGATCGGGATGATTTTCGAGAATTTTAATCGTTTCTACGGGACTTAACATGATTTAACAATAATTTTTCGGGTTATCTCTCCCATTTTCCAATAGATTGAACTCCCCGATCATCGTTTTTGTATCTAAGAATACTTGAAACTTCTCTACCTGACAAAGATTTGGTTTGACTCTCAGAAATGCTTTGTTTAATCCTTGTCGGGGAGAGAAATTTTCCGTCTTCATACCTTTATCCTCTTCCTACCCAACCCGATTTTTGAGTCTATTTTTTTCTCTCTTATCTTCTCTCGAAAACCCTATATATATGGGCGCACGGGTTCCCATTATACATAAAGTCTAAAGCAAGTCTCGCCATTTGTCAAGGGTTTTGAGAAAAAAAATCGGGCCGATTTTATAATCACCGTAACAACAATTCCTATCGTAGGGATAATTCCGTAGGGATAATTCCGTAGGGATAATTCCGTAGGGATAATTCCGTAGGGATAATTCCGTAGGGATAATATCGTAGGGATAATATCGTAGGGATAATTCATGAATTATCCCTACGATATTATGTGAAATTTTCCGTCTTCATACCTTTATCCTCTTCCTACCCAACCCGATTTTTGAGTCTATTTTTTTCTCTCTTATCTTCTCTCAAAAACCCTATATATATGGGCGCACGGATTCCCATTATACATAAAGTCTAAAGCAAGTCTCGCCATTTGTCAAGGGTTTTCTGAAAATCTCCCCCTCTCCCCACTTCCTTGAGAAAATACCGGGGTCAAAACTGTTTGATCGCTGTTTGACTGATTTCTGCGATCGCGGCTAAACTGGGACTAACTGGACCGGTATCGGTGGACAACCAGAGAAGATACTCGACGTTACCCGCAGGTCCGGTAATGGGAGACCAAGTTAAACCCCGATAGAACCATCCTAGTGCTTCGGCGGCCTGTAAAACCTGAAAAATTGCCACTGCTTGGTCTTGGTAGTCGCGAACTACCCCTTTTTTGCCGACTTTTTCCCGTCCCACCTCGAATTGGGGTTTGACCAATAAAATCGCCTCTCGCGGTGGATTTAATAGCGTCCACAGGGTCGGTAAAACTTTGGTCAGGGAAATAAAAGACAGATCCATAACTGCTAAATCGGCGGGTTTTTCCTGTCCGTATAACTTTTCTGGGGTTAAATAGCGAAAATTAGTTCTTTCTAGCAAAATAACTCGTTGATCCTGCCGTAAACTCCAGGCCACTTGTCCATAACCCACATCGACCCCATAAACCCGTTTTGCTCCTTTTTGCAAGAGACAATCGGTAAATCCCCCCGTGGAAATGCCTCCATCTAAACAAATGCGATCGCTGACATCGATGGCAAACAATTCTAAGGCCTTGGCTAATTTTTCGCCCCCCCTTGACAAATAGGGCAGTTTCTGCTTAACCTCGATCGCCGCTGACCGATCGATTTCTGTGGCCGGTTTATCGATAATTTGGTGATTGACTTTCACTTCTCCAGCGCGAATTAATCGCTGTGCCTGTTGACGGGAATCACAGAGATTTTTGGCTACTAATAATAAATCTAATCTTTGTTTCGGCAAGGAAGGCCTCCCAATAATCACCGCCTAATTCTAAAAAATACCTTATTTTTCCGCCAGCAATCCCAGAAGCAAGATTATAAATAGGGAGAGGGACAAGCGGAACCCATCAGCTAAATTTTCGCTGCCATCCCGATATTTTATGGATAAAGATACTCGATTCGCCATTTTAGTTATTGGCATCCCCTTTCTAGGACTAGCTTACTGTGGCTTGATTTTTGCCGTGATGATTTATTGGGTCTGGGCCCGGGAACATCCCGTAACCATGGCCACTTTTTTCGTCCTTGCTCCTTCTTTGATTTCTGGCTCTATCTGGCTGTTAGCTTCCTATAAAGCCCGTCAAAAGCAGCGTTTGGGTTTATAGTTGAATGTAGAGGCCGATGGTATTCTTTCAAGAAGAATCAATAATCAGTCTTTAGTCAGAATCAGAGCAGGACAAGGCTGAAGTTTGGGGCTGGCTGCGATAGGATGAAAAAGTGCTAGATAAAAACTCCTCTCCCTTACAGTCCCTAGTTGCGGGTCACTGGTTCAAGCTCATCTGTGGAGCTAGTTACCAAGATTTGCCCACGATTCGCAACCTCGCCTTGGCCTATACTATCGCCGGGGCCGATTGTATTGATGTGGCCGCCGATCGAGCCGTGATCCTTGCGGCCCGCGAAGGCATCGAAACGGCGGAAAAAATCGCCGGATTCCCCCCCAATCGACGACCTTGGTTAATGGTCAGTCTCAATGACGGTGAAGATCCCCACTTTCGGAAAGCTGTCTTTAACCCGCAACTCTGTCCGGTCGATTGTCCCCGTCCCTGCGAAAAAATCTGTCCCGCTTATGCTATCGATGGGGGGGGAGTGATTGAACAGCGCTGTTATGGTTGCGGTCGCTGCCTACCCGTTTGTCCCCTGCAAATAATTGAGACAAAATCCCGTGTCTGTCAACCCGCAGAAATTATCCCCTTAATTACCGAAATGGGAGTCGATGCGATCGAAATTCATACCCAAGTCGGTCATGGAGAGGGATTTGCTCGACTCTGGCAAGCGATCGCACCCCTAACTAAAAACTTAAAAATCCTAGCCATAAGTTGCCAAGATCATGAATATATCATTGATTACCTCCACTATCTGCGAGAAAATATTTCACCCCTAAGCTGTACTCTGATTTGGCAGACGGACGGCCGACCGATGAGCGGCGATATCGGCAAAGGAACCACCCACCCGGCCATTAATATGGCCAAAAAAGTCCTCTGTGCCAATCTGGCCGGATTTGTGCAGTTAGCCGGGGGAACCAATGACCATACCGTGACCAAATTACGGCAACTGGGACTGAGAGAAAAAATCGCTGGTATTGCATCTGGAAGTTACGCCCGTTCATTGATTTTGCCAATTTTAGAGCATTTAGACCAGCCTAACCTTGAAAATGACCCCCAAGCCTATCAAGAAGCCGTTAAAGCCGCTTCTCTGGGGGTTGCCCAATTGAAAGCCTAGCCTTGGTCAAAAAACTATAATATTTTTTTAATTGACAACTAACCCCTAAATGTGTTAGACCCCAAGAAAATCTTGGAAATAAAAACAACCAATTATCGCCAAAACCTTTTATTATTAATGCCAGAAACCCTACCCTCCTCTCGGATGCCAGTGACCGAAGATTTAAACAAACTCTTGGCAATTCTCCCCGCGCGGATTCGCGGCAAAATCGAGGAACAGCCGCGGCAGCATCAACTGATCGAAGTGGTTATGGATTTGGGACGCATACCAGAAGCGCGTTTTCCCGATGGGGCGATCGATCTGGGGGACGAACCGATCTCAAAAGAAGAAATCCAGTATTCGATCGCCCGGGTGGGCAGTTTTAGCGGCGATAATCGCGCTGGGATTGAACGCACCCTACACCGCATCAGTGCCATTCGCAATCGAGACGGGGAAATTATCGGTTTAACCTGTCGTATCGGTCGGGCCGTTTTCGGTACGATCACCCTGATTAACGACCTGGTGGAAACAGGAAAATCCCTGCTGCTGCTCGGTCGTCCAGGGGTAGGGAAAACCACGGCCTTGCGAGAAATAGCCCGAGTTTTAGCCGACGATCTCAATAAACGGGTAGTGATTATCGACACTTCCAACGAAATCGCCGGAGATGGAGATATTCCCCATCCAGCCATCGGTCGGGCCCGTCGGATGCAGGTGTCCCGTCCGGAATTGCAGCATCAAGTCATGATCGAAGCGGTGGAAAACCATATGCCAGAAGTGATCGTGATTGATGAGATCGGGACAGAATTAGAAGCTCTGGCCGCTCGCACGATCGCCGAACGCGGGGTGCAGTTAGTGGGAACCGCCCACGGCAATCAATTGGAAAATTTAATTAAAAATCCGACTTTATCGGATTTAGTTGGGGGAATTCAAGCAGTAACTCTCGGAGACGAAGAAGCACGCCGCCGGGGTTCTCAGAAGACCGTTTTAGAACGCAAAGCACCCCCCACCTTTGAGATTGCCATCGAAATGTTGGAACGTCAGCGCTGGGTCATCCACGAGGACGTATCCACCACGATCGACCAACTGCTGCGGGGACGGGAAGCAATTGCCCAAATCCGTTGGGTAGATGAGGAGGGGAAAGTACAGGTCGCCCAGGAAGAACCAAAACCGGAAAACCTCACCCCTTTGCGCGGCAATTATCTGCCAGAAATGGATAAACCCAAGGGATGGCGGGCCGATGGCCGGATGACTCCCGTGGCCCGTTTCCCTGCGGTCCCTCTCAACCGGGAAAACGATTTCGATCGCCTCCTCGAACAATCTTGGCTACAGGAAGAACCGGAAACGGAAAAAGTCCGCGTACCCGGTCCCAATGGCGAAGATTGGCCGGTTTATGTCTATCCCTACGGAGTCAGTCGCGCCCCGATCGAACAGGTAGTACAGGCCCTAGATTTGCCGATCGTGTTGACCAAAGATTTACAGGCGGCCGACGCGGTGCTGGCCCTGCGTTCCCACGTTAAAAATCAGTCAAAATTGCGGCAAATTGCCAAAGTAAGACAAATTCCCATCCACGGCATCAAATCCAATACCCTGCCCCAAATTTCTCGCGGTTTAAAGCGGATTTTGGGCATTGATGACCCGATGAATCAGGAAGGCGCGGATCTGCGTTTATTTGCCCGCAGCGGCAGCGATGACGAGATCGAAGCTTTGGAGGAGGCCCGGTTAGCGGTGGAACAAATCGTTATTCCTACTGGTCAACCCGTGGAGTTACTGCCGCGCTCGGCGAAAGTGCGGAAAATGCAGCACGAATTAGTGGAACATTACCGTCTCCAATCCGATAGCTTCGGAGAGGAACCGAATCGCCGTATTCGCATCTATCCAGCTTAGGAGTCGGGAATTTGAAGCGACGCACGCTCATCATTCTAGGTACAGGGGCGGCGATCGGTGCCCTGGCCGTCCGGATTATCCATCGTCCCGAATCGGCGGCGGAATTGCGGGCTAAAATGCCCCTAGCTGAAAGAATTAAGCTCTGTCTCGATCTAGCTAAGATGAAACTAGCGACTACGATCGATTATCTCGATAGTTATGCCCGTCGGGGAATTCTCTATCCCTATCTTACCCATCCAGAGCCATCGGGTTTTAATTTCTTCAATTGGCTACGGAGGGGGAATAGTCCCACCCACGGTACTTGGATGTTAGAAAAGGCCGATTTTTGGGCGGCAGGGGCTTTTCCTGCTCTATTATGGAAAATTGCTGACTTAGAATCAAACCCTATGGATGCGGGATTTTGGTCAGCTGCCGCGAAAAAATGGAGCGATCCCTTAAAAGAAGCTAGTTTGAAGAACAAAGACATCGCTCTTAATAATGTACTGGTGTTTGCTCCTTGGTTTGAGTCGGGACAGGGCCAGGAAAAACAGACAGCTTTAGAGATAACTTTACGGGGGGCCAGACAACTAGCGCAACCTTTTCAGGATGGTAAAGGGAGTTATCACACCGATATCGGGACTTTTGGCTGGTTACGCAAGGCCGATCGCACTGATCGGCAAGAACATTGGCACGTTTTTATGGACCATACGATCAGTATAGAACAACTGCTCTGGGCAAGTCGCCACAATCCTGACCCCAAGGAAGCAAAGGATTGGCAAGAAAAGGCCCTTTCCCACATCCGCACCATTAGCCGCACCTTTGGCACTAACCGTCGCCCAGGTAAAACGGGAACTTGGCAAAGAGGGTATTTTGATCAAAATGTCAACTCTCCCACCTATAGAAATTTCTTATTTAATGAGGGAAAACAGGGCTGGCGCGATGATAGCACTTGGTCCCGGGGTCAAGCTTGGTTTATTTATAGCGCCACGACAGCCTATATTTACACCGGCGATCCAGAAATGTTAACCATTGCCAAGGATGCCATTAATTATTATCTAGAAAATTTGCCCGATCGCTGGCCCGGTGAGCAAAGACGCGCCGGAGATTTTATCCCCCCCTGGGACTTTGATTATGCCTGGCAAAAAAATGCCGCTACCGAAAAGGATTCGTCGGCAGCAGCGATCGCTGTGGCGGGGATGATTCGCTTATTAAAAGCTTTACCTAGCAGTGATCCTAGTTATGGAACCTATCGAGAGGCGATCGATAATACTCTCTTGAATTTGACTTCTTTTCAGTATTTTCCCGACGAAACCGCCCCAGAGATGAGTCTATTGCGCCATGGTTGTTATCATCATCCTGCCGCAATTCAACCCACCCAAATCTATGATACGGGTTTAATTTGGGGAGACTTCTTTTTTATCAATGCTTTGGCTGAATACCAAGATTTACCCGATACTTAACAGACTACTTAATTCTTGCCCTTTTTGATGGGGGAAGTGGCAAACTATTAACTGTTACCGTTGAATGGGAAAAGACTGTGGATATTCGCTTAATCGTTGTCGATGTGGATGGAACGATCGCCGGGGATAACAATCAGGTTAATCCGGCCGTGGTGCAAGCTGTCTCAGCCGTCCAAAAAAAGGGAATTCCCGTCGCTATCGGTACTGGTAGGATGTACCGCTCGGCTTTACGCTTTCATCAACGTCTTAAATCCACTTTACCCATAATTGCTTACAATGGCGCTTGGATTCAAGATCCTGTTTCCCAAGTTCACCATCGACATACCCCTATTTCCCCCGACTTGGCGATCGATCTTTTAGATTATCTCGAACAACCCCAATGGAAGGAGAAAATCTCCCTTAATTTTTATATGGACGATGTGCTTTATGTGCGGCAATTAAATGCGGAAACGGAATTCTATCGTCAGCGATCGGGTATTATTGCCGAAGCAGTGGGAGATTTACGCAAAGTTGCCCACAAAACCACTAAAATCCTGGCCATGGGAGAAGATAAGCAATTTATCGCCGAGATTTGGCATCATTTACAGCAACGCTATCAAAATCAAGATTTATACTTTACCCAATCGAGTCCGACTTTTTTTGAAGTTACCCACGTTGATGCCACTAAGGGAAGCGCCACCCAATTTTTGGCCGAAGATATCCTAGGATTACAACCGCAAAACGTTATGGCGATCGGTGATAATTTTAATGATGTTTCTATGCTCACCTACGCGGGTGTCGGTGTCGCCATGGGTAATGCTCCCCAAGCCGTTAAGGATCAAGCCGATTGGGTTGCCCCCAGTGTAAACTTAAATGGGGTGGCTGCGGCCTTGGCAAAGTTTGTTTTAATTTGAGGAATGGGGGAATGGGAAAGTGGGGGAATGGGGAAGTGGGGAGTTTTAACTAAAACCCTAACATCCTACAATCCTCAAGCCCTAACACCCTAACACCAATCCGCTTTTCAGCGAGAAAATTATGACTATTAATACGCAAACTGTTACGATTTCTAACAAAGATATTGACATAGACGCTTATTTAGCCATTCCCGATCGAGTGGGAATTTATCCAGCAATTATCGTGATTCAGGAAATATTTGGCGTAAACGACCATATTCGCGATGTCACGCGCAGAATCGCCCAAGAAGGCTATATAGCGATCGCTCCTGCCATTTATCAGCGATTTGCTCCCGGTTTTGAAACGGGGTACAGTATGGCAGATATCGAAATCGGTCGTCAGTACAAAGAACAAACCAAAGCAGCCGAATTACTCAGCGATATCCAGGCCACCATCGATTATCTTTATAGTTTGCCACAGGTGCAAAAAACCGGTGTCGGCACGATCGGTTTTTGTTTTGGTGGTCATGTGGTTTATCTTGTCTCCACTCTAGAGGATATCAAAGTTACTGCCTCTTTTTACGGTGCAGGAATCACCACGGGAACCCCAGGGGGTGGTCAAGCGACAGTGAAGGTGACTCCCCAAATCAAAGGGACAATCTACGCATTTTTCGGGGTGTTAGATACCAGTATTCCTCAAAAGCAAGTGGATGAGATAGAAAACGCATTAACCCGTTATCAAATCCCCCATCGAGTTTTCCGCTATGAAAACGCCGACCATGGCTTTTTATGCGACCAACGGGCTAGTTATAATGCCAATGCGGCCAAATCTGCCTGGGATCATGTACTAGAGTTATTTAGCCTTCTTAAATCTTAATGGTCTGACTCCTCAAGCTTCAGCTTACACTGGAAGCAGTTCGAAATTATACTTGTAACCATTCTATTTATCATGACACCGAACCCAGCCTTTTCCATGGACGATTTTGCCAAAGCTCTTGATCAATACGATTATCAATTTGAAAAAGGGCAAATCGTGCGCGGGAGAGTCGATCAACACACCTCCGATGGAGCATTCATCGATATTGGCGGCAAATCCTCCGCTTTTATTCCTTTAAGGGAAATTTCCCTCGAAAATGTTACTTCCATTCCCGAAGCTTTACCTATAGGTGCAGAATTCGATTTTCTAATTACCCGTGGACAGGATGCGGAAGGACAAGTTACCCTGTCTCTGCGGCAATTATTACTACAAAAAGCTTGGGAAAATGTCAGGGAAATCTCTGAAAGTGGCAAGTCGGTACAGCTGCGCGTCACAGGGGTGAATAAGGGGGGAGTGACGGGAGAAGTGGAAGGATTAAAAGGATTTATCCCTCGCTCCCATTTAATCGAAAAAAATGATTTAGATTCCCTGATCGGACAACTTTTAACCGCAACTTTTATTCAAATCGATCAAGAAAATAATAAATTAGTTTTATCTCAGCGAGAAATTGCTCGCGCTAACGCTATCAGTCAATTAGCTGTGGGTAAGTTATTAAGTGGCACTGTGGTTAAATTACAACCCTACGGTGTCTTTGTCGATTGCGGTGGAGTGACGGGATTACTCCATGCTAAACAGGTGACAGGAGCCTTTTTTAATTCTCCCATGACTTTCTTTAAAGTTGGTCAAGCAATTCAAGTGGTAGTCGCGGAAATTGACGAATATAAAAACCGCATTTCCCTATCTACAAAAATCCTCGAAGCGCATCCCGGCGAAATTCTCGAAAACTTTGCAGAAGTCATGGAAACAGCAGCAGAAAGATTAAAACAAGCTCAGGGAAAACCCCCAGAAAGTTAGCGTAGGGTGGGTTAGGCGACAATAACTTAGATATTTTACCACCTGTTTAGTATTCGCCGTAACCCACCATCAGTTATCAGTTATCAGTTATCAGTTATCAGATGTGAGTTTTAAGTGGACAGTCTTAAGTAGGAAATTGCCGTTTTCTTTTCGCTGATTGCTGTTTTTTACTTTTTCCTTGATCAAGATGTTTCAAGAAAAGATGTTTCAAGATCGGATAGCAATTTTAGGGACTATGCACGGAAAAGAGCGGGTAATTGCACCGATTTTAGCGCAAGAAATAGGCCTTAAGGTGATTGTACCCGATAATTTTAATACCGATCGCTTTGGCACTTTTACCCGGGATATTAAGCGCATCGGGACACAAATTGAAACCGCTCGCAGGAAGGCACAACAAGCGATCGAGCTTTCGGGATACGATATCGGAATTGCCAGTGAGGGTAGTTTTTATCCCTATCCCAACTTGCCGCTAGTTTCCTGTAATCGTGAATTGATTTTATTGTTCGATCGAGTCCATAATCTAGAAATAATTGGTCAAGCAATAGTCACGGAAACTAATCACGCTCACCAAACTGTAACTAATCTAGCAGCTGCTTTAGAATTTGCCGAAAAAATCGGCTTTCCTAGTCATGGTTTAGTGGTGATGTTTGATAAAAATTCTCTCGACTCCGAGCAGATTTTTAAGGGAATTACTGACAAGAAAAATTTCGTTAAAATTGTTGAAGATATTCTTGACAAAAACGGCAAAGTACACCTAGAAACCGATATGCGTGCTATGCACAATCCCACGCGGATGAAAGCAATTGCAGCTGCGACAGCAAATCTGGTGCAGAAACTCAATCAATTATGTCCTAATTGTGGTTGTCCGGGGTTTGATATTATCGAAAGAAAAGCGGGTTTACCCTGTGGTTTATGTCACTTTCCCACCTCTTTAATTAAACTGGAACTATACGGTTGTCAAAGCTGTGATTATCGAGAGGAAAAACTCTTTCCCAACGGTGAAAAAACCGCCGATCCGATGTATTGTGAATATTGTAATCCTTAAAGATAGCTTTTCTATGGAAAGAATTTTAGAACCGGAAGTAATGGATGATCGGGAAGAAGCGATCGAATATGATGCCATGGACTTCACCGAAGTTAACACTAATTTTGCTAAAGAAGCCGTACAATTGGCCGGCATTAATGCTAGGGTATTAGATGTGGGAACCGGTACTGCACGCATTCCGATTATGATCAGTCAACTACGTCCCCAATGGCAAATTATCGCTATTGATCTGGCCGATTCTATGTTAGAAATTGGTCAAAAAAATATCCTGAGCGCTAACTGTCAAGAACAAATCAAATTAGAAAAAGTTGATGGGAAAAATCTTCCCTACCAATCCGAGCAATTTGATTTAGTTATTTCTAATAGTTTAATCCACCATCTCGAAAATCCTCTGCCTTTTTTACGGGAAATTAAGCGAGTTTTAAAACCGAATGGCGGCATTTTTTTAAGAGATTTATTCCGTCCCGATTCCGAGGAAATAATCCAGGGGATGGTGAGGGAAATCGATCCTAATTTTTCTCCCCGACAAGCGCAACTATTTAAGGATTCTCTCCAGGCCGCTTTTACCCTAGCAGAAATCGAAGATTTAATCCAGCAATCGGGCTTAGAAAATGTTAAAATTTATCAGTCTTCTAATCGTCATTGGACAGCCATAAAAACAAGCAAAAATTAATCAATAAATAAGGAAAAATCGAGTTATGAAAGTTGGATTTTTGGGAACGGGATTAATGGGAACGCCAATGGTAGAAAGATTATTAAATCAGAGAATTTCTGTTATTGCCTATAATCGCACCTTAGAAAAATTGACAGCTTTACAGCAGTTAGGAGCCAAAACAGTTAGCTGTCCCGATCAGGTAATTCAAGAGGCAGATTGTCTGATTTTAATGTTAACCAATGCCGCCGCTATCCAAGAGGTTTTAGGATTAAATTCCGAGCAATCTAAATTCAATAATCGTACTATTATCCAGATGGGAACCATTGCCCCTTCTGAAAGTAAACAACTGCGAGATCAAATTGTTGCTAAAGGGGGAGAATATCTAGAAGCACCCGTGTTAGGAAGTATTCCTGAAGCTAAAAATGGGACTCTCTTAGTTATGGTGGGAGCAACGGAGAAACAGTTCCATCAATGGTCAAATTTATTAGCACATTTTGGTCAAGAACCGATGTTAATCGGGGAAGTGGGAACCGCCGCGGCGTTAAAATTAGCTTTAAATCAATTAATTGCCGCTCTAACCAGTGCTTTTGCTTTGAGTTTAGCTTTTTTATCCCAGCAAGGAGTAGATCTAGAAAAGTTCATGACTATCCTGCGTCAAAGTGCCTTATATGCGCCTACTTTTGACAAAAAATTAACCAGAATGTTAGAAGAAAATTATGCTAACCCTAATTTTCCCACTAAACATTTACTCAAAGATGTCAATCTCTTTTTAGAGGAATCGGAGAAGTTAGATTTAACCACTTTTCCCCTAACAGGAGTACAGCGCCTTCTTGAAAAAGCTTTGGAAATGGGATTCGCAGAGGACGATTATTCAGCTTTATACGGGGCGCTGAAAAAAGAATTATAAACCGCTTACCCACATCAAAAAGACTCTCTTTGGTTTGTGTAGGAAGAAAAACTGGTAAAAGGCTTTAAATTTTCCTTAAGCTTTGTTGAGGTGGCAGGAAGAGGGGGTTAGAGTGGGAAGTGATGGAATTTTGGGCATATTTTCCTATGACGCTGACTGAATTTGGATTATTAGCGGGTTTACTTGTCCCTGGTATCCTGCTCTCGATTTTGGTGATGGTAAGTTTTGCCAAAGGGGGCTAAAAACTGATAGAGACACCGATGAAAGTGTCTCTATCTTTTTGGGGTGAAGATTAATCTATTTTTGGTTTTTTGCCCAATTTAATTGATTCTGTAGCTAACAAAATTGATTCTAAATGATGGCGCTTCTCCACTTGACCGAGGAAATAACCGGTCATCATCGCTGAAGCGAGAAGATTAGCCAAATTCTCGCGGTCGGTGGTAATTTGTACCGCAAAATCCTCTGAGGGCAACATTCCCACCAATCCCCTGACGTTTTGCGAGATAATATCTTTAATTTCGCTACTGACGGATTGGGCTATTCTCTCAAGGGTTTCAGGATGCTGCTGCTGGAGATACTGCATCAGACAGTTATCATTTTGTTCTTCGGTTTCCCAGGGAAAAAAATCAGGATTAAAAGTCATCAGAACTTCCACGCTGTAGTGGTTATTGGATCTAGGTTAACAAATCGCTCTTCTTGATTGCCTGAAGTCCCCCCCATCTTCCTCAAGTTTAGCTCAGTGATCAAACATTCACCCTTAATATACTCTCTCTCTCCTTATTCCCGATCGGTAGCTTCCAGAATACCCTGTTCTCTAAGATTGTCAACCTCGAAATATTGATGAAATTTATCGGTTACTTCTAACCAGTACGATCTACCTTCATTTTGCTTGCGTTTTCTCACAAATCCTCGTTCTACCAAGTCCTGAACCTGTTGATAGGCCGTACTGCCTCGTAAATTAATTAAATCCGCTTGTAAAATCGGTTCTTTTAGTGCGATCGCTGCTAAAGTGCGGAGGGTTCCCGTGCCTAATTCGGCCGGGATCAGGTCTTCGATCAAATTCTGATAAGCTGACCGCAATTGTAAACTATAACCGAGGGGGGTTTCCACCACTTCCAAGGCACTATCCCGGTGGGCATAATCGGACATTAACTCGATCATGGCATCTTCCACCGTCAAGCGATCGCTGTTGGTTAATCTCACCATCTCGGTTAAGGGGACAGGCTGCCCTTTTAGGTAAAGTATCGCTTCTAGACGGGTAGCTAGTCTGATCTCCTGGTGGGCTTCCGCGCTCAATCTCGACTACCTAAGTTTAGACAATGATTTGATATTCTACTAGAAGACGAACTAGAAAATTATGGAAACTTTTTGGAGTCAGGTTTTAGACTTTTGTTATCAGGCTACCGGCCAGGTTAGCGATCGCCTACTAGCTGATTTTGGCAAATTACAGGCCACCAATAAAGCAGACGGGACTTTAGTGACGGCTGCCGACCGTTGGTCCGATGGCGAATTGCGATCACTAATTGCCCGCACTTTCCCGGATCATGGAGTCTTAACCGAGGAAACTACCCATATTTTCCCGGATCAAGAATGGTGTTGGGTAGTGGATCCGATCGACGGCACGACTAATTTTACTCGCGGTATTCCCATCTGGGGCATTTCCCTGGGACTTCTCTACCGGGGGACTCCCGTGTTCGGATTTGTTTATCTCCCCTGCCTGAAACAGTCCTATTATGGTTATTGGTACGGTGAGACGGGTTTAACCGGTCCAGAGGGGGCCTACTGCAACGGTCAACCGATTCACACCAGCGACGATTTTCCCAGCAAAAATCATCTGTTTAATCTCTGCGCTCGTAGTACAGATGTATTTAAAAATCCCTTTCCCTGCAAAGTGCGGATGATAGGAGTGGCTAGTTATAATCTGCTTTTGGTTGCCGATGGCACTGTCTTGGGAGGAGTGGAAGCAACCCCGAAAGTCTGGGATATTGCCGCAGTTTGGGCGATTCTACAGGCCGCAGACGGGGTATTTATCTCTTTAGGAGAAAAGATTTTTCCCTTACAGGTGGGGGAAAATTATAGTGATCGATCCTATCCCTGTTTAGCCGTAGCTCGATCGAATTTAGCGCCAGTTTTCTTGCCTCTGGTCGGTTTTCTCAAGGATGCCAAGAATTAGCTGCACTGACCTTTGTTTCTTCGGGTTAAACTAGCAATGGAATTTGACTGGGACGCTAATAATATCGAGCATATTTCAAGACATAATCTAATTCCAGCAGAAGTCGAGCAGGTTTTTCAGGATACAAGAAAAATAGGGACGGCATCAAGGAAGACAGAGAGGGAAAAACGTTGGGCTATAATTGGGAGGAGCTATGGCGGACGTATTTTATTTATTGTCTATACTCGCCGGGATCAAAAAATTCGAGTAGTTACAGCTAGAGATGCCACCTTTTCTGAAAAAAGACTCTATCGGAGATGAACAATTATGACTCAATCTGTACCCAAAAAACTGACAGAAATCCATAGTTGGGAAGAAGTTCCTGATTTTAACTCTGAATCAGAAGAAGCGGATTATTGGGCTGATCATAGTTTGGCAGCAGATTTTTTTCAGTCGCCACAATTTATGATAATTATTCTTGAAGAGATACAATTGTTGCTGGAACGACTAGGAGATTGTTTAGAGGAAATACAAGGATTAGGAAAATGGGAAGCAGAAAAAAAAGCCGCCGATTTTCTCAGATTAATAAGACGAGATATTGAAGGGATTCTTTGTCTAGCTAATCAAGATGTGCGTCTGCTGCCACCAGCTTTAATTATTGCTCGATCGCTCCTTGAAACCTTTAGTAATTTAATGTGGATACTTAATGAAACTGAGGAAAATAAACGAGAAATAAGACTGGTAAGGATGATTAACTCTGAGATTGAGGAAACTGAAAAATATATCAAAGACTTAGAGGAATTGAAGTCAAACCCAGATGAAGTTGCTCAACTCAAAGAAGATAAGCAATCATTAGAGGATTATAAAAAAGAGATTGTGAAGAATATATCCAATTGTCCTCAACTGGAGAAAGATAGTAATAAGAAAAAGCCTTCTTTTTACGAGATAACTTGTGCCATTAATAAGAAGGATAAGACAGAAATTTATCCATGTTATAATAGATTATCTCAGACTGTCCACGGCGGTCATGCCGCCCCGTGGATTTATAAGGAATCTCTAGGCAATAGCGGAACTTTTGGGGAAATTATTGAAGCATATCATTGGCATACACCTTTGTATGTTTGTTATTACACCCTTAGCATAGCCGGGAGAAAATTTCTGCAAGAATTTGCTGGTAATCCCGACAGATTTATTGATGGAGAAATCCAGAATCGTCTAGAAAAAGCCTTAAATTCCTTACAAGAAAACAGATAGCAGGAACGACAGTTAATCAAGTTAAAATATGTGCATTTCTTCTAATTCTGACATCGGTTTTTGACTTTTTACTTTAATGATTTGACCCATGAGTTTTGATACTTCCTCTCTCAGCGAACGCAACGATAAAGCCGAAGTCTATCAGCCAGTAATTATTCGCCTCGAAAATGTGTCTAAAATCTACGGCAGTGGCGAAACCATGGTTAAAGCCCTCAATAACGTCAATTTAAGCCTGAAAAAAGGGGAATATTGCGCTATTATGGGGGCTTCGGGTTCGGGAAAATCCACAGCCATGAATATTATCGGCTGTCTTGATCGTCCCACCTCGGGGTCCTATTATCTAGAAAATCTCGACGTTTCTACGCTGCCGGATGGGGATTTAGCTCAGATTCGCAATCGCAAAATCGGCTTTGTTTTCCAGCAATTCCATCTTTTACCCCAGATGAGTGCGCTGGAAAATGTCATGTTACCGATGATTTATGGTGGGGTTCCTCCCCAGGAAAGAAAGGAAAGAGCGATCGCTGCTTTAACGAAGGTAAAATTGGATAATCGACTGCACAATAAACCCAATCAATTATCGGGGGGACAACAGCAGCGCGTCGCTATTGCTAGGGCAATTGTCAATCAACCCATATTATTACTTGCCGATGAACCGACGGGGGCGCTAGACTCGAAAACTACCCAAGAGGTGATGGCTATTTTCTCAGAATTGAATAACAGTGGCATTACTATCGTCATGGTAACTCACGAGGCTGATGTGGCGCGTCATTCTGGACGCATTATCTGGTTTAAGGATGGTGAAGTGGTTTATCCTAACCTCGCACCGACGGATTTACATGAGGTGATTGGGTAGGGTGGGGATTTTTCAGTTATTAGTGAAAAGAAAACGGCAACTTCCTAATTAGGGTTTGCGGCAAAAAGTTTTTCGTGGGGGTAGGGTGTGGGGTGTGGGGTGTGGGGTGTAGGGATTTACCCATTTTCAGGTGGTCAATTACCTAATTTTCAGGGAAAAAGTCCCTAAATTTTCCCCCTGATCACTCCAATGGTCGGCACTTTTTGAGGGTAAAAAAGTCTAAAAACCTTATCCAACAAGGTTTTTAGATTTATTCAGCAAACCCTAATTAGATCGCTGTTAGGGATTGGGAAGAAAACCAAAAAGTTTAGCTGCTCCTCCCAAAATGGCAACAACCAAAGCGATTAGAATCCCTCGATTGGTAAATTCCTGATTAGCGACTCTTGCAGTTAATCCTTTAATTTCTGTGGTTAGTCGCTCATCTAGGGCTTTAATCTCCCCTTTTAACTCCGATTGTCCTATTTCTAGCTTGTTAACATCCCTTTGTAGAGAGTCTATTTTCCCCTCGATCCTTGTTAGAACAGTTTCTAGGGAATAAGTCACGGTTTCGTTAGACATGGGCTAAACTCCTATATTTTGCTATGTTACAATCGCCTTATTTATGGGTTGCCACTGAGTAGAGAAAATCTGATACTAACGGTGATTATTGCCCCGATACCGGCACTAATTCCCCCAACAATCAGAGGTAAAATTAACCCCCGAAATCCCTGTAAGTCAGAAACAGACTTAACTAAAACAGATTGCTCGTTTTCTACTTTCTCTAATCTTTTATCGATGCCCTCAACCTTAAAGCCTAAGGCTTTAATCTCCCCTTTTAACTCCGATTGTCCTATTTCTACTTTGGTTAATCGTTCATCAATTTTGTCGAATTTTTGATTGACATCCCTTTGTAGAGAGTCTATTTTCCCCTCGATCCTTGTTAAAACAGCTTCTAGAGAATAAGTCACGGTTTCGTTAGACATGGGCTAAACTCCTATATTTTGCTATGTTACAATCGCCTTATTTATGGGTTGCCACTGAGTAGAGAAAATCTGATACTGACGGTGATTATTGCTCCGATACTGGCACTAATTCCCCCAACAATCAGAGGTAAAATTAACCCCCGAAATCCCTGTAAGTCAGAAACAGACTTAACTAAAACAGATTGCTCGTTTTCTACTTTCTCTAATCTTTTATCGATGCCCTCAACCTTAAACCCTAAGGCTTTAATCTCCCCTTTTAACTCCGATTGTCCTATTTCTACTTTGGTTAATCGTTCATCAATTTTGTCTATTTTCCCCTCGATCCTTGTTAGAACAGCTTCTAGGGAATAAGTCACGGTTTCGTTAGACATTGGCTAAACTCCTATATTTTGCTATGTTGCGGTCTCGCGTAGCGAGCGCGTTGCGACCGCCTAATCTTCTTTGGGCGCGATTGCTCCAGTGGGGACCAATTCTAATAATTCTCCAGGCTGTACTCAGTAGCGATCGCATTAAAATAATGACACAATCAATTAAAAGTATAATAATACTAAATCCGTTGAGTAACGCACAGAAAACGGGTTTCTCGGAGAAACCCGTTTTCTACTCATGCAAAAGGCAAAAGGGAGAATAAATAATCATTCTTTAATAACTGGATTTAATATTAGTAAAAATTATCAATTGAATGTTAAGAAGTGCGGAAAGTGGGATTTAATACTGCTCACTTAAAACTAAAATCTGATAACTGATAACTGGTAACTGATAACTGATAACTGATAACTCTTTAGATTTCGGGGGCTTTTAGGGAATAAAGGGAGAAACTAGGGGTTTTTGCCTTTGCCTGTTGCACTAAACTGGGGACAGAATTACGCGCTAGGGCGGTTAATTTATTGGTAGTAGCATCGTAAATTGTCGTAGCCACTTTGGGATAGAGTCCAATACCGATAATTGGCACTAATAGAGAAGCGATGATAAAGACTTCCCGGGGTTCCGCATCGACGAGGGCATGGTGTTCTTCTAATTCCTTATTTTCCGGCCCGTAGAGAATTTCTCGCAACATGGACAAGAGATAAATCGGGGTGAGAATGACACCGATAGCCGCTAAAAAGACGATAATGACGCGGAAAGTGGGACTATAGGCATCACTGGTGGCAAAACCGATAAATACCATTAATTCCGCCACAAACCCGCTCATCCCGGGCAAAGCCAGGGAAGCGAGGGAACAGGTGGTCCACATGGCAAAAACTTTCTTCATTTTCTTGCCGACACCGCCCATCTCGTCTAACATCAGGGTATGGGTGCGATCGTAGGTACAACCGACCATAAAGAATAAACTCGCCCCAATCAGTCCGTGGGAAATCATCTGTAACATCGCCCCACTCGTACCAATATCGGTAAAGGAAGCCATACCAATCAGGACAAATCCCATGTGAGAGATGGAAGAATAGGCAATTTTGCGCTTAAGATTGCGTTGGGCAAAAGAGGTTAAGGCGGCGTAGATAATATTAACTACCCCTAAAATCACCAAAACGGGGGCGAAAACGGCGTGAGCATCGGGTAACATCCCCATATTCATCCGTAGGAGCGCATAACCACCCATTTTAAGCAAAATTCCCGCTAGTAACATATGGGCAGGGGCGGTGGCTTCGCCGTGGGCATCCGGCAGCCAAGTATGGAGGGGGAAAATCGGCAGTTTTACCCCGTAGGCAATCAGAAAACCGGCGTAGAGGAATAATTGCAGTTTCAGGGGAAAATCCTTGCCAGCAATAGTCACCATGTCAAAGGAGACGGTATCGCCATAAAAAGCCATCGTCAGCGCCGCTACAAGGATGAAGAGGGAGCCTCCGGCGGTGTAAAGGATAAATTTGGTGGCTGCGTAGAGACGGCGCTTACCGCCCCAAATAGAGAGGATCAGATAGACGGGGACTAATTCTAATTCCCAGACGAGGAAGAACAGTAACAGATCCTGCACGGCAAACACTGCAATCTGCCCCCCGTACATCAACAGCATCAGGAAGTAGAATAGTTTCGGTTTAAAAGTCACCGGCCAAGCCGCTAAGATAGCCAGAGTGGTGATAAATCCCGTTAAGATAATCAGAGGCATGGAGAGGCCATCGGCTCCTAAAGACCATCTTAGGTCAATTTCGGGCAACCATTGGTAACTTTCCACTAATTGCAGATTGGGATTAGCGAAATCGTAACTGCTATAGAAAGCGTAGATAATTAGGGCAAAGTCGATTAATCCCACCGTCAGAGCAAACCATCTCACGGTTTTACCGTCTTTATCGGGAATTATGGGAACCAATAAGGCGGCGACGATGGGAAAAAGGATGATGGCAGTTAACCAAGGAAAGTTCGTTAGATTCATCGGCTGTTTTAATATTTATTTAATCGTCAGAATCGAGAAATTAAGCTAGGGCTTTTTGGCGGTTTTACCGGGGAAAACCGCTTTTTTTCTCTTGTTCTCGCGGTTACAGTTAACTGTACCTAACTCAATCTAGCAATTATTTTCCCGTCCTTGTCTGTTAATATTGTTAAGTTTCAACAGACTTCCGGCCTAATTAATTTTTGGGAGTTCAAAAATGGGAAAAATAGGCCTAAAGTTGCAGAAAATCTCTAAATAAGTAGGTAGGTGTTAAAAATTGTCCGATACCCCCCTTAATAAGCTATCCATTAGTCGGATCTTTCTTAACAAAAAGAGAAGAAACTTAAAAAAAGGGGAAACGATTGATAGGTATAGTTTTGAAAGAAGGAATCAAGGTGGAGGTAAGCAAAAAAATGGAGAAATGGGCAGCCCAAGAATTACAGTATGCAGACCTAGGGGACACCAGAAGAAAGAAAAGGTTAATCAGTATCGTGGAAAACTTGGCCAGCCAACCTAGTACAAGTGTGCCACAAGCTTCGGGAAATCTAGCGGCAGCGAGTGCCACCTACGACTTTTGGAATTCCCCCTATTTTCACCCCTCAGATATAATTGCCGCCCAGGCCAAAAGTACCGTAGAAAGAATCAAAGAACATCCAATAGTTTTGGCAGTTCAAGACACAACAAGTTTAGACTTTACGACCCAAAAAGCCAAAAAAGGAATGGGTTATCTAGATTA